>CAZSOD010000105.1:0-12596 GCA_964608255.1 uncultured Ardenticatenaceae bacterium
ATTATTTAATCACTCGACTCGTTTTGTAACGAGGCTCGGCAATTGTGCGGGTCAGTCGAGCGAAGGCGTATTTGGTTGAGCTCTTCTTTGTCCCTCGCGCTCTGTCTTCCCTTGCCAGATCATTCAGGGAGACAATGATAAAGAACGATAGCTTACCTGCCTAAAACCGGCTTGTCTCTCGTTTCATCGCCATTTCTGAGCCGCTGTGAGGCCAAACGGGTATCCTTTGGAGGAGTGCGGCATCTTCACCAGGCTAGGGGAGCGGGTTAACGAGATGCCGATCACTCCTGTTCCCCGCACTTTTGGGTAATCACCCCACGCGAAAGATACTTTGTCCACCGGATAGACACCCAACCTCTTCACGACGTATCCTACAGTCAGCAGCCGTATACCCGCCGTGCGGGGCGGCTGAGGAGTACGTCGTGAACGAATTTCAGGCGACAGCGGTCATGGTGGCGTTGTTCGCCCTGCGCTGCGTTCTGCCCATGGCGCTGATGTTTGCCATTGGCTACGGGATGAACAAGCTGGTTGACCACTGGGAGAAAGAAGAAGCGGCCGAAAAGGCCAGGCCCCCCATCCCCATTCCGGTCATGCAGCCCGCCGCGCCGCGCCCGATCGCCGGCCGGGGGGCGCTGGCGAAGGTTCCCTGCTGGGTGTTCAAGAACTGCGACGAGCAGCAGCGCGTTGGCTGCCCGGCCTATCGTAACCCCTCGTTGGCCTGCTGGGTGGCGCTCGTGCGCGCCGAGGGGCAGCTGCCGGCCAAGTGCGCTGGCTGCCAGCGCTATAGCGGCATGCCGGCTCTCGCCGGCGATTAAGTTTGACCGGCCGGCGGACTGGGTCGGAATGCGCAGGGACGCCGCTCTGGCTGGCGTCCCTGTTTTTTGCGCCGCGGCGCCGGCTCGCTGGTGACATCTGTCACCCAAAGGGGTGACAATCCGCGCTGGCTAACCATCGATTGTCGTCTATAATAATGCTGTGCTGCGCGATAGGCTGGACTGCGGGAGTTCGGCGTTTGCTTAAATTGCTGCCCACTTGTGGCGGCGCGCGGTATAATCGCTGTGATCATTCGTGAATGCAGCTCAACGGATCAATTATGCTCAACGCTGACGCGCCCCAACCTTTGTCAGAACCGGACAAGACGGACGCCGCCGGACCGGCGGGCGAAATGCGCGAGGTGCGCTGGGTAACGGTCGAGCAGACGCCCGGCATTACCGTCGCCGAGATCATCGTCGGCCGTTTGCATGCCGAAGGCATCCCAGCTCGCGCCTGGCAAGAGGGGGCGGGCGAGGCGCTCGGTTTGATGGTTGGACTGCTGGGCACCGGCCATGTGGTCGTGCCCGAAGAGTATGCCGATCAGGCGCGCGCCATCCTCGAGGCGGACGCGGCGGCAATGGCTGAAGAAGAAGAGTAGCTCAGAACCTGAAGGAGACACCCACATGGCCGATGTTACCTGGCAGAACACCGATGACAGTCTGGTTCTTGAAAAACCCCGCCGCAACCGGCTCTTTTTTGTGGCCGGCGGCGTTTTGCTCCTCGCCGCCGTCGTCTTTCTCGTCGTCAACGCGATGAGCGGCAACACCCAGCTCTACAAGACCGTCGGTGAATTCTACGCCGAGCAGGACCGGCTGGTGGGTCGCGATTTGCGCGTCGCCGGCTGGGTCATCGGTGATTCCATCCAGTACACCCAGATCGACGCCCAGAACTCGCGCTTGGAGTTCGACATCGTCGACGACCTCAATAACCCGACGCAGAAGCTTCACGTGGTGGCGCTCAACGAGCCAAAGCCTGACCTGTTGCAAAATCAGGCTCAGGCGCTCGTCGAGGGCCGGGCCGACACCAACGGCGTCTTCAACGCCAATCCCGGCGGCCTGATGCTCAAGTGCCCGACGCGCTACGAAGAGGCCGGCGCAACCGGCCATCCGGAATCAATCGAAATTACGAATTAGGAATTACGAATTACGAATTAAGAACGGCTCCTCGTGGCAGTGCGCCACTCTGAATTCCTGATTCCTAATTCTCTTTGGGGTGGGCCGAAGGCGCGGGAACGCGCCCTTGGCCCGCTATGCTGTCAGGATGAAACCACATGATTGCTGACTTTGGCCTCATTACTCTCGTCGTCGCTTTCCTGGTCGCGCTCTATGCCATTGCCGCGGCGGGGTATGGCGCGCGCAAGAAAGACGACCGGTGGGTGCGCAGCGCCCGCAACGCCATTGTCGCCGTCTTCCCGCTCATCATCGTGGCCTGTGGTTTGCTCATTACCGGACTGGTGACGGGTGATTTCTCCATCGCCTATGTCTCGCAGGTCAGCAGCCGGCTGATGCCTACCTACCTAAAGGTAACCGCCCTGTGGGGCGGCCAGGCCGGCTCGCTGTTGTTCTGGAACCTGCTGCTGTCGGCCTTCACCTGCGCCGCGATGCTGAGCAAGTGGCGGCAGCAAAAAGAACTCATGCCCTACGTCATCATCGTCCTGGGCATGGTGCAGGTCTTCTTCCTGCTCATCTCGACCTTCGTGGAGAATCCATTTGCCCGCAACGCCGTGATCCCAGCCGATGGCAATGGTTTGAACCCCCTGCTGCGCCATCCGGGTATGATCATCCACCCGCCGATGCTCTACCTGGGCTTTGTCGGCTTCACCATCCCCTTCGCCTTCGCCATGGCCGCGCTCATGTCGAAGCAGATGGGCGATAACTGGATCAAGACGACGCGCCGCTGGACGCTGGTGGCGTGGCTGTTCCTGAGCCTGGGGTTGATCCTGGGTGGCCGCTGGGCCTACGACGTGCTCGGCTGGGGTGGCTACTGGGGTTGGGACCCGGTCGAAAACGCCTCGCTCATGCCCTGGTTGGCCGGCACCGCGTTCCTGCATTCGGTCATGATCCAGGAGAAGATGCGGATGTTCAAGATGTGGAACATGTTCCTCGTCGTCCTCACCTTCTGCCTCGTCATCCTGGGCACGTTCATCGTCCGCAGCGGCGTCATCTCGTCCGTCCACTCCTTCGCCCAATCAGCCATCGGCCCGTTTTTCTTCGGCTTCATCGTGATCATGTTCGTCTTTTCCGCCTACTGGATCACGGTGCGGCGCGATAGCCTGCGCACGGAGAACCACCTCGTCTCCTACCTGTCGCGCGAGGCGGCCTTCCTCTACAACAACTTCCTGATCATCGCCATCCTGGCCGTGGTCTTCCTATTCACTTACTACCCCATCTTCTCTGAGTTGTTTACGGGGGAGAAGGGCTTCGTCGGCGCGCCGGTTTACGAGCGGGCGCTGGCTCCGTTGTTTGCCGCGCTGGTGCTGCTGATGGGCGTGGCCCCGCTGACGATGTGGTATAAGACGAGCATCCAGCGCCTGGGCCGCGCCGCGCTGTGGCCGGCCGTCGGCGCGACGGTCTTTATCGGCGTCCTGTTTGCCCTGGGCGTCCACCTGTGGGCGGCGCTGCTGGGCTTCTGGCTGGTGTCGTTCTCGGCCGCGCTGACGATCATGGAGTTCGTCAAGGGCACGCGGGCGCGCATGGGCAAGGGTGAAAACGTCTGGACGGCGTTCAATAACCTGATGGCCCGCAACCGGCGGCGCTACGGCGGCTACTGGATTCACATGGGCGTGCTGGTTATGGCTTTTGGCATCGTCGCCGATGGCCTGTACCAGACCGAAACGCAAATCCGCCTCAACTCGGGCGAAAGCGTCCAGATTGGCGACTTCGAGATGGTTTTCAACACCGTCACTCGCTATCCGGGGGCCGATGACCTGCTCATTACCGAGGCCGATGTCGATGTCTACAAGAACGGCGACTTCGTGCGCAAGCTCGATCCGCGCATTGAGTTCTACCAGCGCACGGGCCAGCCGATGACCATCCCCTCGGCCCGCTCGACGATCACCGAGGACTTCTATGTCATCCTGGTCAACTGGGAACCAACCTCGGCCGACGCGGCGACGTTCCGCATCTTCCTGAATCCGATGATCAACTGGGTCTGGGCGGGCGGCGTCATCTTTATCCTGGGCACGCTCATTGCCGCCTGGCCGGAGCGGGAGAAGCAGCCCGCGCGGGCGAGGCGGCCGGTGGCCGCGGCGGCGGGAGACTAGGGAGACGACAGACCACAGACCACAGCCGGAGACGCTCTGGCTGTGGTCTGTGGTCCTGAAAGAACACCATGCGCAACCACACCCTCCCCCGCCTTCTCTTTCTGGGCCTGCTGCTGGCGCTGCTGCCGGCCGTGGTCTACGGGCAGGACTCGATCAGCGACGATGAAGTGAATGAGGTCGCCAAGGACCTTTACTGTCCGGTGTGCGAGAGTACCCCGCTGGATGTCTGCCCCACCCAGGCGTGCGCTGATTGGCGGGAGTTGATCCGCACCAAGCTGGCCGACGGCGAATCCAAGCAGGACGTGCTCAACTACTTCGCCCGCCAGTACGGCGACGGCGTGCTGGCCAACCCGCCCCGGCGCGGTGTTAGCCTGATCGTGCTGTGGGTCGTCCCGGTGGTGGGCATCTTGCTGGGGCTGCTGCTCTTTGCCCGCCTGTTGCGCGGGATGCGAACCTCGCCGGCGACGCCGGCCGGGCCGGGTGTTTCGCGCCCGCCCGCGGCCGGGCCGGCGGGGGACGAATCGCTGGACGACTACATCGCCCGCGTCGAGCGGGACCTTAAACAGTGAACAAATCGAAGAGCGAATCCACGGATTACGCAAATTCCACGGATTGACGGCACGCTAACCTGTGGAATCTGCCGCAGCGGTGGTTTCTTCCTCCGAAGGTACGAAGATGAACGAGACGATACCGACTACTAATCAGCCCGCGCTGGAGCAGCTGGCCGCGCCGGTCAAGAAAAAGGGGATCAAGCTGACGACTGCCTTGCTGTGGCTGGTTGTCGTCGGCCTCCTGGCCGTCCTCGGCTGGGCGCTGATGAACACCAGCGCCACCCGGCCGGAGGTCGGCCAGCGAGCGCCCGGCTTCGACGTCGAGTTCTTCGACGGCTACAACTGGGACGGCCGGACGACGGCCAATCTTTCCGACATGCGCGGCAAGGTCGTCGTGCTCAACTTCTGGGCTTCGTGGTGCGTCGAGTGCCGCGACGAGACGCCGATGCTTGAGGCGGCGTGGCAGAAATATGCTGACCAGGGACTGGTTGTCCTCGGCGTCGCCTATGCCGACGTGGAGCCGAACTCGCTCCAGTACATGAAGGATTTCGGCGTCAGCTTCCCCCACGCGCCCGACCTGGGCACCGACATCTCGCAGACCTACGAGATTACCGGCGTGCCGGAGACGTTCTTCATCGACAAGGACGGTGTCATCCAGCACGTGCAGATCGGCTCGGTCAACCAGCAGATGCTCGATACTATCATCCCGGACCTGCTGGCGCAGTAGACCGGAGGAGCCATTGTCGTGATCGCCGGACTAACTCTTGGTTCCGTATTACTGGGCGTGGCGCTCATCGTCATCGTCCTGCTCTATCTGGCGCGGCCGTTCGCCATGCCTATAGACGAAGAAGCCCGCCTCGACCGCGAGGAAGTTGACAGCCTGCACCTGCGCCGCGATGCTCTGCTGCGCCAGATTCGCGAATTGGACGACGACATGGAAGCGGCCAAGGTCGCGCCGGAGCTTTACCAGGCGCGGCGGCCGCAACTGATGAAGCAGGCCGCTTTGTTAACGCAGCAGCTTGACGCGCACGGCTACAGCACCGGCGCGCCGGCCGCGGCCGCGCCGGCCGATCTGGATGCCCAATTGGAAGCGGCCATCAGGCGGGCGCGCACGCCGCAACAGGTGGACGAGGACATCGAGTCTGCCGTGCGCCAGGCGCGCGGCCGATCGTCGAATGGCGCGCCGTCGGCAACCGTCCCGACCTCGACCGCCGCCTATTGCCCGCAGTGCGGCCGGCGCGTCGAACCGGCCGACCGCTTCTGCCCGAAGTGCGGCCACAATCTCATGCAGGATGCCGCCAAGGCGCGGGCTGCCCGCGCCTGAATTAGCCTATCCGATAACCCCCTATGACCCTTTCGACCCCCCCGGCCGCCAAGCGCCGGTTGCTCACGTTCGCGCTCATCCTGGCGGTTCTGGCCGCCGTTGCCCTGGCGTTGCCCGCTGCCGGGCGCGCCCAGGACCCCGTGCTGCCCCCGGCGACGCCCGAAGGCTTCCCCGGACTGGAAACGTTCGCCGCGCGCTGCGCCAACTGCCACGGTCCCGCCGGACAGGGGGATGGCCCGCTGATCCAGCAGACGGGCAACCCGGCCCCGATGCCCTTCGATGCCGACTACATCCGGCAGGCCATGCCTTCGGTCATGTTCCAGCAGATCACCAATGGCGAGGCGGCCGTCGGCATGCCCCCATTCGGCCCGGCGAGCAGCAATCCCATTGATGAGCAGGGCCGCTGGAACCTTGTCGCTGCCGTCTTTAGCCTGGCGACTTCGCCCGACGCCGTCGCCGCCGGCAAGACGGTCTACGACGCCAACTGCGCCGCCTGCCACGGCGACACCGGCGCGGGCGACGGCCCCGACGCGGCCACAACCGACCCTGTCGCCGGCCCGCTGAACGACGTCGCCTACTGGTTCAACCGCAGTAACGACACCATCTTCGCCGACCTGGCCCCGGGCACGATTCCGGCTCACACCTACGACCTGCCGGAGGACGACCTGCGGCGCGTTGTCGACTATGCGCGCACCTTCAGCTACGGTTACGCTGACCCGGTCGAACTGACCAAACCCATCGCCGCCGGGATTATCGCCGGCTTGCTGAGCAACGGCACGACGGGCGAGCGGCTGTCTGAGACTCAGGTGCTTCTGCGCGCCTTCACGCCTGACCTGCAAGAGACGCTGACGCTGACGACCACCACCGACGCCAACGGCAACTTCCGCTTTGATGTGACAGATACGCCGCCCGATTGGGTGTTTATCGCCGGGGCGTCCTATGATGGCCTGAACTTCAGCAGCGGCGCCGATCAGCTCAGCCGCAGCCAGCCTACGCTCGACCTGCCCGTGACTGTCTTCGACAAGACGACCGATGAGGCGGCGGTCAGCATCGGCCAGCTACACGCCGTCCTGGAGTTCACCGATAGCCAGGTTCAGGTTAGCGAACTCTATATCTTCAATAACGATCGGCAAGCGGTCTTTGTCGGCCGGTCGGGCGACCCCGCGCAGGGTGTTGTCGAGGTGGCGGTGCCCGAGGGAGCGGAGAGCCTGGCCTTCCAGCGCTCCTTCGGTTCGATGGAGTCCTTTCTGCCGGCCAACGACTTCGTGCAAACGGAGCGCGGCTGGGCCGACCCGCTGCCCTTGCGGCCGGGCGGGGGAGCATTGACCCTGCTGGTGCGCTATACCCTGCCCTATGACGACGCTCTGACCTTCGCCCATCCGGTGTTCTACAACACCGCTACCAGCACGATCATCCTGCCCGACAGCGGCGTGACCGTGATCGGCGACCCCTGGGTGGAGCAGCCGGCGCAGACCTTTGGCCAGGGTCAGTCGTTCCTGAACTACAGTCGCGCCGGTTTAACCCCCGGCGAAACGCTGACCATTGAACTGAATGGCCGCCCGCGGGTGGTCTCCGACGCGGAGGGCGCGACGGCCGTCAACCGCAACTCAACAGCCGAATTGCTCATTGGCGCGGGCGCGCTGCTGCTGGCGGCCGTCGCCGGGGTTTTTATCTGGCGAACGTGGCAGGGCCGCCGCGCTGACGAGTGGGAGGCGGAGGAAGAGGCGGCCGAAGCCATGCCTGGCGCGGTCGCCGCGGCCGGCTCCACGCGCGATGATCTGCTCCGCCGCATAGCCGCGTTAGACGACGCCTTCGAGACCGGGCAATTGGAAGAAGACGCTTACCGCGCCCAGCGCGACGAACTCAAGCGGCAACTGGCGGCGGTGTGGAATAATTAACGACGGACGGCAGACCACGGACCGCGGCCAGCGCGCTCTGGCTGTGGTTTGTGGTCTGTCGTCCGTGGCCCATACCTGACAACTGACCCCTGCTCATGCACAAATTCGTCGTCCTCTATTACCGCGTTGACGATGAGACGGCGCTGGAGGATTTCTTCAGCGGCACGCACCTGCGGCTGCTGGAGCAATTGCCGGGTCTGCTCGGCCGCGAAGTCAGCCGCGTCACCGGCCAGCCACTTGGCAACTCGCGCTTCCACCTGATGGTCGAGGCGTACTTCCAAAGCCCGGCGGCGATGATGACCGCGCTGGCCTCGGAGCCGGGCATTGCCCTGATGAACGCCCTGCGGCCGTGGGCGGAGAACAAGCTGCTGGCCTGGTTCTACGCCGACGCCTTTCGGGAAGAAGGCTAGACGCTCTCTCATTGCCTGCGCCCACCCCCTGTAATGGGGACGAAACATTAAAATCTCGCAAATTGCCCCACTAATGGGCTTTACATTTGCGCGATTTCTTGCATAATACAACACGTCCACGCGACGCAAGGAACACCCCCCAGGTTAGCGGACAACAACATATCTCACTCTTCCAAGGAGAATCGGTTCCCATGAAAGATGTGTACGGTCTGCATCTGATGATGCGCGTTTCCAGCGTGCGTAACCGCGCCGCGTTGAGCGATGGCGAAGCGATCAATCGCTTCCTGGTGGAACTTGTCGGCGAACTGGACATGAACGTCCTGGCCGGCCCGATGGTCACCCAAGAGGCCGGTGAGCCGCAGCGCGCCGGCTACTCCGGCGTCATCATCCTCTACGAATCGCACGCCGCTATCCACACCTATAGCAACCTGGGCGAGGCGTTCCTCGACGTCTTTTCCTGCAAGCCCTATGACGTCAGCCGTGTAGAGGGCGTCATGGCCCGTTATTTCGGCGATTTCGAGATCGTCGAGCAGACCACGCTCGGCCGCGGCGTCCACTGGGGCAGCAACGTCGAGCGCGAGATGGAGACCTGGGCGGCCGCCCGCGACGCGCAGCAGCAGGCGACGCGGCACGACAGCCTGTTGCTGGAGCTCCAGCCGGCCGGCGCATTTGGCTGAGTGGCGGATAGGCGACTGAGATGATCCTTCTCCTATCCCCCCTCTCCCGATTTTAAACTACAAAGGAATAGCCCCATGGCCCAATCGACCAACCCGGCCCTCGGCGGCCACTTGCTGGCCTATGCCGGCGTGCCGACGTTCATGCGCCAGACGCCCACGCGCGACCTGGCCGGCGTCGACGTCGCCATCGTCGGCGTGCCCTTCGACAGCGGCGCGACCAGCTTCCGCGGCGGCACGCGCTTCGGCCCGCGCAAGATCCGCGAGGCGTCGCTGGCCCTGTGGGGCTACCACCACATCCACGGCGTCAGCCCGACGGCGGCCCTGACCATCGCCGACTATGGCGACGTGGAGATCGAGATGGCCTACATCGAGAAGACGATGGGGCTCATCACGGCCGAAGTCGGCGCGGCGCTGGCCCAGGGGCCGATGGTCGTGGCCCTGGGCGGCGACCACTCGATCAGCCTGCCGCTGCTGCGCGCCCAGGCGGCCAAGCACGGTCCTCTGGCCGTCGTCCACTTCGACGCCCACACCGACGTGGAGCCGGGCAACTACGAGCACGGCACGGTCTTCCGCCACGCCATCGAGGAAGGGCTGATTGACCCCGCCGCCTACATCCAGGCCGGCATCCGCGGCTCGCTCTACTTCCCCGACGACCTGAACGTGGCCCGGCGGCTGGGCGCGCGCGTGCTGACCATCGACGACTGTTTCGCCATGGGCATCCCGGCGGTCATCGACGCCATCCGCGAGACGGTGGGCGGCCGCCAGGTGTACGTCACGCTCGACATCGACGCCACCGACCCGGCCTTCGCCCCCGGCACGGGCACGCCGGAGCCGGGCGGCTTCAGCAGCTACCAGATGCTCCAGCTCATGCGCGGCCTGAAGGGGCTGAACCTGGTCGGGATGGACCTCGTCGAGGTCAGCCCGCCCTACGACCACGCCGACACCACCGCCATCCTGGCCGCGAACCTGGTGTTCGAGTACCTGTGCCTGGTCGCGCTGAACCGGGCTTAGAAGAACAGCTTACGCAAAGACGCCAAGAACGCAAAGCGAAGAGAAGAAAGCCTCTTCTTCTTGGCGTCTTTGCGTGAGATTCCTTCGTGAGGACTGAAATGACTGACGGACCGATCAGCCGCTTTTTACGGCATCACTACCGGCACTTCAACGCCGCGACGGTGATCGACGCCGCCGACGGCTACAAGCGCCACCTGGACAGCGGCGGCGCGATGCTCGTTACGCTGGCTGGGGCCATGTCCACGGCCGAACTAGGCCTGTCGCTGGCCGAGATGATCCGCCGCGACAAGGTGCAGGCCATCTCCTGCACCGGGGCCAACCTGGAGGAAGACCTCTTCAACCTGGTGGCCCACGACTTCTACGAGCGCGTGCCCCACTACCGCGACCTGACGCCGCAGGACGAACTCGGCCTGCTCCAGCGCCACATGAACCGCGTCACCGATACCTGCATCCCCGAAGAGGAGGCGATGCGGCGGCTGGAGAAGGCGCTGGTGGACGAATGGACGCGCGCCGACCGCGCCGGGGAGCGCTATTTCCCGCACGAGTTCATGTACCGCGTGTTGCGCTCCGGTGTGCTCGAGCAGCACTACCAGATCGACCCGAAGGACTCGTGGATGCTGGCCGCGGCCGAGAAGAACCTGCCGATGGTCGTCCCCGGCTGGGAGGACTCGACGATGGGCAACATGTACGCCGGGCACGTGATGAGCGGCGACGTGAAGAACGTCCACACCGTGCGCACGGGCATCGAGTACATGGCCTACCTGGCCGAGTGGTATCAGGCCACTGCGCCGCGGTCGTCCATCGGCTTCTTCCAGATCGGCGGCGGCATCGCCGGGGACTTTCCCATCTGCGTCGTGCCGATGCTGCACCAGGACCTGGGCCGCACGGACGTGCCGCTGTGGGGCTACTTCTGCCAGATCGGCGACTCGACCACCAGCTACGGCTCCTACAGCGGGGCCGTGCCCAACGAGAAGATCACCTGGGGCAAGCTGGGCGTGGACACGCCGAAGTACATGATCGAGTCCGACGCGACCCTCGTCGCGCCGCTGATCTTCGCCTTGGTGATGGAAGCGTAGTTGTCAGTTGTCAGTTGTCAGGCGGAACTGACAACTGACAACTGATAACTGACAACTGATTACTGCCCCTTAATCGCCGTCCACATCTCGTCATAGATGAACACGGCGTCGCCCACGTCCTCCAGCCATTGCAGCTTGGCGCGGACTTCGGGCGGCGGGTAGATGCCCGGGTTGTTGAGGATGTCGGGGCTGATGTATTCCTCGGCGGCCACGTTCGGGCTGGGGTAATAGGTGAAGTTGGTGATGGCCGCCGCCACCTGCGCGTCCATGAGGTAGTTCATGAAGTGGCGGGCCGTGGCCTGCCGCTCGCTGCTGGCCGGGATGCAGACGTTGTCCTGGTAGCGCACCGCGCCCTCGACCGGCACGGTGAAGTGCCAGTTGCCGTCCTCCGTGGCGTCGTCGTAGGTCGCCCAGTAGGCCTGCGCCGCGTCGCCGCTCCAGGCGTGGGACAGCACGATCTCGTCGCTGACCATCAGGGTGCTGTAGTAGTCCTCGCTGTTGAACGTCTTCCAGTACGGCTTGGCGCGCAGAATGAGGTCGCGGGCCTCCTCCAGTTGGGCCCGGTCGGTGGTGTTGGGCGAGTAGCCCAGGTAGAACAGCGCGGCCGAGAGGAGCTCGCGCTGGTCGTTCAGGACGTTGATCCCGTCAGGCGCGATCTGCTCCAGCTTGGCCGGGTCGAACAGGTAGGCCCAGCTCGCCGGCGGCTCCTCGAAGCCGGGGTAGCCGACGCGGTAGGCGATGCCGGTCATGCCCCACTGGTAGGGGGTGCAGTGAGCGTTGCCGGGGTCGTAGGGTGGGTTCTTGAACTCCTCGCCGATGTTGGCGAAGTTGGGCATGGTCGCCGTGTCGATCTCCGCCAGCAGCCCCAGTTCGATCATCTGGGCGACCATGTAGTCGGATGGGAAGATGACGTCGTAGCCGGCCGCGCCCGCCTGGAGCTTGGTCAGCAGGTCTTCGTTGGAGGCGTAGGTGTCGTAGATGATCTTGACGCCGTATTGCGCCTCATAGTCCTTGAGCACCTGCTCGTCGATGTAGTCCTCCCAGTTGTAGACCGACAGCTCGGGGGCCAATTCGACCTCGCCCGTCTCGCCGCCGCTCTCGGCCGTCGGTTCCTGGCCCGCGCCGGGGCCGCCCCCTGGCCCGCCGCCGCAGGCGACGGCCGCCAGGGCCAGCAGGATCAACATCGTCATCAGAATGGTTTTCTTCACGTTACTTCTCCTTACGCACTTGCGACCGGCGGTTCAAACCGCCGGCTACCACACGAAACGCGCTCAAGCGCGTTGGCCACAACAGTCACCTGTAGCGCGATTCTCCAGAATCGCGCCTCTGTCGTCGTCCGTCCCGCATCTGAGGATGCGGACTCTGCATTGGCTCTGCATTGGCCGCCGGCGGCGGTCGGTGGCCAGCCGTCCGCCGTCGCTCCCCTCTCCGTCCCGCATCTGAGGATGCGGACTCTGCATTGGCTCTGCATTGGCCGCCGGCGGCGGTCGGTGGCCAGCCGTCCGCCGTCGCTCCCCTCTCCGTCCCGCATCTGAGGATGCGGACTCTGCATTGGCTCTGCATTGGCCGCCGGC
>CAZSOD010000106.1:0-12583 GCA_964608255.1 uncultured Ardenticatenaceae bacterium
CTGCCGCCGCCGCGCCCATCCACGGCAGCGCGCCGCCGCGCTGCGACTTTACCCCCTTCGAGGTGGCCGGCATCGTCGCCAGCTTGGCCGCGGCCTCGGCCTGCGTTTGCGCGAAGAGCGCCGCGTCGGCGCGCAACCTGTCGGCCAGGACCCGCTTTTCGGCCACCATCTCATCGGTCACGAACTCGTCGTGGGTGCGCAGCCCGGCAATACGGAAGTCGTGCTTCTTGAACAGGCGGTAGATTTCCTTGACCCGCTCCATGCTGATGTTGCGGCCGAGGGTATAGTCCTCGAAACGCCCTTCCATCGCCAGCAGCGCCGTTTCCGCCAGACAGGCGTAAGCTGTCTTGGGCGGCAGGCCGATATCGTAGCCGAAGTCAATGTCGCCAGGGATCAGCACCTCGCCGCTCTCTATTACCAGCACGTCCGGCCGTAGCGCCGCTTCTTGCTTGCTGATATCCGGCGGCCGGGCCACGTCGCAGATGACCGCGCCCGGCTTGCACTTGGTGATGTCCACAATGCGCTGGCCGAAGGCCGAGGTCGCCGTCACGATCAGGTCGCACTCGCTCAGGTACTCATCGGCCCGCGTGGCAATAGTCACCGCTGCGCCCGGCGTCTCGTCCTGGATGGCGCGCTTGAGCTCGATCAGCCGCTCCGGCTCGATCGACACCAGCACCACGTCGTGGATGGCCTGGGCCAGCAGCCGCGAGCAGACCGAGCCGATGGAGCCCGTCGCACCGATGATCATGACCTTGCCCTTCGTGAGGTCGGTCGCGCCCATCTTGACCACCGCCTGTTTGGCTGCCTCCAGCGTGGCCGCCACGGTCAGGCTGTTGCCGCTGGTGATGGCGATATCGGCCTCGTGGGCCACGGTGATGCCGGCGTCGCCGACGACGCTGGTGAACGCGCCCAGGCCCATGATGCGCGCGCCCTTGCGCTCGGCAATGCGCGCCGCCTTGTTCAACTGGTCATAGGTGAAGCGCTCGCCGTGGTTCATCATCTGCCGCGGGGTGGCCCCCAGCGAGATGAGGTGGCCCTCGATACGCTGCCCCGTCGCCGGCGAGACGCCGCCGGTGATACGCGACAGATACATCGGCGGCAGCCGGGCGGCAAAGGACTCCACCAGCGTATCGGGCAGCAGCTTCGTCCAGCGGAAGCGCTTGTCGTTGTGGATGAACTTGATGCTGAGCGGATGGATGACGAAGGCGAAGCGGTTGACGCCCGCCTCTCCCGGTTGCAGGTAGCGGATGGCCGGTGTCCAGTCGAGATCGGCCATCAGGTCGAGGTAGGTATCTTCGGTCAGCGGAGCGTCGGGATTGGCGCGGATAGCGACCATGATCGCCTCGATGGTCGCCGCGGACCAGCGGCCGAGTTCGCCGCGGCCGTCCAGCGCGGGCATCATCGTCACCAGGATGCTCGCGCCGCGCTGCCGCAGGTCGTCCAGGTCTTCCTCCGTCGCCCACTCGACGACGATGGTCTTGCGTTTCAGGTCGGCCGGGGCGTAGCGGCGAATGGCCCCGACGTCGCCGGCCAGAATGTCGGCGTGGCGGAAGGCGTCGGGGTCGCGCGGCTTTTCAGGCTCGCCCGGCAGCGGCTGGATGCGGTGGAAGGGCGCGCTCTTGAGCTGGTCAAGGGTCGGGCCGGCGGCCTGGCCCAACGTCTGGCGGCCGCCAATCAGCGGGGCCGATGGCAGAGCGAAGTAGATAAAGGGATCGGCGAAACGCAGCTCGGCCGCGCGGCGTTCCAGCGCCCCGGACAGGCCGTTGTGGTTCAGGCCGGGAACCATCAGAACGTGCTTCTGGGCGAAAATACCCGGCTGCGCCCGGTCGGCCAGGATGACGCCCCAGCGCTCCAGCCCGGCGCGGATGCCCGCGCCGTCGACCACGGGCGTGCGTGTGGCCACCGCCGGCAGCGTCGCGCCAAGCTCGTGCGGCCGGTGGGCGTCGCCAAGTTCGAGATCAGCCGGCATGCCCTCCAGGGCGATAGCGTCAACCTTACCGTCATATTCCTGGATCAGGGCGCGAGCGCGTTCGGCGTCGCCTCCGCAGCCGGCGCGGCGCAGCCGCAGGTCGTGACCCATGAAGGTGTGCTGGGCGCTGTCGTTGCCTTCGCCAGTGTGGATAACGAGGAGTTGCTTCATTGTAACCTCACGAAACGGGGAGTTTCAGACCCCGAAATGTCACCATATTGACACCGTAATGACCCTCATGTATACTTTGCTTGAAATCGCACCGGGCTCGCCGCCCCCGGCGGCAAGCAGTCACGGCCCACCGGGGTCTCTCTTCCCCCGGCCGTGACCGGCCTCGCGCTGTGGGAGGTGATGTCGTTCGATAAAAAGAGCGGGTTCCATAACTTTACCACAAGCAACGCCGAACCGTTGAACGTCAACCGGGAATCATCGGGGCCGGTGCGCCCTACGTGGTTCGCAATTTGCAAGCAGACTTAGTGAGAGGAGACGCGACATGTCCAATCAGAAGCAGATCAGCCTGTGGCTGGTCGTGATGGCGCTGGCGGCGGCCGTTCTGGCCGCCTGTCAGCCGCAGAGCCAGGTCGTCGAAGTGACCCGCGTGGTCACCGAGACGGTCGTCGAGGAGGGCCAGCCGGTCGAAGTGACGCGCATCGTCACCGAGACCGTCGAAAACATCGCCACGCCGACGCCCGAACCCGGGGCGGCGCCCGCCGGCCCGGCTGATCCCACCGTCTGGCACGAGGTTTCCTTTGGCGAGCCGGACTCGCTCGACCCGGCGCTCGATTACGAGACCTCCGGCGGCAACGTCATCCAAAATGTGATGGAGCCGCTCATTATCTATGACCACACCAGCCCGACCGATTTCGTTCCGGCGCTGGCGGTCGAAGTGCCCTCCCTGGAAAACGGCGGCATCTCCCAGGACGGCAAGACCTACACCTTCCAAATCCGCGAAGGCGTTACCTTCCATGCCGGCGGCACGCTGGAGCCCCACGACGTGGCCTACAGCTTCCAGCGCGGCCTGCTCCAGAGCGACCCCAACAGCCCGCAGTGGCTGTTGATCGAACCGATCATGGGCTTCAGCTCGGGCGACATCACCGAGGCGCTCGACCCCGAGGGCACGCTCATCGGCGACCCGGCGGCCGTGCAGGCCTTTGACCCGGCGCAGCTGGCCGCCGTGTGCGAGTCCGTGCAGGCGGCCGTCGTGGCCGACGACGCCGCGGGCACCGTCACCTTCAACCTGGCCCAACCGTGGGGCCCGTTCCTGGCCACCCTGACCTCGACCTGGGGCTCGGTCATGGACATGGAATGGGCGGTCGAACAGGGCGCCTGGGACGGCGACTGCGCCACCTGGCAGAACTGGTACGCCCCCGGCACAGAGAATGCTGAACTGTCGGACAAGCTCAACGGCACCGGCCCGTTCATGCTCGACCACTGGACGCCCGGCGAGGAAATCGTCCTGACCGCCTTCGAAGATTACTGGCGTACGGCCGAGACGCCCCGGTGGGAAGGCGGCCCGTATGGCCCGGCGGCCCTCAAGACGGTCATCTACACCGTCGTTGACGAATGGGGCACCCGCTTCGCCATGTTCCAGAGCGGTGACGCCGAATACGTGCAGGTGAACCCGGAGCACGAGGTGCAGGTTGACCCGCTGGTCGGCGTGATCTGCGATGCGCAAACGGGCGAGTGCCAGCCGAACGAGGAAAACCCGGAAGGGCCGTTCGTGAAATACGTCAACCGCCCGGGCGTGAACCGCACCGACATCTTCCCGACGTTCAACATCGCCGCCGGCTCCCCCTATGTGGGCAGCGGCCAGCTTGACGGCAACGGCATTCCGTTGGACTTCTTCAACGATGTGAACGTCCGCAAGGCGCTGGCGACCTGCTTCGACTATGAGACCTACAACGAGCAGGTGTTGCTGGGCCAGGGCGTGCGCAACAACGGCCCGATCATCAGCGGCATGCTGGGCTACAACCCCGACGGCCCGATGTACGAATACGACCCCGACGCGTGCGCCGGTTACCTGGAAGCGGCCTGGAACGGCCAGCTGCCGGAGACGGGCTTCCGCTTCCAGATCGGTTTCAACACGGGCAACACCACGCGCCAGACCATCGCCGAGATCATCCAGGCCGAGTTCGGGGCGCTGAATGAACTGTACCAGGTTGAGGTCGTCGGTCTGCCGTGGCCGAGCCTGCTGCGCGCTGTCCGCGCCTCGCAGGTGCCCATCTCCATCCAGGGCTGGCAGGAAGATATCCACGACCCGCACAACTGGGTGCAGCCGTACCTGGTCGGCACCTATGCCAGCAACGCCGCGATCCCGGAAGAACTGGTCAGCCAGTACCGCGAGCTTGTCAGCCGCGCGGTGCTGGAGTCTGACCCGGCCGTGCGCGAGCAGACCTACTTCGAGTTGCAGCAACTGGTGTACGACACCGTGCCGCAGGTGTACCTCTTGCAGCGCGACGCGCCGTGGTACACGCAGCGCTGGGTTGACGGCTACTACTACCGCGTCGGCGCCTTCGGTCGCGACTACTACGCGTACTCGCTGACTCCGGCGACCGAGTAACAACGGTTTGTCCTCCTTCTTCAAATGGGTAACGCGTCGATAAGCACTTATTAGCCCTGTTACCCCCGACCCCCTCCCCTGCCAGCACAGGGGAGGGGGTTTTGGGTTCCAGGGGGAAGGGGCCAGGTTCCAGGTTCCAGGGAAGAGCGCGCTTCTCTAGAACCTGGCCCCTCTCTTCTGACCTCTTTTTGTCACTATCTTGTCACCGTAACTGTAAACTGTTATACTGGCACGGTCATGAGCGTTACCGTTGGGTCACGTTTCCATAGTGGCGCGGCGCATAAGCAGTAACAAGAGTTAGCTGGCGCTTGGCAAGCGAACGTTTTGCGTTATTATTTAGCGGGCTTTAATGCAACACCTGTGAAGTAGTCGCCCGAATGATTCAGCCGTCCGCAAGTCGAGGAACCAGCCATGACTCCTGAACTTTTCCAGCGCACGCGGGGACACGATGACTAAATTACTCGAAGTCCGCAACCTGGTAACCAGGTTCTACACCGAAGACGGCGTCGTACATGCGGTGAACGGCATCTCGTTCGACCTTGGCGAAGGCGAGTCCATGGCCATTGTCGGCGAGAGCGGTTCTGGCAAGTCCGTCGCCATGAAATCCATGATGGGCCTTATTCCCTCGCCGCCCGGCAAAGTCGAAGACGGCGAGGTTTTGTTTAACGGCCGCGACCTGATCAAGCTCTCTGCCGAGGAAATACGCCGCGTTCGCGGGCGCGAGATGGCGATGATCTTCCAGGACCCGATGACTTCTCTCAATCCGGTCCTGACCGTGGGCATGCAGATGACTGAGGCCCTGGTGCTCCACCTGGGCATGAAGCAGGAGCAAGCCAACGAGCGCGCCGCCGAGCTGCTGACGATGGTGGGCCTGCCCAACGCCGCCGACCGCCTGAAGGACTACCCCCACCAGTTTTCCGGCGGCCAGCGCCAGCGCATCGGCATCGCCATGGCCCTGTCGTGCAATCCGTCGCTGCTCATCGCCGACGAACCGACCACGGCTCTCGACGTGACCATCCAGGCCCAGATCGTCGACCTGGTGCTGCGGCTGAAGCAGCAACTGGGCATGGCCATCATCTGGATCACCCACGATCTTGGCGTTATCGCCGGGATGGTCGAAAAGATCGCCGTGATGTATTCCGGCTTCATCGTCGAACTGGCCCCTGTCCGCTCGCTCTATAAGGAAACGGCCCACCCCTACACCGTCGGGCTGCTGGAGTCGCTGCCCAAGATCGACGCCCAGCGCAAGGAGCGGCTCATCCCCATCAAGGGCCTGCCGCCGGACTTATTACACGAGCCTGACCGCTGCCCCTTTGCGCCGCGCTGCCGCTACAACATCGAGCGCTGCTGGCAGGAGAACCCGCCCCTGATGGCCGTGGCCAAGGACCATACCTCTGCTTGCTGGCGGGCGGAAGAGATCTACGACGGCCTGCGCATCGTTGACTACAGCAAAGAAATCGCCGTCGACGCGATCGCGGCCGTAGCGGAGGTGCCGGCGTGACCACTGAAACCCAGACTATTACCACCCCGGTCGCCCAGCCCGTCACGCCGCCCACCCCGGCTGTCTTCCCCAACGACCGCCCGGCGCTCGTCCAGGTGCGCGATCTGAAAAAGTATTTTCCCATCAAGCGCGGCGTCTTGCGCCGCACCGTGGGCCACGTCCAGGCCGTTGACGGCATCACCTTCGATATCTACAAGGGTGAAACATTGGGCCTGGTGGGCGAGAGCGGTTGCGGCAAGTCCACCGCCGGCCGCACCATCCTCCAACTGGAAGAGCCCACCGCCGGCACGGTGCGCTTCGCCGACCGCGAACTGACAAGCATGGGCAGCAACGACATCCGCAAGGCGCGCCGCCACATGCAGATGATCTTCCAGGATCCCTACGCCTCGCTGAACCCGCGCATGACCGTCGGCAGCATCATCAGCGAGCCGCTGTCGATCCACGGCATCGGCGACGGCGCCAGCCGCAAGGAGCGGGTGCAGGAGTTGCTGCGCGTCGTCGGCCTGAACCCCTACTTCGTCAACCGCTACCCGCACGAGTTCTCCGGCGGCCAGCGGCAGCGCATCGGCGTGGCCCGCGCCCTGGCGACGAACCCATCGTTCATCGTCGCCGACGAGCCCATTTCCGCCCTCGACGTTTCCATTCAGGCCCAGGTCGTCAACATGCTCGACGACCTGAAGCAAGAGCTGGGCCTGACCTATTTGTTCATCGCCCACGACCTGTCCATGGTGCGCTACATCAGCGACCGGGTCGCGGTGATGTATCTCGGCCGCATTGTCGAGCTGAGCACGCGCAACGAGGTCTACGACCACCCGTTGCACCCCTATACCCAGGCGCTTCTCTCCGCCATTCCCGTGCCCGACCCGGACAAGGAAGCGCGGCGGCAGCGCATCATCCTGGAAGGGGACGTGCCCAGTCCGGCCAACCCGCCGTCCGGCTGTCGCTTCCACCCGCGGTGCAGCTATGCCACCGATGTGTGCCGCGAAGTCGACCCGGAATTCCGCAACCTGGGCACAGCAACTGTGCCCCACATGGTGGCCTGCCACCATGCGGAGAAGTTCATGTAACTCGCAGGTTTGTAGCCAGGCGCTTCAGCGCCGTTGGCGTCCGGACGGCGCCCAAACGGACGGCGCTAAAGCGCCTGACTACGAACCGCCGAATTTGGAGGTGCTATTGAGGAAAACTTTGCGCGATGAGAAGAAGACGGTAGAGAAGCCCGAACGCGTTGCTGGCGCGCCAGGGCGTGGCAGTAGAACCCATTTGAAGATGGAGGAGACACGAAACATGTTTACTAAGAAGAGCATCGGCCTGTTGCTGGCCGCGCTGCTGGTGGTGGCCCTCGGTTTGGCCGCCTGTCAGCCGCAAGCGCAGGTTGTTGAGGTGACTCGCGTCGTCACCGAGACCGTGACCGAGGAAGGTCAGGCGGTTGAGGTGACGAAGATCGTCACCGAGGTGCAGGAAGTCGTCGTGACGGCGACGCCGGAGCCGGCCGCGGAAGTCTCGATGACCGCCCCGGACCCGACCACCTACGTCGTCCAGACGTTTGGTGATATGGACACGCTCGACCCGGCGCTGGGCTACGACACGGCCAGCAACGGCACGATGATGAACATCTACGAGACCCTGATCTGGTACAACGGCGCTGACCCCGTCAGCTACGTTCCGCTCCTGGCCAAGGAAGTTCCCTCGGTCGAGAACGGCCTGATCTCGGAAGATGGCCTCACCTACACCTTCAACATCCAGGAAGGCGTGACGTTCCACCAGGGTCAGACCCTGGAGCCGAGCGACGTGGCCTACAGCTTCCAGCGCGGTCTGCTGCAGAGCGACCCGAACGGCCCGCAGTGGCTGCTGCTGGAGCCGCTCCTGGGCTACGTCTCCGGTGACGTCACCGAGGAGATTCAGGAAGGCGCCTACGCCGGCGACCCCGAGGGCCTGAAGGCCAACGCCACCCCCGAAGAGCTGGCCGCGACCTGCGAGAAGGTCATGGCCGCCGTCGTGGCCGACGATGCCGCCGGCACCGTGACGTTCAACCTGGCGCAGCCGTGGGGCCCGTTCCTGGCCACCATCGCCCAGACCTGGGGCAGCGTCATCGATAAGGATTGGGCCATCGAGCAGGGCTCGTGGGATGGCGACTGCGCCACGTGGCAGAACCACTACGCCCCCGGCGCGGAGAACACGCCGCTGGGCGCCGTGACCAATGGCACCGGCCCCTACATGCTCGACCACTGGACTCCCGGCGAGGAGTACGTCCTGACGGCCAACCCGAACTACTGGCGCGCTGGTCTCGACCAGCCGCTGTGGGAAGGTGGCCCGAGTGGCGCGCCCAAGATCCAGACCGTCATCACCCGCCTGGTCGATGAGTGGGGCACTCGCTTCGCCGCCCTGCAGGCCGGCGACGCGGCCAGCGTCGCGGTCAACATCTCCGACCGGCCGCAGGTTGACCCGCTCGTCGGCGAAACCTGCACCGCGGATGGTGGCTGCCAGGCCAACGCGGATAACCCCAGTGGCATGATCCGCAAGTGGGACGACCTGCCCAACCCGTCGCGCACCGACGCGTTCCTGACCTGGAACATCGCCGCCGACTCTCCGTACATTGGCTCCGGCCAGCTGGACGGCAACGGCATCCCGGCCAATTTCTTCAGCGACGTCAACGTCCGCAAGGCGATGAACACCTGCTTCGACTACGATACGTACATCCAGGAAGCCATGCTGGGTGAGGGCGTCCGCAACAACGGCCCCATCATCCTCGACATGCTGGGCTACAACCCCGACGGCCCGATGTACATGTACAATCCTGAGGAGTGCGCGGCGTACCTCGAGCAGGCGTGGGACGGCCAGTTGCCGGAGACCGGCTTCCGCTTCCAGATCGCCTTCAACA
This sequence comes from uncultured Ardenticatenaceae bacterium, assembly GCA_964608255.1. Taxonomy (GTDB): domain Bacteria; phylum Chloroflexota; class Anaerolineae; order Promineifilales; family Promineifilaceae; genus Promineifilum. Next base: position 8,909 of record CAZSOD010000106.1, read on the forward strand.
CGGGCAACACCACCCGTCAGACCGTCGGCGAAATCTTCCAGTCGGAGTTGGCCGCGATCAACGAGCTGTACCAGGTCGAGACCATCGGTCTGCCGTGGCCGACCCTGTTGCGCTCCTTCCGCGCCTCGCAGCTGCCCGTCGCCATCAGCGGCTGGGTTGAAGACATCCACGACCCGCACAACTGGGTCCAGCCGTACACCTACGGCACGTTCGGTGGCCGCCAGGGCCTGCCGGATGACATCATCGCCAAGTACCAGGAACTGGCCTCCGCCGCCGCGGCCGAGACCGACCCGGCCGTGCGCGAGCAGATGTACTTCGACATCCAGCAGCAGTACTACGATGACGCCGTCAGCGTCATCCTGGCCCAGGCGACCGGCGCTCGCTACGAGCAGATGTGGGTGAAGGGTTACTTCTACAACCCGATTACCCCCGGCACCTACTACTACGCCCTGTCTCTGGACGGCGGCGAGGGCTAAGCCAACCTTAGTCCGGCGCTACCGCCTTAGGGCATGACTGAACCCGGTGAGCTTTCCTTCGGGGAGGCTCACCGGGTTCACCACCCGGTAAGGCTGTAGCCAGCGCCTCAGCGCTTCTTGCCGAAGGAGCCTTGAGCCGCCGGCTACAGGGTGCGCGATTCTACGGATTCGCGCCTGTAGAGCGATTCTCCAGAATCGCTCGTGACTGGCAAACAGCGCGGTTCTGGAAAATCGCGCGACAGGCAGATGGCGCGCTTCAAGGGAAGCGCGCTACCAGACGGGAGAATAAACCGATGACCGCCTATATCATCCGTCGTCTCTTGATTCTGCCGATCATCCTGATTGGCGTGACTTTGCTGATCTTCGCCATGCTCCAGGTGCTCGGCCCCGTCGAGCGGTCGGCCCTCTACGTCCGCGACATTCCCAAGAACGAGCACCAGGTCGACGCCATCATTCGCCGTTATGGCCTGGACAAGCCGTTCTATGTCCAGTACTGGAACTGGCTGGTGGGGGTGACGGATGGCGGCACCGGCGAGCGCGTCGGCGGCGTGCTACGCGGCGACTTGGGCTACTCGCGCTCCGGCCGCGAGCCCGTGATTGACGCCCTGCTGCGTCGCCTGCCGGCCACGCTGGAACTCGCGCTCTGGAGCATGATCCCGGTCATTGGGTTTGGCATCTGGTTGGGAATCAAAGCGGCGCTCAACCACAACAAACCCATCGACCAGATCACGCGCATCTTCGCCATTCTGGGCTGGTCGGTGCCGACCTTCGTCTTTGCCCTGCTCCTGCTGCTGGTGTTCTACGCCAAACTCGACTGGTTCCAGCCCGGGCGACTTTCGACCGGGTTCAGCCAGGAAGTCATTAAGGCGGGTTTCACCAACTACACCAACATGGTGACGATTGACGCCCTGCTGAACCTGCGCTTCGACATCTTCCTCGACGCGCTGCGCCACCTCATTATGCCCGTGGCGACGCTGGTCGTCATCCAGGTTGCGCTGCTGCTGAAGGTGACGCGCTCCTCGATGCTGGAGGAGATGCGGCAGGACTACGTGACGACGGCGCGGGCCAAGGGGCTGCCGGAGAAAATGGTCGTCAACCGCCACATCCGGCGCAACGCGCTCATCCCGGTGATCACCGTGGCCGGGCTGACGCTGGCCGGGTTGCTCAACGGCGTGGTTATCACTGAAACCGTTTTCGACTACCCCGGGCTTGGCTCGTGGGCGGCCGCGGCCGCGCTCAGCCTCGACGTGCTGAGCATGCTCGGCTACACGCTGTTCAGCGCCATCCTGCTGGTGGCCGCCAATCTGATCGTCGACGTGCTTTACGCCGTCCTCGACCCGCGCATCCGCCTGAGCTAGAGGAGACAGACGACATGACGACTGTAACCGAACCTGTTGGCCCGCGGCCCGTGTCGCTCGATGGCGGCGAACTGCGCGAACTGACCCGCCTGGAGAAGGCCGTCGGCCCGGAATGGGCGCGCATTCTGAAGGCCATCGTCACCAACCCGCTGTCGGTGGCCGGCATCATCCTGATCCTGTTGTTCGGGGTGGTGGCCCTCCTGGCCCCCGTGCTCGCCCCGCCGCCGCGGGCTAACTACAACGCCATGCAGATCCCGCGCGACGGCTTCCGCGCCGAACCGCAGCCGCCGGGCTCTGTCTGGAACAAGAACGCCCCGATGGAAGTTCCCTGGTGGTACGAAAACGTCTGGCCGCGCAAGACGGAGTGGACGCACCTTTGGGGCACCACCAGCGGCCAGTATGACATCTGGTACGGCGTCATCTGGGGCACGCGCACGGCCTTTCTGGCCAGCTTCCTCGTCACCATTTCCTCGGCGCTCATCGGCATCCTTGTTGGGGCTATCGCCGGGTTCTATGGCGGCTGGGCGGACGAGGCGCTTATGCGCGTGGTGGAGGTATTCAACGCCTTCCCATTCATCACCGGCGCGCTCATCCTGGCCTCGCTGCTGACGCCCATTTTCGGCCGAAGTATCTGGCCCGCCACCATCGCCCTGGTCATCTTCGGCTGGACAGGCTACGCCCGCCAGTTGCGCGGCGACATCCTGGCCACCAAGCAGCGCGACTACGTGCTGGCTGCCCGCGCCAGCGGCGCCAAGGACTCGCACCTGATGCTGCGCCACGTCGTGCCCAACGCCATCTTCCCGACGATGGTCATCATCTCGCTCAACCTGGGCGCGGTCGTGCTGTCGTTCGCCGCGCTCAGCTTCCTGGGCATCGGCCTGCCCGAAGGCTACGCCGACTGGGGCCAGATCACCAGCTTCGCCCGCTCGTGGATCCTGAACCTGGATACGTATTGGTACATCATGGCCTTCCCCGGTGTGGCCTTGTTGCTCTACGGTTTGGGCTGGAACCTGATCGGCGACGCGCTGCGCGACATTCTCGACCCGAAGTTGCGGGGGAAGAAGGCCTAGGAGCGACGGCTGAGGACCGACCGCAGACCGCCGACCGTAAATACGGGCAGGCGACAGTTGAAAGTGGTCAACGACTGGAGGCGGGCTGTGAAAACGCCCGCCTTTTTGTTGCGGCCCGCCGGGCCCGATGCGGGCCGACTATAGACTATGCGATTGCGATTTGTGCGGCTCAGCCTCGCCTTGCTGGCGATGGCGACACTCGGTTTGCTTGTTGGCGCGGCGCTCGCCCAGGACATGGGCAAGGGGCCGCAACTGCCGCGCACGCCGACGCCGGCGGTCACCCCCGTCCCCGGGGCGACGCCGACTATCGACCGGCTGGCCGCGCCGCCGACCGTCGCCTCACCGACGCAGGCCGACGAAGGCGCGCAACTCTACTGGCTCCACTGCCAACCCTGCCACGGCGACCAGGGCCAGGGGCTGACCGACGAATGGCGAGCGCAATACCCGCCTGAAGACCAGAACTGCTGGGAAAGTGGCTGTCACGGACCGCGCCCCTACGACCCGGCCTTCCAGTTGCCGACCCGCGTCCCGGCGGTCATCGGCGATCACGCCCTGGCCCGTTTCCCGACCTTCGACGGCGTCTATCGCTACGTCAGCGTCGCCATGCCGTACTTTTTCCCCGGCGACCTGACGCAGGAGGAGTATCTGGCGATCCTGGCCCATCTGGCGCGCGAGAACGGCATCGGCGACGGCCGGCCGTTGACGCTGGACAACTTGGCCGACGTCCCCATCCCGTGGGCGCTGGCCCAGGCCGCGACGCCCGCGCCAGCC
>CAZSOD010000107.1:0-12162 GCA_964608255.1 uncultured Ardenticatenaceae bacterium
CCTACTGGCCGCCGGCGGCCGCGGCGAGGAACTGGCCGTCCTGCGCGCCCTGGGCGTCGACGACGGGCAGCGTCGGGTGCTGGTCGCCCTGGACGGGATTCCCGCGGCCCTCGCCGGGCTGGTTGCCGGGGCGCTCTTCGGCTATGGGCTGGCGCGGCTCACGCTGCCCGCGCTCGCGCGCGTTCTGGGCGCGGCGCTCGGCGGATCGCCGCTCCAGCGGGTCGCCGTTGAACCGGCGGCCGTTTTCAGTCTGTTCGCCCTGCTGGCGGTCGGGTTCATTCTCGCCGCCGCCCTGCCCGCGCTGCGGCCGCCGCCCGCCCGCGCGGCGCAAACGGCGCTTGAATGAAGGACATTCATCGATGACCGACCCCGAGTTCATCCACTGCGATAACCTGGTGAAGATCTACAAGGTCGCCGACCTGGAGGTAGTCGCCCTGCAGGGGCTCGACCTGCGCGTGGCCCGCGGCGAGATGATGGCCCTGGTCGGCGCGTCCGGCTCGGGCAAATCGACGCTGCTCAACGTCATCGGCGGGCTGGATGAGCCGAGCGCCGGGCGGATCAGCGTGGACGGCCGCGATCTGCTGAAGATGGACGACGAGGCGCGGGTGCGCTACAAGCGCGACGGCGTCGGCTTCGTCTGGCAGCAGCCGTCGCGCAACCTGCTGCCCTACCTGACGGCGGCCGAGAACGTGGCCCTGCCCATGACGCTGGCCGGGCGCGACCGGGCTTCGGCCCAGGCGCGGGCGCGGGAACTGCTGGCCCTCGTCGGGCTGGCCGACCGGGCCAGCTTCCGCCCCGAGCGCCTCTCCGGGGGGCAGCAGCAGCGCGTGGCCCTGGCCATCGCCCTGGCGAACAACCCGCCCCTGCTGCTGGGCGACGAGCCCACGGGACAGGTGGACGCCGAAAACAGCGCGCTCATCTTCGACGCGTTGCGCCACATTAACCGCGAGTTCGGCACGACGGTGGTCATCGTCACCCACGACCCGCGCGTCGCCAACCGGGTCGACCGCGTCATCGCCATCCAGGACGGTCGCACCAGCACCGAGATCCGCCGCGACCGCAGCCTGGCCGACGGCAGCGTGTCGGAGGAGGAGTGGGTGCTGCTCGACCGCGCCGGGCGCTTGCAGATGCCCAAAGTTTACGTGCAAACGCTGGCGATGCGCGACCGGGTGAAACTGCGGCTGGAGGCGGATCACATATCGGTGTGGCCGGGTCAGGAGGGGACGACGGACCACGGACCACGGACGACAGCCGGAGCGACCCCCGACGGCGAGCAGACCGGCGCCTATTGGAAGCCCAGGCGGGCGCCGTTCGGCGCGGCGGCGCTCGAAGAAACGGACGACGCCCAGGCCGCCGGCCGTGGTCCGTCGTCCGTCGTCGGGCGAGGGGACTCGCCGCGGCCGGCGGTCGGCAGTCGGCCGTCGGCCGTCGCCATCAGCCACCTCTCCCGCGACTTCCAGATCGGCGGCGAGGTCGTCCGCGCCCTGCGCGACGTGAGCCTGGAAGTGCCGCCGGGGACGATGGCGGTGGTCAAGGGGCCATCGGGCAGCGGCAAGACGACGCTGCTCAACCTGATCGCCGGGCTGGACGAGCCGACGGCTGGCAGCGTCAGCATCGCCGGACGGCCGGTGGCCGGCCTGAGCAACAAGGAGAAGATCGAGTTACGGCGGCGACAGATCGGTTTCGTGTTCCAGACGTTCGGGCTGCTGCCGTTTCTCTCGGCGCGGGAGAACGTGGAGGTGCCGCTGCGGCTGGTGCTGACCGCGCCCAAGGAGCGTGCGGCGCGAGTGGACGACGTGCTGGCGCTGGTCGGGCTGGGCGGCCGCGCCGACCACCGCGTCTACGAGCTATCGGGCGGGGAGCAGCAGCGGGTAGCCCTGGCGCGGGCGCTGGCCAACCGGCCGGCGCTGCTGCTGGCCGACGAGCCGACCGGCCAGCTCGACACCGCCACCGGCCACGCCATCATCGACCTGATCGGCGACATCGTGCGCCGCACGGGCGTGACAGCCATCATCGCCAGCCACGACCCCAAGGTGGAGGCGGCGGCCGATGAAGTGTACGTGCTGGAGGATGGGGCGCTGAAGTAGCGCGATTCTGGAGAATCGCGCCTCTTCGACAGCGCCCCGGAGCGCGATTCTGGAGAATCGCGTTACATTTGCGAGGCCACGTCCGTCAGCCGGAACTCTGGCAACCGCGCCGGGACGTAAGCGCGGTCTTTCCACGGCGTCAGGCGCAGGACGAGGCGCATGAGCGTCCAGCCGGCGCTGACGATGGCCGGGTGGTTGAGCAGATAGGCGTAGCGCGCCAGCCACGTCCGCAGGCGCAACTGCTTGAATAGCGGATGCTCGAGCAGCCGGTCGCGGTAGGTGGCAAAGCTGAAGTCGTCGCGGGCGAAGGCGTCGGCGATAGCCGCGGCGGCCGGGTCGCCGTAGCCCAGAGCAAAGGAGATGCCCTCGCCGAAGAGGGGATCGGCCCCGGCGGCGTCGCCCACCAGCAACACGCGCGGCCGGCTGAAGCGCGCGTTGCTGCTCCACCAGCGGATGGGGTGGCCTTTCAATTCATAGTCGTCCAGTTCCCGCCCGCGCTCGGCCATCTCCCCGGCCAGCACGTCCTTGAGGTCTGCCTTCGGTTTGCGGGGCACGGCGCGGCTGTCGAACACGCCGCGGTTCATCATCGCCCGACCCTTCACGAAGCTCGGAAAGTCCCAGTAGTACCCTTGCAGGTCGTCATCCATGGGCGTGAAGTCGAAGATGGCCACGGCGTCGCGGAACTCCGGCTGCGCGGCCGGGTCCTCGGGCGTTAATACCTCGACCAGCCGGGCCACGCGGGCGTCATCGCCGGCTTCCGGGCCGTCGTCCCACTTGAGCTTGCGCCGGACGAAGCTGCGCGAGCCATCGGCGGCGACGACAACCTTGGCGTGGAAGGCGGCCCTGTCGGTGACGACCGCTACGTAGTCGTCGTGGGGCGTAATGGTCGTGACGGCCTCTCCCTGACGGACGCGCACGCCGAGCGTCTCGCACGTCCTCACCAGCCAGTGATCGAACTCGTCGCGGCGCAGGATGCGAAAGACGGGATTCCCGTAGAAGGAGTAGCTCTTGTTGCGGTAGAGCAGGCGCACCTCCTTGACTTCAAAGCTGCGCGGCTCCAGGGGCAAGCCAAGGTTGGCCAGGACGTTCTGGCCGACGTGGGTCAGGCCGCCGCCGCACAGCTTCTCGCGCGGGTGAACGGCCTTGTCCACGACAACAATGCGCTTCGCCCAGGTGGGGTCGAGTTTGACGAGATGCAGGGCGGTTGACGTTCCGGAAGGGCCGGAGCCGACGATCAGGACGTCTACGAGTTCGGGATCAGACATGGCAAATTACGAACTACGAATTACGAACTACAAACCAGGAATGAAGGCGCTCGGCAATCCTAATTCGTACTTCCTAATTCCTAATTATGGGTAGTTGGATCGTGTTGGGCAGGGCGATGAACGCGGCAGTACCGGCGTCGGCGGCATCGGCGGCGGGTTCGACGTTGCCGGCGGCGTCGATGGCCTGCGAGCGAAACTCGTAGGTCAGCGCGGCGTTGGGCGGCGCGAAGGCGGCCGAGCGCAGGCGCGTATCGCTCAGCCAGCGCGTCCACGGCTGGCCGGCGGCGCGGAAATCGACGTGGTAGCGATCAACCCCGGAGGTCGCGTCGGTCCCGGCCCACTCGATGACGAAGCGGCCGCTCCAGGGCAGGTAGTAGAGCGGCGCGCGAACGGCCGATTGCGGCGCGGTCGCGTCCAGTTCGAAACGAGTCGGGTTGCTGGAGACGAGCGGCCCGCCGGAATGAGTCAGCAGCACGCGCCAGTAGAGATTGGCATAGTCGGCATTGAACGGGTGGCTATGACTGGTGACGACACCCCACCAGCTCTGGTTGATCAGGATGTTGAGGAACGTCGGGTCGGTCGCCGCCTGGAGCGTGGTCATCTGCACCGTCTGCGGATTGGCGATCTGCCACGTGAACGTCACGTTGCGGTTGTTCTTCCAAACGGTATCGGCCGGATCGACGTTGGTTGCCGTGGGCGGCGGCGGCGGCGGCGGCCCGCCCACCGGCAGCAGCCGCAGGGCGTCGAACCACACGCCGAGGCTGTTGTCGGCGGCCAGGTCAGTCAGGCGGACGACGTTGCCGTTGCCCTGGTTCAGGTTGAACTCGCCCAGGCTCGTCCACAGGCCGACGCGGGCCTGCTGGCTGATGGTCTTGTTGGTCACGCCGTCGGCGTGGGTGATGGTGTAGGTGGCGCTGCCGGTTTCGGCGCGGCCGGTGCGGCAGTAGGGCGCGTAGGCTTCGATCCGGTAGCGCCCGGCGGCGGGAACGTTCGGCCGCCACTCGCCCCAGTTCGTGCTGTTCGCCGCGCTGCTGACCGACCACGTGTACCAGGCGTGGTTGTTATAGCCACAGAGGTAGGGCGGCGTGTACCAGCTTCCGGCGTTGCTCTTCGTGAAGGCGGTCGAGGCGTCGTCGGCATAGAGGTACGGGTCAGTCTGGCCGATGCGCCCGGCGATCTGGTCGCGCAGCCAGGGGATGAGCAGGTGGGCCTGGTCGCCGGGGCACTCGGTCGTGCCGTAGACGTCGCGGTGGCCCATCAGGTTCGGCAGGCCCCAGTCGATGTTGGGCAGCGTGTCGCTGGCGTCAAAGATGTTGATGCCGCGCTGGTCGGCCTTCCAGGAGAGCAGTTCGACCAGCGAGTTGAGCATCGGCTGCGGCGGCCGGATACCGTTCGGCGCGGCCGCGAAATTGCCCAGCAGGGACGCCGCCATGCTGCCCGCGTTCGCGCCGGAGGCGTGGGTGCCCACCACGTCATCGCCGCCGGCGTGGCCTTCATAGATGACGCCGTTGGGGTCGATCAGGTAGTTGTAGCCGATGTCGCCCCAGCCGCGGCTGTAGGTGTGGAAGTTCCAGATGGCGCGGACGACAGCCGGCCAGTCGGTGCTGCTGTTGTTGGAGACGGTGTGGTGGACGATCAGGTGGTTGACCGGGTAGTACTCCAGGCCCTCGGTATAGTTGCAGTCGGCATGGGTGCACCACGCGGCGCGGCTGACGACGAAGGGCTTGGGGTAGCCGGTGACACTCTCCGGCAACAGGCCCTGCTGATCGTTTAGCCCCTGCTGCACGTTGACGAGTTCCTCGGCTGTCGGCCCGCCGGTCGTGTCGATAAACGTCAGGCGTAACTGGCTGAGCGTGGGGGCGACGGCCGGTTCGGCCGGCGACGGCTCGCCGGGCGTCTCGTCGGGCGAAGCGAAGAGCACCTGCACCTGGACGAAGCGATGGGTGACGCCGGCCTCGGGGACGAGCACCATCTCGCCGACGATCTCCGCGTCGCCGGGCTCCATCCAGTCGTGGTTGGCGTGGACGGGGATCCAGTCGCCCCATGCCAGCCCATCGGGGCCGGTCCGGACGCGCAGTTCGAGCGCCTCGGCCGCCTCGCCCGTCCATTGCGGGACGACGGCGTTAAAGGGAATGGGCGCTTCAATGATCTGGGAAGTAAAAGAAGACGGTGCGGCGCTCTCGGGCGCCAGCTCGCCGCCGAGAAAGGCCGAGCCAGGCACGGCGTCGGCGGCCAGCTCGCCGGCGGAAAGTACGAGGTCGGCCATCGGGTCGCGGGCGGGGCCGTCCGACTGACCGGCGGCGGGCGCGGCCGTGGCGGCAACGAGCGCCAGCAGAGCGAGAACGATGACCAGGGTGAAGGTTCTCATGACAATCGTTTCCCCGGCGCGAGCAAGTCGCGCCGGGGTCATTCTAGCAGAGGCGCGGGCAGCTTGCCAGAAGACCTGACAGGTGGGCGGCCACCCACCCCACCTGTCAGGTCTTCATTCGCGGCGCATGCAGGGGATTCGCAGCCGCTCGTTGGGCGGGCGAGCGCCGGGGGCGTGAACCTCGGCCACGCCCGACTGGCCCCACGGCGCGGCCCAGCCGACGAGGCCAAAGCCGCGGGCGAAGAAATAGCTCTCGCCGCCGATGCCCTTCAGTTCGAGGATGTCGCGGACGACGATGCCGTTCCAGGTGATCGCGTCGTGGTGGGCGTGGAGCGTCGTCCGGTTGGTCGCCCGGCCGCTGTTCAGGTCTGACCGGCGGCAATCGCTTTTCATGTAGAACTGGACGTGATGACCGAAGCCGGTGAAGGTCTCGCCGACCTGCATCCGACGGTTGGCCCAGCGCGCGCCCTCGCGGCCGTCCTCCTTCTGGATGTAATAGCGCTCGTTGTCGGGCGAGGTGTCAAAGCCGCGCCAGATGTAGTCGGAGTCGGCCCACAGCTCTTCCCAGTTGGCGTTCTTGGTGATGTAGAAGCGGTTGCCGTCGCGCTGGGCCTGGAAGCGCTCCTGGCCGCCCGTTCCGCCGACCTCATAGAGGCGGCCGTCGCCGCACAGATAGTCGAACAGGTCATAGAAAGTGCCCTGCGACGGCGCGGGCGGGGGCGGGGTTGGGTGCGCGTCGGTCGGGTACTGCGGCAGCTGGCTCAGAAAGGCGGTCGGGTTGATGATGTTCCAGGGGTATTCCGTGGACACGCCGAATTGCTTGAGCGTCAGGTGCAGGTGCGTGCCGTCGTGGGGCTTCTCGGGCGTCGGCTTGGGCCAGACGTTGCCGGTGCTGTCGGCGAAGCCGATCACGTCGCCGCCCCTGACGCTCTGGCCGGGTTCGACGGCCGCCTTCTCCAGATGGCCGTAGATGGTCTGGTAGTTGCCGGGGTGGTTGAGGCGCACGTGGACGCCGTAGGCCGACGGCTTCTCCGGGTTGGCGGCGACCGTGCCGTCGGCCACGGCGAAGATGGGCGAGCCGAACGGGGCGTCGATGTCGATGCCCTCGTGGCCCGGCAGGTCGAACGCCTTATAGCGATCGGGATTAGCTCCAAACGGCTGCCAGATGAGACTACTGGTGCTCGGCCAATGGGTGAAGCGGAACTCGCCCGAAGGGGCCGGCGGAGGAGCGGGGGCCGGCGCGGGGCCGGGAGCCGGCGGTGGGACGGGCGTCAGCACGCGCGCCGGTTCGGGGAAGCGCTCGTCAACCACGCGGATGGCGTTGTCCTGAAAAACGCGCACCTGGTCGGGGTGGAACCTGTCGCGCGCCCACAGGCGCACGAACGAGTCCGGCCCGCCCAAACGCAACAGGGCCAGGGCGTCGTCGTGCGACTGCATAATCGACTGCTTGGCCTCGTGGACGGCCTGCACGACGCGCCATTTCTCCATGAGCGTGGCATCTTGCGGCAGCAAGTTGACAACGACCGCGGCTATCGCCTCCAGACCGGAGGGGGGCAGCGCCTGCAACGGGATGCCGGTCAGCGGCTCGTCTTGCACCGTCAGGCCCGATGCCTCGATGGCGGCGCGCTGGCCCGGCTCCAGCCGGTCGCGGCCCCAGAGGCGGATGAAGGAGTCGCTGCGCCCGGCGCGAACCAGGTTGATGGCGTCATCATGCGATTGCAGCAAGGCCTGCCGCGCGTCGTGGGTCTTGAAGAGAATGTGCCACTTTTCTTGCAGCGTGGCATCCTGCGGCAGCAAATTGACGACGACGCGATACTCGCCCATCGCCTCCAGCCCGCTGCGCACCCGGACGGTGAACGATTGCAGGAAGAAGCCGTTGCTGGTGGCCGGGTAGCGCGACCAGACCTCGAAGCCCAGGCGCAGGTTGGTCGGCTCGTCGACGGTCAGAATCTGATCGAGGCGGTTGCGCCGCAAATGCTCGGGCGTCGTCCAGGCCACGTCGCGGCGGCCGACGACCAGCCGCACCTGGGCGTGGTCGGCCATGTCGGGCGGAACGCTCTCGTCGCCGAAGTCGTAGCGCCAGTCGGCGAAGTAGGCCAGCGCCAGATCGTACTGCCCGGCGTCGAGGGGGACGCGGGTGGTGAAGCGGGCGCGATAAGGTCGCGGGCTGTGCAGGTGGTAGGCCCAGCCCTCGTCGCCCAGGACGTGGGCGCGCACCGGGACGATCTGCCGCGCGGTGACGAAGACGCCCTCGGGGCCGGATGGCCCATCGGTGACTTCCGCCGGCGGTGCGTCGTCCACTTCGACGTCAACCGCCCACGATGCCGGGCGCTGCACCAGCCCCGTTTGCTCGACCTCATCCGCGACGATAGGAAATGAAAACTGCGCCGCGAAGCCCGACCGTTCCCACGCATCCAGTTCCATCAGGGTCCTCCTTTCTTTCTCCCACCCCCGACGATAACGGATTGCTCGCGCTCTTCGCGCGCTATTCGTCGCTGAGTGTCAGCCGATAGGCGCCGGGCTCCGTTCCCGGATACCAGCCCACTTCGATCAGGTACTCGCCATCCTCAGGCAGGGTATACACGATCTGCGGATCGCGAGTGTCGCCCGTCCGGTCATCGTTATAGGCCAGCGTAACACCCTGGGCGTCACGCAGCCCCAGCGTGAGATCGCCGCCGGCCCGTGTCTCGGCGCTGATCGTGACGACCGCCCCGGCGCGCCCGGTAAAGCGCCAGGCGCGGCTGTCGGCATCCGCCTCAACGGGCTCGGCCGCGGCGACCGGCCGCACCTGGCTGACCCGCAGCGATAGGGAGTAGGACTCGGCCGTGCCGGCGCCGCTCACGACGACGAAGTACGGGCCGTCGGCCGGCAATATGGCTCCCAGCTGCGGGGTGCTGCCGTCCGCGCTGTCGGCCAGCGCCAGTTCCGCGCCCCGGCTGTCGACCAAACGCGCGATCAGGCGGTTCCCGCTGGCCGGCGGCGTCACTTCGACCAACGCATAGGTGTCCCGCTCGCCGCTAAACTGCCAGAGCCGGCTGCCGGGTAGAGCGTCGAGGGACTCGTCCACGGCCAGCGCTTCCGGCTCCAGACGCGAGACGGTCAGCGCATAGGGCTGGGCGGCCCCGTTCCAACCAACCTCCAGGAAGCGAGTCTCGGCCACAAGAACCGTTCCCAACTGCGGGTTCTGACCGATTGTGTCGCCGTCAGAGGCGAGCGGCTGGCCGCGCTCGTCGTAGAGGCGCAGGAACGAGTCGCCATCTTGCTGGGGCACGACGAGAAGGCTCACGAATTCGCCGGGCTGTCCCCGGAGCACCCAGTAGCGCTGGTCCGCGGTGGCCGCCAGCGTGTCGCCGGCGGCGGCCACCGGCGGCTGCGTCACCTGCCCCAGCGAGAATGTGTATTGGCCCGGGGCCGAGGGCCAGGTAAGCTCCAGGTAGTAGGTTCCTTCGGCCGCCAGCAAGCTTTCCAGGCGCGGACCCGCGCCGGCGGATGACGAGGCGGTGGCCACCTCGCTGAAACTGCTGTCCAGCAGATGGAGCTGGACGCCCTCGGCGGCCTCCGTCGCCCGCGTCTCGGCCACGATCAGATCGCCGGGCCGGCCCTCAAACTGCCAGACGGGCGCGGTGGTCTTGTCGGCGGTCACCGCGCGGCCGTAGGCCAGCGGCGCGGCCGCGCCGAGCGCCGTCGTGATGGTATAGGGCCCGGGGACGCCGGGCCAGCCCACCTTAATCAGGTAGTCGCCCGACGCGGGCAGGACGACGCTGAAGCGCGGATTCAGGCCATCGAAGTCGTCGCTCGTCGTCAGCGGCACAAGGCGGTCGTCATAGAGGGTCAGGATGGGATCGCCGGCGGCCTCCTGCGCGGTGACCGCCACCGTCAGAACCTGGCCCGCGGCGGCCGACAGGCGCCAGTTAGGCTGCTCCTCGGCCGCCACGTTCACCGTCTGGCCGGGCGTTAGAGGTCGTGGCGACGCGAGACGGGTAGACAGGGTGTAGGGCGCGGCGGCCTCGCGCCAGCTGACCCGCACAAAGTAAACGCCGTCAGCCGGCAACAGGGCGGCAAGGCGTGGATCGCGCACGCCGTCGCCGGCATCATCGACCGACGTCAGTTCGACCGCGTTCGCGTCATACAGCGTCAGCGCGGCGTCGGCAACCGTCGAATCCGCCGTCACAGCCAGCGTGATTTCGTCACCCGCCCGACCTTCGAATTGCCACAGCGACCGGTCGCCGGGAATGCGGGGAACGGTTTCGCCCAGGGCCAGCGCCTGCGGCTCGGTGACTGTCGTAGACAGGCGATAGGGGAACGAGCCGCCGTTATACCAGCCCACTTCCAGCGTATAGGTGTCCGCGGCGGGCAGCATCAGCGACTCAATCCGCGGGTTCAGGCTGCCGGCGAAGTCGTCGACGAAGGCCAACTCCGTGCCGCCGCTATTCGTCAGGCGCAGGGTAGGATCGCCCTCGGCCAGCGCGGTGACGGCCACGCTGATTAATTGCCCCAGCCGGCCGGGGAAGGTGTACCGGCGAACGGACGGGTTCGTCTGCTCCACCGCGTTGCCGAGGGTCAACGGCTGCGGCGACGTCAGCGCGGCCGCAATGGCCAGCGGCGCGGGCGGGCCGGACCAGTCCACTTCGAGAGCATACCGCCCGGCCTCGGGCAGCACTGTCTCAAGCCGCGCGCTGGCGTCGGAAGGGCTGAGGGCCAGTTCGCTGCCGGCCTCATCCACAAGACGCAACTCGATCCGGCGATTGAGCGACAGGGGCACACCGGCAAACGTGATGACGTCGCCCGCGCCGGCCGTAAACTCCCAGCGCGGCGCGCGCGCTGGTTCGGTGGCGACCACGCGGCGCACGCTATCCCCGGCGAACAGAGCGGCGACGTCCGTGGGCAGCTGGAGACCGCGCAGGACGGCCAGGCAAGATTCACGCTGGTCCGCGCCTGTCTCCAGAAGGTAATCGATCAGCACGCCGCCGGCCCATTCGTCGAAATCGGTCGCGGTCGATTGGGCCTGAAGCCGCGGGTCCTGCGCCCACATGGTTTGCGCCTGGGCCAGGAAATCCTCCCGGCAGGCCGTGACGAGCTGCTGGGGGATGGAAACATGAACGCCGAATTGGGCGCAACTGGCGCGGTAGTCGTTGAAGCTCAGTCGCGGATAGGCATCCTTCCATTCATCGGCCGTCAGGTTGCGACCGGCCAGCGAGCAGGCCGCGCGCTCCCAGTCGCCCATGTCGGCGCTCCACCACTCCAGTTGGCCGTCCTGTTTCAGCAGGACGAGTTTGTCCGGAATCGGCAGATAGGCCACGTCGATCGGCGCGTCGCCGGCCGTTGGGGCAAGCAGGATGGGGCCGAGGTCGACCGGTTCCTGCTCGCTCAGGTCCCAACCGCGGGCCGTGTAATCGGCGCAGTCGCCGGCGTCGTCGGGTTTGGCGCTCTCGTCACCGGCGCCAGAGGGGCGCTGGCTGACGGCGGGGGTGGCGGGGGTGGATACCTCGGCCGCATCAGCGGCGCTGCAACTGACAACGACCAGCCAGCGCTCGTCGGGGGCTACGGCCAGTTGTTGGGGCCGGGATGCGCCAAGGTTCAGGCCGCGCAACGGCCGGCTGTCACCCGCGGCCAACTCCTCCAGCACCACGCCGCCATTGCCGGCCCAGACAAGGCGGCTGCCGGGCCGGTCGAGGAAGGCCAGATCGGCAACGGGGGCGCTCGTGGCGACCGAGTTCTGAAAGGCGAAGTCGCCGGTTACCGGATTGCCGTCCCAAAGTTCGATCCGGCCGCGGCACGCGGCCGGGTCGTCCCCCTCGCAGCGGGCCACCGCCAGGCGGCGGCCATCGGGGCTAAAGGCCAGGGCCGTGATAGCGCCGGTATCGACGCCGCTGGCGACGGAGGCCACGGGCCGCCACTCATCGCCGGTGGCGCGCCAGATTTGCAGCGCGGACCCGGCGGCCGTGGCCAGCAGCCGGCGGCCCGTGGCAAAGGCCGCCCGATCATAGCGCGTCTCGTCGTAACCCAGCACGAGCGCGTCGGCCATGCCGGGCTCGGTCAGCCGCCACCAGACGACCTCCCCGTCGCGCAGCGCGGCCAGCGAACCGTCAACCGGGCCGGACATCAACCCGTTGAACGGCGAAGCCCCGGCTACGGCCGGGGGTGGCTGGTAAGCGCCGTGGAGCGCGGCCACGACGCCCGCTTCGACAGTGGCGCGCGCGTTGAGCTGCGCGTTGGCGGCACGGAAGAGAACGGATTGGGCGCTGGAGGTTTCGGCCGACCGGCGGGCCAGGGTGCTCAGCAGGATGGCGGCGCTGTAGTCGTCATTGGTCAGGTATTCGTCGGCCTTGTCGGCCAGCCGCAGCGCCTCGTTGACGTCCACCTGGCGGTCGAGTTCGTCCCGCGCGGCCTCGGCCGTCGCGCGGGCGTCGTCGGCCGTCGCCCGGGCCGCGTCGGCCCGGCC
>CAZSOD010000108.1:0-12059 GCA_964608255.1 uncultured Ardenticatenaceae bacterium
GCCGAAGCGCCGCGGGCCAACGCGCATGGGAAGGCGCTGATGGCGCGCAAGGCGGCGGCCGTGGCTCTGGCCCCGGTTGGGCCGCTGACGGTCGTCACCGACCGCCGGCTGCTGGCGGCCGACGCGGCCGCGCTGCCGCTGGAGGCGGGGACGAAGGCGGCGCGGTTGGTGAAGGTGGCGGAGGGGGAGGCCGTTACCGCCGTCGTGAACGATTGGCCTCTCTAGGATTTGGTCCCTTTTCACAGGCTGGCTGTGTATCTCCCGGTACTGACGCGATCCCGCAGGCGGCGCTACCGTCTTGCTCGTGCCTGAAAGAGCAGCCCAGATTTCAGCGGCCGCGCAGGACCGAGGAGAACAGTATGCAAAGCAAGGTCGAGCAGAAAGTGAAGGTGGCGAGCAAGTCCGATAGTCAGCCGATGGGCATGGATACGAGCATGCCCTACAAGAAACTTGCCCTCGTCATCACCATCAATGGCGTCATCATGTTCCTGCTCACATACGCCCTGATCGATAGTTTCGACCACTTCTATGCCAATATCAACCGGGTCTACATGGCCGTGATGATGGTCGCGCCGATGGTCGTCCTGATGCTGTTAGTCATGGGATCGATGTACAAGAACAAGACGCTGAATTACGTCCTGATCGCCGCCTTCGCCCTGATCGGGCTCCTGGCGTTCGCGCTGGGGCGGACGCAGACGCCCGTGGATAACGAGCAGTTTTTGCGGTCGATGATCCCCCACCATTCCAGCGCCATCTTGATGTGCGAGGAATCGTCGATTGACGATCCGGAAATCATCGATCTATGCGGCGAGATCATCGATGCCCAAGAGCGTGAGATTGCGCAAATGAAGGACATCCTTGCGCGGTTGGATCAGTAGACGCGCCTTTGAGCGGCGCGGCATTAAAGGCGCAGGCACGCCTCGGCCGCCAGCCACACCAACTGCTCCCGCAGCGACGTCCGCCCGCGCCACTCGCGGCTGTCCCACGCGTCGCCGCTGACGTCGTCGCCGCCGTAGAGAATTTGCCCGGCCGCCACGCCCCGGAAGCGAGCAACCGCAAAGAACGCCGCCGCCTCCATCTCCACCGTGATGCACCCCTCCGCCCGCCGCCGGGCGATGCGGCCGGCCGTCTCGCGGTAGAACGCGTCGGTCGTCCACGTCTTGCCCGTCACGTAGGCTACGCCTTGGCCGGCCAGCGTCGCCTCGATGGCCGCCACCGCTTCCGGCGACGGCGCGACCTCGCGGCTCGGCGGCAGGTAGTGGTACGACGCGCCCTCGTCGCGCACGGCCGACATGGGTACGACCACGTGGCCGACGACCAACGCCCGGTCGAGCACCCCCGCCCCGCCGCAGGCCACGAACTGCCGGCAGCCGAGGGCGATGAGTTCGTCCATGAAGGCCGCGGCCAGCGGCGCGCCGACGCCGGGGTGCATCAGCGCCACCTCACGCCCGCCGGCGTCCAGCGCGTAGACCGGGTTCGGCCCCATCTCCGAGCCGAGTTCATAGACCGGCCGCAGCAAGCCGCGCTCGCGCAGGGCGGTGATGGCGTCCTGGAAGAAGCACAGCACGCAGTGGCGGGGGATGTCGATGGGGGCGATCAGCCGCGACGGCTCGATCAGCGCCTCGGGCGAGTTGTCGTATTCGAGGATGGGATAGTCGGCAGCGTTCATCGCGTCACTTAATGGAAGAAGGAACCACAGATTACACAGATTTCACAGATTTCGCTCTCAGTAATCTGTGAAATCTGTGTAATCTGTGGTTTCTCTCTTCTCTTGCTCTGCGAAATCAGATGACTTCAAGCGACGGCAGGGAAAAGCGGCCGTCGGGGCCGGGCGGGAAGGGGACGGCGCGAACGACGGCGTCGAGGTTGAGCGGGCCGTAGATGTGGGGGAAGGCCGTGCCGGTCTCGTAGCAGTCCTCGTAGACGAGTTCGGCCGCCAGCCGGTCGGGGTCGATGACCAGCAGCAGCAGGCCGGTCTGGCCCTGGAAGCGCTCGTTGGCCGGGATGAGCACTTGCTCCGGCGTGGAGCAGTGGATGAAGCCCTCGGTCGCCAGCGAGTCAGCGCGGTAGTCGCCGGCCGCCTGCGCTGCCGCCCACTCATCCCGATGCGCGATGTGGAGGATCATGGACTACTAGTATGCCCCCTTTGTGGCAAAACGCACGTCCCAGGTGCGACGCACTTTCTGAAGTGCGTCGCACCTTCTGGGCGGTCTTCGACGGCGCTTAACAGAGGTGCGAGGCACTGACGAAAGTGCGACGCACTCAAGAAAGTGCATCGCACTGAAGAAAGGGCGACGCACGAGGGTATTGACAAAACTAGTAACTCGTTATATATTTACCGAAGTAATTAGTAAACGGGTTAGTACTTTACGATAAACCAGCTTTTAGGAGTAAATCTACGCCGTATGTCCGTCCGAAATGCCATTCTTGGCTTGCTGGCCGATCACCCCCGCCACGGCTACGAACTGCGCGCCGCGTTTGAGGCGCTGGCCGGCGGCGAGGAAGTGTGGGCCGTCAAGCCCGCCCAGGTTTATACGACATTGGGGCGGTTGGAAGAGAGCGGTCTGGTGGTGCAGGAAGCGGTGGAGCAGGACGGTGGGCCGGAAAAGCACATCTACAGCCTGACGGCCGACGGACGGACGGAACTGGAAGCGTGGTTCGCCAGCGGCGTCCCGGCTGAGCACCAGCGCGACGAGTTCTTCATCAAGCTGATGCTGAGCGTGGCGACTGACGTAGCCAATCCTTACGGCGTTATCCAGGCGCAGCGGCGCGCGCTCTATCAGGACTTGCACAACCTGACGACGCGTCGCAACCACGCCGACCCGCGTCGCGAACTGGCGCAGATATTCCTGCTCGACAAGAGCATCATGCATCTGGAAGCCGACTTGCGCTGGCTAGACGTGATCGAGGCGCGACTGGACGACATTCGCCGCCAACCTATGCCTCGCCCGGAAGTCAAACAACGCGGGCGACCGAAGAAGAGTAAATCAGGAATCAGGAATTAGGAATTACGAATTGGGAATCGGCAAGAGCGCGGTCGCGTGCTCTTCATGCCTAATTCGTCATTCTCCCAGGAGCGTTCCATGTCCCTCATATCCGCGCAGAATCTCACCAAGGTCTATGGGGCCGGCGACACGGCCGTGACGGCGCTCGACCACGTCTCCCTGCAAGTGGAACCGGGCGAGTTCGTGGCGATTATGGGCCCGAGCGGTTGCGGCAAGTCGACGCTTCTCCATCTGCTGGGTGGGCTTGACCGGCCGACTGCGGGCAGCGTCACCATTGACGGCCACAACCTGACCGACCTGCCCGACGCGAAGCTGACCGAACTGCGCCGCCGCCAGATCGGCTTCATCTTCCAGTTCTTCAACCTCATTCCGGTACTGACCGCGGTTGAGAACGCAGCCCTGCCGGTCACCCTCGATGGCGTGCGCCCGGCGGAAGCCAAAGAGCGCGCCGCGGACTGGCTGCGCCGCATTGGTCTGGAAGATAGGCTCGATCACCGGCCCGACCAGCTCTCCGGCGGGCAGCAGCAGCGCGTCGCCGTGGCCCGCGCCCTGGTGGCCAACCCGGCACTCATCCTGGCCGACGAGCCAACGGGCAACCTGGACACGCGCGCCTCGGAGGAGATCGCCGGGCTGCTGCGGCAGGTGGCTAACGACTGGGGCCGCGCGGTGGTCATCGTCACCCACGACCCGCGCATCGCCGCCTACGCCGACCGCATCATCTTCCTGAAAGACGGGGCCATCGTTGACCAAACAATCCTGGAACCGCGCGGCGACAACGGTCACAACGCGGCCACGGTCGCGGGGAAGATGGAGGCGTTCGCGTAGGACGGCCCGACGACAGACGACAGACCACGGACGGCAGCCAGAAAGCGCCGCCGTCTCTGGCCGTGGTCTGTGGTCCGACGTCCCCCCGCCCCGCCGGTTAGAAGAGGAACACCATGAACATTCAACTCACGCTCGCTTCGCGCTACCTGCGCGGCCGGCCCTTGCGGGCCGTGCTGACAACGCTGGCCATTGTCTTCGGCGTGCTGGTCATCTTCGGCATGAACCTGATGCTGCCGACCATGACCCGCGCCTTCCAGGCCAATGTTCTGGCCGCCGCGGATCAGGTGGACGCTACCATTACGCTCAAGACGGCCGACGCCTTCGACGCCGCCGTCGCGGATCGGGTCGCCGCGGTGGAGGGCGTCAGCGTTGTCTCCGGCCTTCTCGACCGGACGGTTAATCTGCCGGCCGACTACTTCGACAACGACGCGACCACACCCGATGCGGTCAACGCGCTCTCGCTGGTGGGCATCAGCATCGATCAGGCGACGGCGCTGCACAGCTACCAGGTCTCGGACGGTCGCTTTTTGCAGGCCGGGGATACGGACGCGGCGGTAATAAGCCGCAGCCTGGCCGACGCGGCCGGCCGGGGCCTCGGCGATACCCTGACCCTGCCGACGCCAGCCGGTCAGGCGACACTGACCATTGTCGGTTTGCTGCCGCCGCGGGCGCAACTGGGCAACGAGGAGGTGCTGGTCACGCTGTCCGAGGCGCAGACGCTGCTGGAGATGCCCGGCCGCATCAACACGGTTGAGGCCAACTTCGACGTCGTCGGCGAAGACGCGCGCGCCGCCATCGAGCAGACCATTCTGGCTGAACTGGGCGACGCCTACCAGCTGGGCGGGCTGTCGTCCAACTCGGAGCTGCTGGCCAACCTTGGCGTGGCCCGCGGTATCTTCAACCTGCTCGGGGTGCTGGCCCTGCTCATGGGCGGGTTCATCATTTTCAACACCTTCCGCACCATTGTCGCCGAGCGGCGGCGCGACATCGGCATGCTGCGCACGCTGGGCGCGAGCCGCCGGACCATCCTGGGCACGTTCCTCGTGGAAGGGCTGCTGCAAGGGTTGATCGGCACGACGATCGGGCTGGTGGCCGGCTACCTGCTGGCGCTCCTGGGCGTCTCGCTGCTCGCGCCCTCGCTCGGCCGGATGATGAACGTGCGCATTGGCGCGCCCATCATTCCCCCGGCCCTCGTCGTCGGCAGCATCATCGTGGGCGTCGGCGTGACGTTGCTGGCGGGCCTGCTGCCGGCCATGAGCGCCGGCCGCGTGACGCCGCTGGAGGCGCTGCGGCCGTCCGTCGGCGCGGTGACGCTGCGCCGGCTGGCCGGTATCGGCTTCTGGGCCGGGCTAACGATGATCGCTCTGGCCGTCGTCGCGCTGCTGACCCGCAATATCAGCCTGATTGGCTTGGGCGCAGTCCTGTTTGTCATCGGCCTGATCCTCACCGCGCCGGCGCTGGTGAACCCGATTGCCCGGTTCTTCAGCCGGCTGCTGGCGGTTCTCTTCGCCCGCAGCGGCACGGCGCAATTGGCCGAGGGCAACCTCTCGCGCCAGCCATCGCGCGCGGCCATCACCGCCAGCACGACACTGATCGGCATGGCCATTCTCATCATGGTGGCCTCGATTATCTCCAGCGTCACCACCGGCTTCGGACAGGTCATGCGCCGCAGCCTGGGCAGCGACTACATCTTCGTTCCGCCTTCAATCGCTATCTGGGGCACAAACGTCGGCTCCGGCGCGGAACTGGCGGACCGCTTGCGGGCGGTCGACGGCGTGGCCGTGGTCAGCTCGCTGCGCTTCGCCCCGTCGCAGGCGGACGGAACGCCCGTTTCGCTCCTGGGTATCGATCCGGCTACTTATCCCGAAGTGAGCGGCCTGACCTTTAACGAAGGGGACGAGTCGGCCTACGCGGCGCTTAGCCAGGGGCGAACGGCGATCATCAACCCGGTCCTGGCAATGACAACCAAAGCGGGCCTTGGGGACACGGTTGAGCTGATCACGCCCAACGGGCGGCAAGCCTACACCGTGGCGGGCATCGGCGGCGATTACCTGAACGCGAAGATCGCCACGGTCTACATCTCCCAGGACAACATCGCCACCGACTTCGGCCGCCAGGAGGACGTGCTACTGCAGGCAAACCTGGCCCCCGGCGCGAACGCGGCGGCGGCCGAGGCAGGTATGAAGGACGCGCTGCGCGATTACCCGCAGTTCCGGCTCATCTCCGGCCAGGAGTATATCGAGGAGAACCTGCGCATCTTCGACGCGGCCTTCGCCGCCATGTACGCGCTGGTGCTGTTCCTGGCCGTGCCCTCGCTCATCGCCATGGTCAATACCCTGGCTATCGGCGTCATCGAGCGCACGCGCGAGATCGGCATGCTGCGCGCCGTCGGCGCAACGCGGCGACAGGTGCGGACGGTGGTGCTGGCCGAAGCGCTCATTCTGGCCGCGCTGGGGACGGTCTTCGGCGTGGTGGGCGGTCTCTATCTCGGCTACATGGGCGTGGCGGCTCTGGAGGCCGCCGGCTTCCCGATGGTCTACGTCTTCCCAACCACGGGTGTGATCATCGCTCTGGTGGCCGGAATCCTCTTCGGCATCCTCGCCGCCGTCATCCCCGCGCGCCAGGCTTCGCGCCTGGAGATCGTGCAGGCGCTGCGGTACGAGTGACAAACGCCAAGTGACGAGTTAAGCAGCTCACGCTGAGGCGCGAAGGAAATAAGAGAGCGAGGGATTCAACGTACAGGCGCGGACGCAAGGACAGGCTTCATCCCCTCCTTGCGTCCGCGCCTTTGTCCTCCTTGCGCCTTCGCGTGAGCTCTTCATCTTCCCGTGTGCCCATACCGCCGCCAGCGGAGGAGGCGGCGCTCGGCCAGGGCGACCACGCCATAGAGCGACAGGGCCATCGCCCCCAGCGTCAGCAGCACGACAAACACCTCGTCCGTCTTGAACTGGTAGCGCGCTGTCACCAGCAGGAAGCCCAACCCCTGGCTCTTCGGCTGGACGAACTCCCCCACCAGTGCGCCGATCACCGCCAGCGTCGCGCCGACCTTCAGCCCGGCCAGCACGGTCGGCAGCGCCGCCGGCAGCTCCAGCTTGCGGAAGATTTGCCCGCGCGTGGCGCGCAGCGAGTGCAGCAGATCGTAGTACTCGCGCGGCACGGAGCGCAGTCCGGCGATGGTGTTGATGAGGATGGGGAAGAAGACCGTCAGCGCCGCCACCAGCACCCGCGACCAGTACCACGATTGGACCCAGATGGTCAGCAGCGGAGCAATGGCGATAACCGGGATAGCTTGCGAGGCGATGAGGTAGGGGGACAGGACACGCTCGGCCAGCGGCGACTTGGTGAGCAGGTAACCCAGGGGCACGGCGACGAACGCGCCCAGCGCCAGGCCGGGGATGACCTCGCTGAGAGTGACAAGGGCGTGGCGTTGGAGCCGGCCGTCGACGACCAGCCCGGCGAATGCTCCGGCCACGTCGCGCGGACCGGGCAGAATGAACGGCGGATAGCCAGCCCAGACGACAAGCAGTTCCCAGGCCAGCAGCACGGCCAGAAAGGAGACGATGACCGTCGCCCAGGGGGGCTGCTCATCCAGCCAGCGCAGAAAGCGGTTGCGTTGCAGCATGTCAGCAGGCGCTCGCCGGGCGCAAACGGGCGAAGCGGGTCGGGGCAAGCGGGGAGGCAGCGCGACCGCAGCCGGCCAACAAAAACGCCCCATCGGTAATGGGGCAACGGGCGCGGCCGCGCCACGGAACCTTCTCCCATCCAGACTGTCACTGTCGGCCCCGGAATCACACCGGGTCAACCCGTCGCCGGGTTCGCGGGCTGGGGGTGCGCGCCCCTTCACCGCCGGTCGGGAATTACGCCCTGCCCCGAAGGTTAATTATCGACTTGTTGATTCGCCCCCGCCAATGCGGGGACTCAAGCGATTATACTGGAGCGCCCGCAAGCGTCAATCTGGGGAACGGGCCGGGCCTTGGGTCGGGATCGTCTAGCGGCCGTCCGGCCCGGCATCGTTGCGGCCCTGCGTCGACTGCCTCGCCCCGACCGCCCGGCGTTTCGACGCCCTTGCGCCAGCCTCCCCCGCCAGCCGGACGACCGCAACACGGTTGGTCACGCGCTCAATTAGCACCGACGCGTCCTGCGGGATGGCTTGCCCGGTGACCGAGCGCGCCCCAAGGTTAACCATCTCCCCGCCGTCGCGATAGGCCACCTCGCCTAACCCGTTGGCCGGAATGGGGATCACCACGCGAGCCACGCGACCGTCGGCGTCTACGGCCAGCGCCGTCTCCGCCGCCCCGTCGCGCCCGGAAAGCCAGACGAGGGCGAGTTGGGCCGCGAGAGTAGCGACGAGACCGGCGCCCAGGGACCACAGCACACTGGCCGCCGGATCGACGCGGAAGGCCAGCAGCGCCAGCAGCCCGACCGCGCCGAGGACGGTCGCGCCCAGACCCAGGGCGTAGGTCGCCGCCCGGTTTAGCCGGTGAGTCGACGCCTGGCCCGTTGCCGCCTGCCGGCCAGGCGTGAAGCTGCGCAGGAGCGAGACGACGGCCGCGCCAATGAGCGCCAGCCCGACAACGAGTACGAGGCCATAGACAACCAGCAAGGCGGAGTTGGAGAGGAGGGCGGACATGAGTCAATTATAGCGCATGCCCGGCCCTACAAGAGAAACGCCATTCGCTTGAACCGGCTCCCGCGCCCTTTCCGCGCGGCCGGTTTGTGCTATACTACGCGATTGGACTGGCGCCACGGGGCGCCATTAGTCACGTCTCTGAGGAGTCACATCGACATGGGTAAGTCGCAGCAGAAACGCCGGACGACCACCGCGCCGACCCACCAGTCGGCCAAGGCCGCGGCCAAGAAGCGCCGCAAGATTGACTGGACGAGAATCGCGCTGATCATCATTGGCATCATGATCGTCATCAGCATGGTTCTGTCCCTGGTCAAGTTCTAGTTCCGGGCCGGCGGAAGAGAAGAAACCACAGATCACGCAGGTTCCACAGATTAAGGCGCTATTCTGTGGAACCTGCGTGATCCGTGGTTTCTCTTGTTCTTAGCCCGCGTCGCGGCGTTCAACGATGAACGTCGGCACGGTCGAGCCACCGCCGGCGGAGACGTTTAGCAGAGGGTCGGTCGAGAGGCGGGTCAGGGTGCCATCGACGTATTCGCCGTGGAAGACGAACGGCGCGGTGTCGAGCATCCGGTTGTAGATCTGCAGGCGGCCGTCGACAATGCTGGGATACGGCTCGTTGGGGATGCGCACCCGCTCTTGCACCACGTGCGGTGTCTCCAACGCCACCTGCACCGCCTGCTCCCAGCCGCTGCTGTTCGTCTGCCAACCCAGGACAATGCCCCGCCCGCCGTAGTCGTCGTTGGGTTTCAGCACGAACTGCTCGCGGTATTTCAGAATGAACGGTAGCAGGTCGACCGGCAGGCCATTGTAGGTCGTCGTTCGCTCCTCCACCACGCGCGTCCACGGGATGTGGTCGCGGATGGCCCCGGTCTCGCGCGCGTCGAATAAATCGGCGTTGCGTTCGTCGCTGAGGACGGCCAGGCTGGCCTTCTTATAGAGCAGCTTGCAGGTAAACGGGTTAACCATGCACACGTCCCGGTTGCGCACTGCCTGCACCACCGGCCCGTCGAGACCGCAGCGTTCGATCAGTTCGGTGATGAGCACCCGCTTATAGATCAGGTCGATACGGAAATCCTCGTCATAGAGCGCGCCGTTGCGGTACTCCACGTGACGCGGGTCGACGATGCGGCAGGCCAGCCCCTGTGAGTTGAAATATTGCAGGAACAGCTCGAACTCGCTGCGCGTGGGCACTTCCTGCCAGTCGAGAATGGCGATCTGCGGCTTCCGGCCGCGCGTGCCGCCGCTGAACTCCTTCCAGGCGTCGAGCAGGACGTGGAGCACGCTGTGACGGGTGGGCACGGGCCGCACGGCATAGCGGCGCAAAAACTGGCCCATGACCGGCAGCCCGAAGAAAACCTCGTTGAGTACGTCGTTGTAGGCCGAAGCGGCGGGCACTTCGGCGTTGTACTCGGTGAACTTGAGCTCCATCTCGTCACCCTCGGTGACAAAGAAGGAGTCGAGGCGGCTGAGCGGGGCGTGGACCTGGTAGCCGGGATCGACGTGGATAAGCGACTCTTCCCAGTCGTAAAGACCGAACTGGCCGCGGAACTCCCGATCGGCGACGGCCGCGTTGGAGATCTTCTCGAACGCGGTCAGCAGCGGCCGGATGCTCTGGCGCATGCTCATATACTGATCGGGGGTCAGGAAGCGCGGCCGCAAGACGGTGCAGAGCGGCCGGTCGCCGAAGAACAGCCCGCGCGCGCGCAGTCCTTCGTCAAGCTGCTCCTGCGTCTCGGCGGCGATCTCGTCGGTCAGCAGGTCGTGATACGTGATAATGGCTTCGGTCAATGACATAGCACACCCCATAGCAGAAAACGTCCACAGATTTCACAGATTGAAAAGGCTTGAATCTGTGAAATCTGTGTAATCTGTGGATGCTTCCCCGGTTTTAGCCGTTGAACATGCCGCTCCATTTGAGCTCGGTCAGTTGCGGCCGGGGGTTGTGGGCCAGGTCGATGGCCATGTCGGCCATGTGGCGCACGCACCACTCGAAGTAGGCCGGCGTCAGCGAGTTGATGTCCATATCCGGGGCCGGGTTCATGAAGTCAATGGCGTAGGGCACGCCGTCGCGGATGGCGAACTCGAGCGTGTTCATGTCATAGCCGAGGGCGCGAACCAGCTTCAGGCAGTCGTTGACGATCCTGTCGCCCAGTTCCGGCGACAGGTGGGCATGGTCGACGATGTAGCGCCGCTGGTGGGGGTCATAGCGCATCGGCAGCACCTCTTGCTGGCCGAGGCACATACAGCGCACGTAGTGGTCCCAGCGGATGAACTCCTGCAAGACCATCGTGTGCAGGCCGGACTGGTTGTAGGCGTGCCACAGATCTTCCTTCGTGTGGCAGATGAACACGTCCTTCCAACCGCCGCCGTGGGCATCCTTCAGCACGCACGGCAGGCCGACGTACTCGATCAGGGCGTCCCAGTCGAGGGGGTACTTCAGGTTGCGCAGGCTCTCGTCGTGGACGATGCCGGGGACGTAGTCCTTGTTGGGCATGACGACGGTCTTGGGATGGGCCACGCCCAGCCGCGAGGCCAGCGACGCCTCGAAGAACTTGTCGTCGGCCGTCCACATGAACGGGTTGTTGATGACCGTCACGCCCTGCAGGACCGCGTTCTTCAGGTACGAGCGGTAGTACGGCACCTCATGGGAGATGCGGTCGATGATGACGGCGTACTCGTTCGGCTCGTCCATTCGCGTGCCGCCGAGCTTGACGAACTCGGCCACCACGCCCTCGTTGCGGCGGTTCACCTCGTCGATAAACGCCGGCGGAAACGACCACTCGCGGCCGACGATCAGGCCTACTTTCTTTGTCATGTGTCCCTCTCCTTATAGGGGCCAGGTTCCAGGGGCCAGGTTCCAGGGGAAGAGCGTTCTTCCCTGGAACCTGGCCCCTGGAACCTGGAACCTCCTTTCAATCGTGTCCCCCAATATACAACCGGATCATCTGATGCCACCACGGCCAGTCGTGGGCCCAGCCGTCCCAGAGGCGCAGGGCGTTGCCGATGCCCTTGTTCCACAGGGCGGCGGAGAGTCGCTCGCTGCTATGGCGCAGGCTGTCGTCGCGGCCGACGGCCAGGATGACGTCCTGCCGGCGCAGGGCGTCGAGCCGTCCCCCGTCGTGTTCGTTGGGGATGAAGTCGCACGGGCTGTTGAAGTAGATATTGTCGTCGCGGTAGCCGTCGGTCCAGCGGTCGATCTCATAGATGCCGCTCATGCCGATGGCGCGGCCGACGAGGTGGGGGTAGCGCAGGGCGAAGTTAACGGCGTGGTAAGCGCCGAAGCTGGCCCCGACGGTGATCAGAAACGGGTTGTGGTTCTTCTGCTGCGAGAGTGGCAGCACCTCGCGCAGGAGGTAGTTCTCGTACTCGATGTGGCGCCAGACGCGCGCGCCGGGGTGCTTCCAGCGGGCGTACCAGCTTTCGGCGTCGACGCTATCGACGCAGTAGACCTGGAGCCAGCCGCGCTCGATCTGCTCGCCCCAGGTGTTCATCATGCCCCGGTCTTCCCATTCGTAGAAGCGGCCCATCGAGGTGGGGAAAACGAGGACGCGCGCCCCGCCCCAGCCGAAGACGAGCAGCTCCATGTCGCGCCCCAGGGA
>CAZSOD010000109.1:0-11998 GCA_964608255.1 uncultured Ardenticatenaceae bacterium
GACAGCGGCGGCCAGAGCGCGAACGACGGCCAGGGGACAGGCCAGCAAGGCGGCACGGGACAGGGGGAGCAGGCCGACGCGGGCGGCGAAGGGGCCGGCGGCCAGGGGCAGAGCAGCGCGACAGGCGGGCCCGGGCCGGGCGGCGGCCACGTCGAGAGTGTCTTCGTGCCCTCACCAGTAGACCTGAGCGGTCAGGGCGCGGACGTGGAACTGGACACCCAGTGCCTCACCGCGCCGGAGACGTGCGGGCCGGAGGGGCAACCGCTACCCGGCCAGCCGGTTCGGCCGGCCGGCGGCAGCGTCGTCCCCTACGATCAGGTCTTCGGCGACTACCGTGACGCCGCCTTTGAAGCGCTTCCGGCCAGCCGCATACCGCTCCAGTTGCAAGGACTCGTACGCGACTACTTCTCGGCCCTCGAACCGGGAGAGAATTAGGAATTCAGAGTTTGCACTCCGAGGCAGATCCCTCATGCCCAATTCCTAATTCCTCCAGCCTACTGACAAACGCCGCCTTTCCCCCATGCCCCGGATGGCGGACAGCGGCGGCGGCGATACCCCACGCGTCCAGGGCGGCCGCCGCTTTCCGGCCCACGGCCACAACCCGCTCAATGCGGTACAGAGCGAGCAGGGTCTCGACAAACGGCCGTCCCACCATCACTTCGGCGGCGGTGGGCGGACGGTTGCTGGCTTGTTCGCCCGGCCGGTGGGGGTGGAGGGGGCAGGCATTCCAAAGCAGAGGCAGGCAGTCGAGGGCGATCAGGGTCTGCCACAGGATCGTGGCCGTCGCCTCGCGTTGCGGCGCGCCACGGTCGTGTTCGGCGCGGAAGCCGGTCGTCGCGCCGAACAGCCCGAAGGGCGACGGCTCGCCCAGCAGCACCGCCGCGCTGGTGAATGGCACACCGGTTACGCCACAGCCGCGATAGCCGGGCGCTTCGCCCAGGAGCAGCACGCGCGGCCGGCGCGCCGCAATTCGCTCTAGGTAGAGCGCCAGATTGTCGCGCCGCGCCGCCGCGCCTGCCCCGGCATAGGGATTGAACGCCACGGGCGACCCCGGTAACGCCGCCAGCCGCTCCACGAATGCCCGGTAGGCGTCCATGTCTGACCTGAAGAAAGAAGAAACCACAGATTACGCAGATTACACAGACTCAGAGGTCTTGAATCTGTGTAATCTGTGTAATCTGTGGTTCTCTCTTCTTACGTGGCGGCTAGTAGCGCAGGATAGCCCCAATGCGACCGGCGTCTTCGAGGGCCGGGTTCTCGGCGATGATCTCGACGTGGCCGCCCTGTGACACCGTTTGGGCCACGGCCGCGTCCACCACGTCGCCGACCTCGCTCAGTTCGCCGTCGGTTAGCGGGCTGCGGGCCAGGTTGGCGACCACGAAACCCGATGGCTCATGGACATAACCGTGGGTGCGAAAACCGTCGCTGATGATCAGCGCCTCTACACGTTTGTCCGACACCGCCTGCAACACGTCGTCCAGGCCGACGACAGCGTTTGCGCCCATCGCATGCAGCGTTATCAGGCGCTCGACCAGCTTGTCCTCGCGCTCGGCATTGACCTCACGCAACAGATCCAGCGCGCGACGCCGCACCTCCGGTTCGCCCATGTCCATATCCACGGCAAAAGAGCCGGCCAGGCAGGTCTGCAACTGCTTGGGCAACATCTCGCGGAACGGGGCCAGGGTTTCGGCGGTACCGCCCAGGAAAAGCCGGCGGATGGGGCGCTCGGCGTAGAAGCGACCGGCGGCGGCGGCACAGTCGCGTAAGTTGCGGGCGGCGACCTCTTCCTCGTGGTCGCTGCCGCCTGGGCCGCTGGTCCCAGAGCCGCCGCGGCGGCCGACGGCCGAGGAGCCTCGCCCGCGCTTTACTTTGCGCACCTCCTCGCCGTCGAAGCTTTCCGACGCCTGTAACTCGCCCAGGTGATACTCGTAAAAGCGGCCGCTCACGCGGTCAACGACGATGACGCCAAAGTGAGCGTAGTGATCCAGCAGATGGGCCAGCGGCTTCACATAGGGTCGTGACCCCAAACGAACGCGGTTGCGAAAGGCTACAGGGGAGGTGTAGGAGCGGAAGAACGCCCCACCCTGAGCGCAGAACAGGGCGAGGCCAGGCTTGGACCAGTCGTAACTCAGCTCCAGATAGCGCTCGATCGCTTGCGCCTCCTTCTCATGCTGTGGTTGAACCTCCTTGAGCAGCCCGCGAGCCACCAGCTTGATTCCCTCCGTCGATTGAACCGTGCTGTCGGTATCGAGATAGACGCTGATCACGCCGTCGCCGTTGCCCTCATAGGTCAGCAACTCCTGCATGTGATCCTGGCTAAACATGGATGCCTCCTACCTGCGATATGCCGGCCGGGCCGGGTGGCCATCCGGCCGCCGGCGTTGTGGATAATGGCCCGGCGCGCTCCTTCGGCCGCGGCCTACGGGCGCTCGCCAAGCGTCAGAGGGACCTCGATTGGCTCACCGTTGCGGATAATCGTCAGATCTATCGTCTGGCCCACTTCCGTCTCGAAGACGAGGAAGCTGATCAGATCGTCCGGATTGTTGACCGGCTGGCCATCCACGGCAATGATCAGATCGCCGCCGGACAACAATTCGCCCGTCGGGCTCAGGTCGCTAGCCAGCACACCCGCCAGCGCCGCCGGCGCGCCCGGCGTCACTTCCGTGACGTAGGCCCCGGTCAACTGCGGCAGGCCCAGCGCTTGCTGTGAAGCCAGGTCCAGCTCAGTCATGCGGATGCCCATATAGGGGTAGTGGTAGACGCCTTCGGCGACAAGCGACGGGATGACCCGCCGGACAGCGTTGACAGGGATCGAAAAACCGACGCCGGAGTTCGTGCCGGTGCTGGTGCGGATGGCGCTGTTGACGCCAACGACCTCCCCAGCCAGGTTCAGCAGCGGCCCACCGGAATTGCCGGGGTTAATCGCCGCGTCAGTCTGAATGACCCGCGGCAACGAGTAGCGGCCGCCCCCCTCGGCGATTCTGTCGGACGTGAGCGTCCGGCCCAGACCGCTGACGATGCCCAGCGACAGCGAGCCGGCCTCGCCAAAGGGGTTACCGATGGCGACGACGAACTGGCCGACGCGGACGCTGTTGGAGTCGCCCAACGGCACCGGCTGGACGCCCGCGGGCAGACTATCGACCCGGATCACACCCAGGTCGCTGTCCACATCAGTACCCACGACCTCGGCCCCGCGCCGCTCGCCGCTGGCGAACACAACTTCCAACCCGTTCGCCCCGGATACGACGTGGTTGTTCGTCACGATGTGACCCGCGCTGTCATAGACAAACCCCGTGCCGCTGCCGACAAAGTTCTCCGCTTCGTCGAAAATGAAAATATGGACGACCGAGGGGTTGACGCGCTCGTAGAGGGCGACGAGGTCATCTTCCAGGTCAGTGGCGAGAAGCGCCGCAGGAGCCGCGCCGGGCACAGGCGTCAAGCTGACTGCCTGTGCTGGCAACTGCGCCTGAATGGTGGCGACTGCCTCGGCGACCAGCGCCTGCCGGTCGGAAACTGCCAGGGCCTGGTTGTTCTGGGGCAATCCGATGGAAACGGCCTGGCAGGCAAGAGCGGAGAGGAAGAGGAGTAAACTCAAGACCAGTAGGGGCGAGCGGTGGAAACGGTGCATTGGCAAAGGTCACTCTGCGTGGAACCTGGAAAGACAGGTACGGACTTGCAGTTGAAGGATAAACCTATTCTAAAATTGCGGCCAGTGACAAGTCAAGTAACGAAGATCACCACTTACCCGCCTATCAGCCGGCAAGAACGAAAACACGGCTAGGACGGATTCAACGAATCGCGTGCAATCCGTTGAATCCGTCCTAGCCGTGTTGAATCACTGCAACGGGCAGTGGATCAATACAGGAACATCGGCTTGCCAAGGACGTGGCGCACCTTCGGCCGATAGTTGGCGGTGTCGTAGAGCTCATCCACGTCAACGCGCTTGATTCCGCTTGTCACTACGCTCATGGCCACGTGAGTATAGGCGCCGTCGCGCAGGGCAACCATCCGGCCGCTGCTGCCGGCCACGATGAGGTCCACGGCCAGGTGAGCATAGTTCGTGCCCACCATCAGGTCGAGCGCGTCGGGCGCGCCGGAGCGCATCAGGTAGCCCAGCTTCTGGCTGATGATATTCTCGCCCGTCAGCTGCTTCAACGCGTCGCCCGTGATGTCGCCAATGCCGCCCAACTTGCGGTGGCCGTAGGCGTCGGCCTCGCCGAACTCCACAACCGCGCCGCCCGACATGTGCGCCCCTTCGCTAACCGTCACCATGCAATAGTTGCTCGGGTTGGTTTTCTTGTCCTCCATGACAAACTTCGCCAGGCGCTCCGGGTCGAAGGGCACCTCGGAGATGAGCGCCCGGTCGACGCCGGCCAGGTAGGAACTGATGAGGCTCGTCTCGCCGGAGTTGCGGCCGAATAGCTCGATCACGGCGATACGCTCATGGGAGCCGGCGCTGGTGCGCAACTGGTGGATGAACTGCACGCTGCGGGTGACAGCCGTGCTGAAGCCAATGCAGTAGTCGGTTCCGTAGACGTCGTTGTCCATCGTCTTGGGAATGGCCACGACCGGGAAGCCCTCGCGGTGCAACCGCTCGCCATAGCTGAGCGTATCGTCGCCGCCGATGGGAATCAGGCGGTCGATCTGAAGAAACTCCAGGTTCCTCAGGACGTGGGGGGTGAAATCACGGGTGGATTTGTCGGCCGCCTCCGCCTCCGGATGTTCCGGGTCTCTCAGGAACTCAGGTACATCCGACGGCTTCACCTTGCCCGGGTTGGTCCGGCTGGTATGGAGCATCGTGCCGCCCGTGCGGTCGATGGTGCGCACGGCCGACTTGGGAAGGGGAACGATGTAGTCCTCGACGGTCTGCGGATCATCGCGGTTGACCAATAGCAGGCCGCCCCAGCCGCGGCGGATGCCGATCACTTCGTGGCCCGCGTCGACAGCGCGATTAACCACCGATTTGATACAGGGGTTCAGGCCGGGCACATCGCCGCCGCCTGTCAGAATACCGATTCTCATGCTAGTCTCCTCGTTGTAAAGATGATTGCGAAAGAGAAACAACCACAGATTACACAGATTTCACAGATTCCGATTCTTTGAATCTGTGAAATCTGTGTAATCTGTGGTTTCTTTCTTATCCCCGGTAGCCCTCCCCGCGGACGCCGGCGCTGGGGCGGGCCAGAACGCGGGCGATCGAGCGCAGGTTCATCCACCATTGGCTCTTCGGCCGGCTGTGTTCGTAGTCCATCAACCGCGGTACCTCGTCCAATGACGTCAGGCGAATATCGCCCTGCACCAAACCGATAGCGACTCCACTCGATTCGCCGCGCGCGACCTGCTCCTCCAGGAAGTCGATGCAGCGCACGGCCAGACGCGTGGCGAAGATGCGGTCGAAGGGTGACGGCGCGCCGCCCTGCTGCAAATGACCCAAAATTGCCTGACGCACGTCAAACAGGTCGCCGCCCTCTTCCTCGAACAGGGTACGCATGAAGCTGGTCGTGTAGACCTCGTTCGCCTTCTCGTTGCGGATGATGAGGCCGAGGCGTTTGCCGTGTTCGAAGGCATGCTTGAACTCCTCAACGTCCTCGACCAGGTCGCGCATCGTGACGCCCTCTTCGTGCAGGTAGACTCGCTCGGCCCCGGTCGCCAGCGCGCCCATGAGGGCCAGGTAGCCGCAGTAGTAGCCCATTACCTCGACGATGAACGCGCGCTGCGAGGCGACGGCCGACTGCTTGATCTTGTCCACGGCCGAGACGATGCTGTTCAGCGCCGTGTCCGCGCCGACGCTCAACTCCGTGCCCGCCAGGTTATTGTTGATCGTCGCCGGCAGGCAGATCATCGGAATATCGAAGGCGGGATAGTTGCCCCGCTGGTTATAGAGCTCCAGCACGCCCTGGTAGCCCGCCCAGCCGCCGACCATCAAGAGGGCGTCGATGTGGCGCTCCTCCAGATGACGGGCTATGTGATACAGGTCGCGCCCCTTGGGGAGCGTCCGGTTTGTGCCCAGTTCCGAGCCGCCGCGGATGGCCCAGCCGTTGACGCTCATCCACTCCAGTTCTTCGATCTCGTCGTTGACCAGGCCGCGGAAGGCGTTGCGCACCCCGAGCATGATATGGCCCCGGTCCATGCCGATGCGCACCGCGGCGCGCACGGCCGTATTCATCCCCGGCGCGGGCCCGCCGCCATGCATGACGGCGATGCGCAAGCGGCGCTGCTCGGGCGCGGGCGGGTGGGGCAGCGCGCGCACCATCGTGCGCACGATGCGGAATGAATCAGCATAGCTCTGGCCGCGCAGGGCCAGCGCTTCCGTGTAGTTCTGGGCGGCCACAGCGTCAGCGACCGCCCGGGTCTTGGCCAGCGCCGTATTGAGCGGCGTGCGCGTTAGCTTGTTGCCCTGTATCCCAACGATCAGCGGTTCGCCGGCCGGGTCCATCGACGTGATAGCCTCGACGGCTTCGGCGCCGAGCAGCGTGCTGAGGTTCCGGTCGAAGGCGCTGGGCGCGCCGCCGCGCTGGACATGGCCCAACACGGTGATGCGCGTGTCCTCGCCCAGCCGCTCCTCCAGCACTTTCTTGACATGCTGCGCGGTGATGGGGTTGCCGTGCCGGTCGCATGCGCCCTCGGCCACGATGACCATGATGTCGCGCCGCCCGACCTCGCGGCCGTGCAGGAGCGCCTCGCACATACTGGCTTCCCAGTCATCGACGTCGGGCGGCGATTCGGGGATAAGCACCCAGTCCGCGCCGGAAGCCATGGCGCTCATCAGCGCCAGATAGCCGCAGTTCCGACCCATCACCTCGACCACGAAGGTGCGCTGGTGGCTGGCGGCCGTGCTGCTAATGGCGTCGGTGGCTTCGATGATGCGGTGCAGCGCCGTGTCGGCTCCCGTCGTGATGTCGGAGCCAAACATGTCGTTGTCGATGGAGCCGATAATACCGACCACGGCCAGCGACGTGTGGCGCTCGGCGATAGCCTCGCTGATCTGGCCGGTGCGCACCAGTTCCTCCACCAGGCCCTTCCATTCGCGGTGAAGGATGTCCGCCCCGGTCAGGCTGCCGTCGCCGCCGATGACGACCAGCCCCTCGATCTCGTGGAGCAAGAGGTTGCGAACGGCGCGCAAACGTCCCTGCCGCTCGCGAAACTCCTTGCAGCGGGCCGAGCCGATGATCGTCCCGCCGAGGTGCAGGATTCCGCCGACGTCAGACCAGCGCAAGGGCTTGATGCGGTAGCCACCTTCGACAAGTCCGGAGTAGCCTTCGTAGATGGCGTAAATCTCCATCCCGCGCTCCAGCCCCGTCCGCACGACCGCGCGCAGCGCGGCATTCATGCCCTGGGCGTCTCCGCCGCTTGTGAAAACACCGATTCTTTTCATGGGAACCGTCCTGTTGCTATCGTCCACAGGTAAGGGGCGATTGGTCGTCCGCGCCGCACCGGCGGCCACCCTGCACGCGCTTGAACGTTTACAGCGTGGGAGAAGCAGCGGCGCGCCTTTCGCGGCTGTTCGTTCGTTTTGAGCGTGGCTATCAGCGTGCGGCGGCCCGTCGCGCCGGGGTGTGGGAAATACCAAGTAGAATACTACTCGGATCGAGGGGTGAGAAGCAACCTTTTTAGCGGGCTGTTTACGGCCCGCGCATCGGCCGCTCGGTGATAGAGCCGACGCCCACCCACCACGCTTCGACTTCGTGGCGGCGGTCGCGGCAGTAGGTCTTCCAATCGCTTTCGAGTGGCGGCAGACCGGAGACAAGGCTTGGTTCGCCCAAATAGACCCAGGCGACCACCGCGTGCCCGTCCGCCAGCCGCGCGATGCGCCGCTCGCGCCGGTAGGCAGGCTCGCCGGGGACGGCCGCGCCCACGCCCTCCAGGTAATCGAGCGCCGCCACCATCTCACGGTAGCCCGCGCGGGCCAGCTCGACCACCAGCCCGCGCGCGACGTTCCCGACTGAGGGAACGAGCATGGGGTAGTGGCCCAGGTCGTAGAGGCGGCAGTCATGCAACTCGGCCGGGCGGAGGGCGACCACGGCCCCGGCCCAGAGAGCGTAGTTGGGCTGGCCGGGCAGCAGCGTGCCGTAGACGAAGAAAGGGAGGTGAGGGTCGGCGCGGGTCAAGTAGTCACCGGGGCGGGAGTTGGCTAGAATGGGGATTCTAGCGTCCTCGTAGCTCAAAGGACAGAGCAATCGCCTCCTAAGCGATAGATCCCGGTTCGACTCCGGGCGGGGACAAGAGAGTGACGAGATACGAGCGACGAGTTACGAGTTCAAAGAGCTCATCACTCGTCACTCGTCACTGGTCACTCGTCACTAAAGCGTGCTTTCCGGGTCGATGTCCACCACCCAGGGCCGGGGGACGTGGAGGTCGTCGAGAAGGCGGTGGGGGTCGGGGGAGTAGACGACGATGTGCCAGCGGTAGCGGCCGTCCAGCCGGGTGAAGAACGCCGGCGTCGGCCCCAGAATCTCCGTCGCCGCCAGCGCCCGCTCGCGCACAGCCAGCCCCAGCACCCGCGCCATGTCCTCGGCCATGCGCCGGGCGCGGTCGTTGACCGGGTCGGAAATGAGTAGCCGGGCCATGCGCCGGAAGGGGGGCAGGGCGCGCTGGGTGCGAAAGCGCATCTCCTCCACGTAGAAGCCGGCGTAATCGTGCTCAGCCGCGGCGCGCACGGCGTAGTGCTCCGGCTGGTAGGACTGGATGATCACCCGCCCGCCCAGAAGGCCGCGCCCGGCCCGCCCCGCCACCTGGGCCAATACCTGGAAGACGCGCTCGCCGGTATTGTAGTCCGGCAAGCCAAGCGAGATGTCGGCCGAGACCACGCCGACCAGCGTCACAAACGGCAAATCCAGCCCCTTGGCGATCATCTGCGTGCCGACGAGAATGTCCGACTCACGGTTGATGAACCCGGCTAGCAGCGCCTCGTGGGAGCCTTCCTCGGCCGTCGTGTCCCGGTCCCAGCGAACTGGCCGCGCCTCTGGCCAGCGCTCGCGCACTAGCTCCTCCAGCTTCTCCGTGCCCAGCCCGAAGAACCGGATGCGCTCCGAGCCGCAGTTGGGGCAGACGGCGGGGTTCGGCTCGCGCCGGCCGCACTGGTGGCAGACGAGCATCATGTTGGGCGCGTGGTAGGTCAGCGGGATGCCGCAGCGCGGGCAGTTCATCACGTGGCCACAGTCGCGGCAGTTGACGAAGGTCGCCGTGCCGCGCCGATTCAGGAAGAGGATGCACTGCTCGCCCCGGGCCAGCGTCTCGGTCACGGCCGTCTCCAGGGCGCGACTGAACACCGAGCGGTTGCCGGCGCGCAATTCCTGGCGCATATCCACGACCTGAATCGGCGGCAGGGGGATGGTTAGGGCATCATCAAGGCGAAGGATGTCGTCTGGGAGAGGGGGAGCAGCGAGCGGGGGAGCGGAGATGTCATCCGTCATCCGTCGTCCGTCGTCCGTCGCCTGCCCGGCCGGATGCCCGTAGGGGTGGTAGCGGCTGGCGACGCCGAGCCGCTCCGCCTGTCTGGCGATGCGCTGCCGGTGGCCCATGATGCGCTTGGGCAGTTCCAGCAGTTGATAGCGCCCCGACCGCGCCCGGTGATACGTGACGACATCAGGCGTGGCGCTGCCCAGGATGACCGTCGCGCCAGTGAAACTGCCCAGAGCGATGGCCGCGTCGCGGGCGTGGTAATAGGGCGCCGGCACGGGCGGCGTCTGCTTGTAGCTGGCGTCGTGCTCCTCGTCAACCACGATAACGCCCAGGTTGGGCAGCGGCGCGAACAGGGCGCTACGCGGGCCGATGGCGATGTCGAACAGGCCGCGCCGCGCCCGCCGCCACGTGTCGTAGCGCTCACCGTCGCTCAGGGCGCTATGGAGTACGGCTACACGGCCGGGAAAGCGGGCGGCGAAGCGGCGCACCGTCTGTGGCGTCAGGGCGATCTCGGGCACCAGGACGATGGCCCGCTGGCCGCGCTCCAGGGCGTAGTCGATGGCCCGCATGTAGATCTCGGTCTTGCCGCTGCCGGTGACCCCGTGGAGCAGAAAGGGAGTGGCCGCGTCCATCGGGTCGGTCGCGTCCGCTGCGTCGTCGGCGGGCGCTGGCTCCTCCTCATCCCAGACTTCACCATCCCAAACCTCCTCGCCGTCGTCGCTCTCGCCTTCGATCATGGCGACCTTGATCCGGCCCCAGACGCGGGCCTGATCGAGCGTCAATTCCGGCGGGTCGGCCGGAGCGAAGTCGCGGTCGGCCAGCGAGTCGCGCCACACTTCGGCCGCGCTGAGGGCCACCAGATCGAGTTCAGCCAGCCGCCGCAGGTGCTTCAACGTCGCGCCGGTCTGGGCATAGACGTCACTCAGGTTGACCGGCCGGGCCTCGCGGGCCAGTAGGTCGAGGATCGCGCCGTAGGTCTGCGCATCGCGCAGGCGCAGGATGTGACTGTAGGCCTTGCGCTTGGGGATGCTCAGGCTGACCGTCGCCGGCTGCGGCTCGATGCGCGCCAGTCCGACGTCCAACAGCCCGGCCAAGACGTGTGGCGGCAACTCCTCCGGGTCGATGGGCAGCCGCGCCAGCCCGGCGGCCAGCTCCGGGGACAGGTCCTTATGCCGCCGGCCAGCCACCGGCACGGCCACCGTCTGCGCCGGGGAGCGGGCGATCAGCCCCTCGGTCACCAACGTATCGAGGTGCTTCGCCGTCGCGCCGGTCGCGGCCAGCACGTCGGCCTCGGCCGGCAGCGGGTCGGCCAGCGTCGAGAGGTGATGGAGCACGTCAGCGGCCTTGCTGGCCCGACCGAGGGCCGGCGCGGCGGCCTGGATGCGCGGCCAGCCGGCGATCAACTCGGCCGTGCGCACTTGCTTGGGTTTGGCCCGCGGCGGATCCAGCACCGAGGCGCGGCGCAAGATGTTGCGCTTGACGAGCTGGGCCGCGGCCAGCGTCCAGTCCTTCTTCTTGAGCGACCGGCCGATCTGCCGCCCGCGCAAGTCGCCCCGCGCCCGCAGCAAGTCAATGAGCGCGCGCTGGTTTTCGGTCAGGACGCCAGCGCCATCCCAGCGCGGGTTGATGTCATAGGTCACGTCGGCCCAGCGCGTCAGGCCGGGCGGCAGCAGCAGCCGGAAGCAGGCGTTGAGCGGGGCCAGATAGCGCCGGCTGAGCCAGCGGGCCAGCTCGATCTGCCACGGCCAGACGACCGGCTCAGGGTCGATGAGGCTGATGATGGGCTTGGTCTCTTCCACCGGGGCGGCGTCGGCAAAGGCGACGACGATGCCCTGCGCCAGGCGGCGGCCGAACTCCACCTCCACCAGATGGCCGACGCGCAACTCGCGGCGCATATCGGCCGGGACGTGGTAGTGATAGGCGTCGGACAGAGCCATCTCGACGTTGACGACGACTTCGGCGAAGGGACCGGTTTCCATAAGGTATATTGTATCTCAAGGGTCAAATTAGTACATATGTTCTATTAGAAGCACTGCGCGTAACTTCGCAAAGAGCAAGAAGTGGATGGGTGTATTACCGGCGAAGAAGGGCGACTACCGGGCAGAAGCTTCGTTTCCAGATCTATCGGGGCTTACCAGTAGGTTCTCTAAATGCGGCAATAATAGTGGCAGGTCGTCCTGAACTGTCTTCCAAAGAATAGCGGGATCAATGTGGAAATAGAGGTGTACCATCCGGTTTCGCATGGAACGCATTACTTGCCATGGAACTGCTGGATTAGCGGCGCGAATCTCGTCAGGTATAGCACCCGACGCCTCGCCAATGATGATGAAGTTCAACTCGACCGCTTTGACCGTCTTCGTGTCGGCCCGGAAACCATCGAGGCTCATTCCCCTGGTGAAGAACTGAATCTCAGCGATGGCGTCGATGATATCGCGCACGCGATCAGGCCACTCTCTAGCTGACATAGACCGCCTCTTCAAGCACTTGTGACCGAATGCGAGGTTTCAAGCTATCAATTGTGCCCACGTCCACCGAGCAGTTCAGGATAGCCTCCAGTTCGTCTTGCAGGGCAAAAAGCTCGAACAAGCCGATCGGC
>CAZSOD010000110.1:0-11868 GCA_964608255.1 uncultured Ardenticatenaceae bacterium
CAGCCCACCCGCGCCCGTCGCAAATAGTCGCCGATGCGGGCGAAGGGCATGCGCCCGGCGATCTCGACCGCGTGGCCGATGCCCCGCGCCGCCGCGTCCGCCCGCGCCTCGTCCTCCAGCCCCGGCGGCGCGAAGTGGCCCACCACCAGCAGCCGCGCCGCCGGCAGCTCAGCCACCACCCGCGCAAATGCCGCGATCATCAGCGCCGACCCCCGGTTGCGCTCCATCCCGCCCAAATACAGCGCCACCGGCTCGGCCGCCGGCCCCGCGCCCGCCCCGGCCGCCATCAGCTCGTCGCCCGGAAAGTTGAACAGCGTCGCCTTCGGCCCGCGGAACCCGGCGAAGTCGGCGGCGATGGCATCGTCGGCGAAGAGCAGAGCGCTCTCGCGGGCGGCCAGGCGTGGCTCCATGCGCCTAAAGAGACCCGCTAGCGGGTGGCGGACAGGGCCGGGCAAGTACTCCTTGACGGCGATGAAGTCGGCGTTGGCCTCGTGGATGTCGTAGATCGTCGGCTTTCCCGTCGCCCGGCGCAGCCACGGCGTCAGCAGCAGCAGCTCCGGGTCGTGGATCTGGAAGGCATCGGCCCCGGTCTCGCGGGCCATGCGGCCCAGCGTCCGCCACAGCAGCGGCCGCCGGCTCCGCGCCACCCGCGGCAGCGCCCGGATGCGCACGCCGTCGCGCGTCTCGTCCCGGTCGTGGAC
Source organism: uncultured Ardenticatenaceae bacterium (assembly GCA_964608255.1). Lineage (GTDB taxonomy): Bacteria > Chloroflexota > Anaerolineae > Promineifilales > Promineifilaceae > Promineifilum. The sequence continues at coordinate 702 of CAZSOD010000110.1, forward strand.
GGCGATGAGGGTGACGTCGTAGCCCGCTCGGGCCAGCGACCGCGCCTCGCGGTAGAAGACCCGGTTGTCCAGGGCCAGATGGACGGCTGACAGGATGGTGATACGTTTCATGCAAGTCCTTCGCGTCAAGGGGACAGGACGATGGGTAGTCTGGAGGGGCGAGCAACCTGCCTCTTCTCCTACCGCCCCTTTGCGCTCACGCTTTCATCCCCGGTAGACGGCCGCCGTCTGGCCGGCGATGTCGGCCCAGGCCAGTTCGTCGGCCCTGGCTTGCGCTACGCGGCTCATTAACGGCAGATCGGCGACTTTCGCCGCGGCAAGCGCCCGCGCCAGCCCCGCCGGATCGTCGTGCCGATAGAGTAGCCCCGCGCCGCTACCCAGCAGCTCAGGCAAACAGCCCAGGTCGGGCGCGATCACCGGCAATCCGTAGGACAGACCAACCATGACCGAGCTGGAGGTCAGAATGCGCGTGAACGGGGCGACCATCACGTCAGCCGCGCGCAGCATGTATTGCATCTCATCGTCAGGCACAAAGCGGGCGTGGAGTTGAAGGCGGTCGTCGGCCGCGGCAGCCCGCCGCAACCGGGCGACGAGCCGCGCGTCGCGGTCGCGGCCGGCAATGAGCGCTATGTCGTCTGGCCCGGCCGCCGCGTGAAACACGGCCGCGAACCGCTCTAGCCCCTTATAGGCAGCAATGTTGCCCAGGGCCAGATAAACAAACGCCGCCGCGTCGATGCCCAGACGGGCGCGCGCCTGGGAACGGTTGACGGTTATCGGGTAGACTCCGGCATAGCTCCCGATGGGAACGACGTGCGTGGGCCGGGCGCGGGGCAGGCGAGCCAGCAATTCGCGCCGCCCGACCTCGCAATGGACGATGACCGCGTCGGCTTCGGCCATCATCAGCCGCCGAATGTACGCATGCAACGGCCGCAGGGCTGCGTCACGGTGGGGCATAACGTTGTGGGCCGTCCAGACGATGCGGTAGCCAAGCTGCTGCGCCAGGCGAAACCGCGTGACGAATGCGCGCGCCTGCCACGGCGTGCGCAGCCGGTTCATGTAGAGGCCATAGAGCCAGTGGAAGTGCAGCACGTCGATTTGACCCCGGCTCTGGCGCAACCAGGCGGCCGACGGCAGTCCCGGCAGCATCTCCACAGTCACCCCGTGAAGCGCCAGCCCATCGGCCAGGAGCCTCTGGTAGGGATTGGCATACACCGGCAAGAACGCAACGCGCATTTTGTAGAGATTACCCGTAGAAAAGGCCAAGGCAAGGCGGGCGGCCGGAGCAATGGGTGCGGCCAGCTTCAGCTTACCAGATGGCTAGCTTCCTCGCACAGCCCGCCGCACCTCGCGAAAATAATCGCGCTCGAAAACCAGGAGAACGGTGGAGTAGACGACCCCGAAGCTTACGCCCTTGGCTGCGCCGGTGAGCCACAGTGCGGGGCAGCCGGCCCGGCACGCCAGCCACTGCGCCGCCAGCGCCACGACGACCCCCGCCGCCAGAGCCGCGACCGGCACGCCGAACAGCCGCGTCGCCGAGTAGTCCACGTAGACCCGCGCCCGCGCCAGCAGCCAGGCCAGCCCGAGGAGGAGCATCCCATCCACCGCCAGCGCCACGCCGGTGATCCCCCAGCGCGCTCCCAGCCCATAGAGCCCGGCGATCAGGACGACAAGTTGCGCCACTCGCGTGCGCGCGACCTGCTCCGGCCGGCCGACGGCCGCAAAGAGACTGCTGACCGTCGCCCGTATCGGGTCGAGTAGCGTGAACACAGCCATCAACTGGAGAGCGGGAACCATAGGCTGCCACTTTTCGCCCAGCAGGAGCGGCGTGAACTCCGGCGCGACCAGCACAAGCAGCCCCCCCAGCAGGAAGCCGCTGCGGACGAGCAGGGCGTTGGTGGTATAGAAGGCGGCCGACAGGCGCGGCCGGTCGCCCTTCAACTCGGCGTAAGCCCCGCCGGCCACGGCGTTGACCGGCATGGCCAGCAGCCGGCGCGGGTAAGTGGCAAAGGTGTAGGCCCGCGAATAGAGCCCGAGCGCGCCGGTTCCCAGAGTCGCCCCTGTCCATAAATCATCGACGTTATCCAGCGCCTCGGTCAGCGCCGCCTCGGCCATCGACCGGCTGCCGAAGCGCAGGTAATAGCGCACCGTGTCACCCGACCAGAGCAGCCGCGGCCGCCACACCGGCCGCCACACATAGAGGCCGGCTACGAGCAGCGCCAGCGTGACCAGGTCCGTCGCCAGTAGCGCCCCCAACCCGTAGCCCCGCGCCGCCAGGGCTACGGCGACGACCGTGGTCGCCAGAGCCGCGGCGAGATCGATAATCGCCAGACGCCGGTGCTGGACTCGCCGCCCCAACAGCGTCCGTCCCGTGTCGGTCAGGTAGATGCCGCCGTAGGCCAGGGTTAGGATGATTAGCGCGGCGCGCGAAGGCCCCGCCGCGCCAATCGCCGCGGTCAGAATCAAGGCGGTCGCCCAAAGCGCGACCAGGGCCAAGCGCAGGGTGAAGTGAACGGCCGCGGCCCGCTCCTCATCGGCCGTCTCGGCGGCGCGATGGAGGAAGGCCGCGGCCATGCCCCACTGCGGCAAAATGCCGCTGAAGGTCACAACGGCCGTCGCCAGGGCGTAGACGCCGAAGGTCTCGACCGGGAGCAGCCGGGCCAGCAGGACGGAGCGAATCAGGAGGACAAAGACCTTGACCAGGTTCGCGCCGAGGTTCCACGAGATGGACGTAACCGCGCGCTGGCCGAGGCTCATCGAGGAAAGAGAAGTTAGCCGCAGATTGGGCAGATTCGGCTGATTGATCTTTGTAAAATCCGCCCAATCTGCGGCTGATGGCGCTTAGGCTGCTGGCAGGGGCTCGGGCGTGTGCAGCGTCTCGCGGTACCAGGCCACCGTGCGGCGCAGGCCCTCGTCGAAGCCGGTCGTGGCCCGGAATCCGAAGCGCTCCCAGGCCCGGTCGGTGTTCAGCGCCCGGCGCGGCTGCCCGTTGGGCTTGCTCGTGTCCCAGAGGATGCGGCCTGTGTAGCCCGTGTGCCGGGCAATCGTCGTCAGCAGATCCTTGATGCTGATCTCAAAACCGGAGCCGAGATTGACCGGCTCGCTGCTGTCATACCGCTCTGCGGCCAGAACAATACCCTCGGCCGCGTCCTCCACGTAGAGGAACTCGCGCGTGGCCGAGCCGTCGCCCCAGGCGGTGATGCTCGCTTCGCCCCGCGCCTGCGCCTCCAGGCACTTGCGGATCAGGGCCGGGATCACGTGGGACGATTCCAGGTCAAAGCTATCACCCGGGCCGTAGAGATTGACGGGCAGCAGAAAAATGGAGTTATACCCGTACTGCTGCCGATAGGCCTCGCTCTGGACGAGGAGCATCTTCTTGGCCAGGCCATAGGGCGCGTTTGTCTCCTCCGGGTAACCGTTCCACAAGTCGGCCTCCTGGAACGGTACGGGGGTGAACTTGGGATAGGCGCAAACCGTGCCCAGGGCAACGAACTTCGCCACCCCTGCCCGCCAACTCTCGTGCAGTAGCTGCGCGCCCATCATCAGGTTGTCGTAGAAAAACTCGGCCGGGTAGGCGCGGTTGGCGCCGATGCCGCCTACGTGGGCGGCCAGATGGATGACCATTGTCGGGCGCGAGTCAGCCAGCAGGTCAAGCACCGCCGCGCGCTCGCGCAGGTCATACGTCTCGTGCAGCGGGACAACGATGCGGGCCGGGTCGCGGCGTTCCAGCGCAGCCACGACGTGGCCGCCCAGAAACCCGGCGCCACCGGTGACGACGACGCGCTGCTTGCTCCAATTGATCATGGAACCTTCTCCTCCTCGGCCGCATCCTCGCGCTGGCGCAAGAGCATCTGGAGCCGGGCGACTACCATCTCCATGGCGACCTTATTGTGACCGCCGCCGGGGATGATGACGTCGGCATAGTTTTTGCTGGGTTCAACGAACTTGAGGTGCATAGGCCGCACCGTGTCGAGATATTGCTGGACGACTGAATCGAGCGACCGGCCGCGCTCGTGCATGTCGCGCTGCAAGCGGCGGATGAAGCGCACGTCGGAATCGGTGTCGACGTACACCTTGATATCCATCAGGTCGCGCAATTTGCGCTTGGTAAAGATAAGAATGCCGTCCACCAGAATGATCGGCGCCGGCTCGACCAGGATGGTATCCTGCGTGCGGCGGTGGTTGGTGAAGTCATAGACCGGCACAGCGACCGGCACGCCGGCCAGCAGGTCCTTGATGTGGCGCACCAGCAGCTTCGTTTCCAGCGAGTCAGGATGGTCGTAATTGAGCCTGGCTCGCTCCTCGAAGGGCAGATCCCCCCGGTCGCGGTAGTAGGCGTCGTGGGGCAGGAAGGCGATCTTTGACGCGCCGACCGCCTCCAAAATGGCCCGGGCGACGGTTGTCTTGCCCGAGGCGGTGCCCCCGGCCACGCCAAAGACAATCGGCTTGGGTTTGAGTGACGCGGCTCTGTCTTGCGTGGTATTCATAGCCCTCCTGGCCGTCTGGCCAGTCTCAACAAAAAAGCCCTGGTGGCTCCAGGGCTTCTGTCGTATGTGGGAGAGCCACCCATCGGAGTTGAACCGATAACCTATCGCTTACGAAGCGATCGCTCTGCCGATTGAGCTAGGGTGGCATCGGACAAGATTATAGCAGCTTGCGGCGCGCTGACAACCAAATCGAAGGCGGCCGCCGGGGCAAAGAGGGGAGCCGCCGCGCCCGGAGTTCGCGGGCCGCGCTTGCCTCTCAATCGGGAATATGCTAACATCCAGGCGCGTCCTTAACCGGAACGTCGTCATGGCGGGTATGGTGTAGGGGTTAACACGTCTGGTTGTGGCCCAGAAGATCGTGGGTTCAAATCCCACTACTCGCCCCACCGCATAGAATCTTGTCGCCGGGGCGGGTTGTCGAACCCGCCCTTTGCGTTGTGGGGGAAAGCCAGGTTCCAGTGACGAATAGCCGGCAACCGTAACAACTGGCAACCGCTCCGCGCCCGTAGCTCAATTGGATAGAGCAATAGCCTTCGAAGCTATTGGTTGGGGGTTCGAGCCCCTCCGGGCGCACACGCCGAACGCGACAAAAGTCGCATTGACACCGTCACCCCCACGGCTTACACTGTAGATACTTCAGCGAGCCCTCTCGTAATGACGGAGGCTTCGCCGGAGGAAACGGGAAGCTCCGAGAAATTGGACGGCCCTTACCAAAGTTACGATAGTGAGCCTGTTGGCACTTTCAAGTGCCATGCGCGACCATTAAGCGTCCGCAGTGTGTTTTTAAGTCCTTGGCCGCTATCAAGACGACTTTTCATCCGCAGGCACTTTCTGAACCGAAAGGCAACTTTTGCGACAGACAGCGTCCTAACGATGTAAGAGAACCCGAGTGAGTCGGGCGAAGGTGAGGAATCCGAAAGGTTACTTGGGGCTCCCCTTTTTTTGCGCCTCTTCCCGCTGCAGCACGTCCCCCTTCAGCAACCCTACAAACGGCAGATTGCGGTACAACTCGCGGTAATCCAGCCCGTAACCCACCACGAAGCGGTCGGGCAGATCAAACCCCTTGTAGTGAATTGGAATGCGCACCAGCCGCCGCGGCCCTTTGTCAAACATGGCGCAGACGTGCAGCGTAGCCGGCTCCCGGCTGCGCAGGCTGCGCAACACGTAATTGAGCGTTAGCCCCGTATCAATCACGTCCTCCACAAACAGGACATGCCGGCCCTCGATGGGCGCGTCGAGGTCTTTCTGCAACCGGACCATCCCCTGCGTCCGCGTCTCGGCGCTATAGCTGGAGATGGCGATGAAGTCCACTTCACAGGGAATCGTGATGGATCGAATGAGGTCGGCCATGAACGGGAAGACGCCCTTGAGCACGCCAATCAAGAGCGGGCGGCAGCCCTCGTAGTCGCGGGAGATAACCGCGCCGAGTTCGCGGACGCGGGTCTGGATTTGTTCGGCCGTGAACAGCACCTCGCTGATACCGCCGATTAGATCGCGGTAGGCCGCCGGCTCCGGAAAGCTCACGACTCGTTGCCCTGGGCGGCCGTGCCGGTGATCCGCGCCGCCTCCTCATCCAGCCCGAAACGGAGCATCAGCGCGCGCAGGTCGCTGCGCTTCCAGAGCTGGATGTTGATGTCCGGGTAGAGTTCATTCATGCGCCGCAGTTTGCGGTTCTTGATGGTCACAAGCTTCGGCCGCATCGTCGTCAGTTCCACGTACAGCTCTTGCTCCGGCAGATAGAAGTCGGGGGTGAAGGCCACTTTGACATTACCCTTCGCATCCCACTCCAACGGGAAGGAGCGCGGCTCGTACTGCCAGGCGACGCCGTAGTAATCGAGGATGCGGGCAAACTCCGCCTCGATGCGGTTGGCGAACTGCCGCCGCTCCTGCTCGGTCATGGAGAGGTATTATCCGCAGATCGAGCAGATTCGGCAGTTTGAAGCGTTATTCTGAGTTACGTCAAATCTGCTCAAGCGGCGGAAGATTCCTCCTGGTTCAGCGCCTGGAGCGTCTCGTAGACGCGAGCGGGGGTAAATGGGATGCGCCGGAGGCGCGCCCCGGTGGCGTCGAAGACCGCGTTAGCGATGGCCGGAGCCACACCGTCCTTGGGGATTTCGGCGATAGCCTTGGCCCCAAACGGCCCCGTCGGCTCGTGGGTTTGCACGAGAATGGCCTTTAGTTCGGGCATCTCGTCGGCGCGATAGATGTGATACGGGCCAAAGGCGGCGTTGACCATTCGCCCTGCCGCGTCGTAGGCCATCTCCTCGCAGTGGCCGTAGCCCAGGGCCTGCACCATGCCGCCCTCCACCTGTCCGGCGGCGGTCAGTGGATTGATCGGCATGCCGGCGTCGACGGCCATGACCAGCTTGGTCACTGTCACCTGGCCCGTCTCGGTGTCCACCTCCACCTCGGCAAATTGCCCCGCAAAGGGCGGCGGCGAGGCGCTGCTGACGAAAGACGCATGGGCCATCATCTGCCGCTGGTCGTGCTGGTGAAGCGAATGGAGAGCCACACGCTCCAGGCTCACCGCGCGGCCGTCCGGGGCCACCGCTTGCCGGTTCTCCAGCCGTATGTCGCGCCACTGGCCATCGAGCTCCAGCAACTGCGCGGCCCGCTCGCGGATCTGGTCGGCCAGCGCCTCGGCCGCCCGCTTGACGGCCGTGCCGGAGATATAGGTGGTCGAGCTGGCATAAGCCCCCGTGTCGAACGGGGTCATGTCCGTATCGCTGGAGTAAATGATGATGTCCGCGATCGGCACGCCCAGCACCTCGGCCGCCATTTGGGCGAGGATGGTATCGCTGCCCGTGCCCAGGTCGGTCGCGCCAACGGTCAGGTTGAACGAGCCATCGTCATTGATCTTGATGCTCGCGCCGCCCATATCCAGGCCGGGGATCGCCGTGCCGTGCATGCACAGGGCTGCGCCCAGGCCGCGGCGGATGTGGGGCCGGCCCGGAACCGTCCGCCAGGTGGGATCGTTTTTGCGCTCCCAGCCGATGGCGGCCATTCCTTGGGCAAAGCATTCGGCCAGCCCGCAGGACTGAATCAGGGGCGCGTCGACCACCGTCTTCTTCTCCCCTTCGCCCAGCAACACGGCCATTGGCAGCTCGTCGCCGGCCTGCACCCAGTTCTTGCGCCGCAACTCGATGGGGTCGATGCCCAGCTCGTGGGCGATCTCGTCCATATGACATTCGAGGGCGAAGAGCGCCTGGGGTCCGCCGTAGCCGCGGTAGGCCCCGGGCACCGGCAGGTTGGTATACGCGACCACGCAGTCGAAACGCCGGTTGGGGCAATTGTAGCTGCTCAACCCGCGCAGCCCGGAGACGGTGAGCACTGTCAGCCCGTGAGTGCCGAAGGCGCCGGTGTTGCCGACCACCTTCATCTCCATGCTGTGGAGCGTGCCGTCGGACATGACGCCCGTCTTGTAGGTGATCGTTTCCGGGTGGCGCGTGCGGCTGCTATGGAACTCCTCGGCGCGGGTCAACTCCAGGCGGACAGGCCGACCGGTGGCGATGGTCAGATGGCCGACGATGTCCTCGATAAGCATTTCCTGCTTGGCCCCAAAACCGCCGCCGATGCGCGGCTTGATGACGCGGATGCGGCCGACGGGCAGTCCCAGCAGCGGCGCGACCATGCGCCGGACGTGGAACGGCACCTGCGTGCTGGTGCGTATGACCAGCCGCTCGTCGGCATCCCACCAGCTAATCGCAATGTGCGGTTCGATTGGCGCTTGCTGCACCTGGTGGACGTAGTAGGCGCGCTCAAACACGTGGTCGGCCTCGGCAAAACCCTGGGCCACGTCGCCCAATTCAGCGTGGATGTGGTGCACGATATTGCGCGCGGCGTCGTGGATGCCCTCGGTGTCGGCCTCGTCGTGGATGACCGGCGCACCGGGCTGGATGGCCTCGTTCTCGTCAAACACCGCCGGCAGCACCTCGTACTCGACGCGAATGCGCTTCAGCGCCTCCTCGGCGATCTCCAGCGACTCCGCGGCCACGGCCGCCACCCGATCGCCCACGTGACGCACTTTGTTATCGAAACTCACCTGGTCATAGGGCTTGGGGTTCGGGTAACTCTGGCCGCCGGAGGCGTACTTGACACGCCGGACGTTCTTATAGTGGATAATGGCGCGCACGCCGGGGATGGCCCGCGCCTCGCGGTCGTCAATATCGAGGATGCGCGCGTGGGCATGCGGGCTGGTCAGCAACCGCGCATAAAGCATCCCGCGCAGCTCGATGTCATCGACAAAGGCCGGATTGCCCTTGGCCAGCTTCACCGCGTCAACCTTCGTCTCCGGTTTGCCGACGACGCTCGTCTCCGGGCCGGTGCCGGTCTGGAGCATCAGGACCGTCTGGGGCTGCGTGTCGGTCGACGGGCCAAACAGCCCCGCATAGGGGCGGTCGGGCGGCTCGGGTACGTTGCGGCCGTCGGCATCGCCCGGGTGTTCCGGATCGAAGGGCAAGGCCGTCAGCAGGTACGTGGCGTCCACGATCTCGGGATCGACTGGCGGCGGCTCCTCGCCGCGCAGCACGGCCGCGGCGCGCAACACGGCCAGCACCGGCCGTAAATAGCCCGTCTCGCGGCACAGCACGCCGGAGAGTGCGTCGCGCACCTCGGCCTCGGTCGGATTTGGGTTGCGGTCGAGCAGCGCCTTGGCCGCCAGGATCATCGCCGGGGTGGAATAGCCGGATTGAATGGCCCCCGCCTCGATAAATGCCTGCTGAATGGGATGGAGTTCGCCCACACCGGCCAGCCCTTCGACAGTCTCAATGCGGTGGCCCGCCGCCTGCCCGACCAGCAGCGTGTCGGCGCTAATGAGCTGGCCGTCAACCAGGATGGCCGCCGCGCCCGTCTCGCCGGTATGGCTGCCAAAGCGGACGCTGACATAGCCAGCCGCGCGCAGAGCGTCGCGCAGCGTGTCGGTAGGCAGCGCGGAGACCTCCTCGTCGCGGCCATTGATGTGGAGCATGATGGACATCGTCGTTCTCCTCGGAAGTTAGCCGCAGAGTGAGCAGATTCGGCACATTCGCGATGGAAGAAGCTCGCGCCATGTCGCCCAGGGCGCAAAGGACGCCCAGCGGAATGAGCCTTGTGGGTGTTCTGCGCGTGAGCTACCCTAAATCTGCCCCGTCTGCCAGAGCTGCGGATTATCTACGCTTGATCATCTTTCGAAGCGCGGGCGGTGCGCAGCACGTTTAGGTAGTTGGCGCGCTCCAGGGCGGCCGAGTCGCCCATCTGGACGTTGCTCATGCAGCCGAGGATATCCTTGACCCCGCCGTAAGCGTGACTATCAAGCCAGGCGTCCAGCTCGGCCCGCACTGTCGCCAGGTGATCGATGCCGTTCTGGATGATGGCCGAGGCCATCATCGTCACGCTCGCCCCGGCCATGAGCGCCTTAATCGCGTCACTTGCCGTGTGCACGCCGCCGGTGATCGCCAGGTCGGCCTTGAGCTGCCCGGCGAGTAACGCCACCCAACGCAGCCGCAGGCGCAACTCGCTCGAGGTGCTCAGGTCGAGGCTGGGCACGATGGCCCGGTTCTCGATGTCAAAGTCGGGTTGATAGAAGCGGTTGAACAGCACCAGACCATCGGCCCCGGCGTTCACCAGGCGGCGCGACAAGTTGGCCAGGGCGCTGAAGTAGGGGCTGATCTTGACGGACACCGGGATGCGCAGCGATTGCTTCACATCGCGCACCAGGTCCACGTACATCTGTTCAACCTCGGTCCCGGTGACCTGGCCCTTGGTCGCCAGATAGTAGATGTTAAGTTCCAGCGCGTCGGCCCCGGCCGCCTCGATGAGCCGGGCATAACGCACCCAACCGCTGCTGTAGTAGCCGTTCAGGCTGCCGATGATGGGAATGCCCACGGCCCGCTTGGCCTGATAGATATGGGCCAGGTAACTGCCCGCGCCCTGGTTATACTCTTTCATATCGGCCACATGCCGCAGCGCCTCCGGCAGTTCGTCGCGATGCGACTGATAGTAGCCAGTATAGCCCATCTCCGACAGCGTAATCTGCTCCTCGAAAAGGGAGTAAAGCACAACGGCCCCCGCGCCGGCTTCTTCCATACGGCGGATGTTGCCGATGTCATAGGTTGGCGGGCAGGATGAGACGACGAGCGGCGACTTGAGGGCAAGGCCCAGGTAGTTGGTTGTAAGATCGGCCATGACAAGATTTCCCTTTGCATAGGTTCGTTGACGGGGGGCATCCGGGATGGAGGCTCGCGTCAGGGCCGGGCCGGGCGGGGCACGGCCGCGGCACCCGTATTGTACCAGAAATGCGCCGCGCGCATGGAAGACGCGCAGGGCGAGGAAATAGATGAGCGCGCCGTGACCTCGTTTTGGGCCGCGCCGCCGGGCCGCTATAATGCGCGGTTGGCCCCGTTAGCGAGCCGTCGTTGCATATGAGCGAACAAGATAGCCGGGCGACTTCCGGCACGGCCGAATACCGCTGCGAGCGCTGCGATAGCATCGTTCCCGAGGGCGCGGAACGCTGCCTGATGTGCGGCCTCCCCGTCAATCGGCCCGCGCCAGCGGAGTCCGCGGTGCAGGCCAGCCACGAGGAGCCTGAGGCGGCGGCTGTTCACCGGGGCGCCGCGAGCGCCCCCGTGCGCGAGACGCTGGCGTCCCAGGCCGTTCGCCCGCGGGAGGCGCGCCCGGCTGCCGCGACGCCCGCCCGCCGGGCCTGG
>CAZSOD010000111.1:0-11801 GCA_964608255.1 uncultured Ardenticatenaceae bacterium
CCCGCCGCGAGCCGGCCCCCCGCCCGACCCAGGCCCAAGACGCCGCCACCGCCCCGCCGGCGCGGCAACCAGGCGCTCGCCTTCTTGCTCGTCTTGCTGGTGGTGCTAACGCTGGTCGTGCTCGTCTTTCTGGGGTATCTGCTGCTCGCCTAAGTTTGCGCTTCGCGGGCGGGTTGCGCGACACCGACGACGCGCGCTTAGGGCAACCAGGCCGGCAGGTAGCCCCCTCGCGCCACGAGCGTTAGCCTCCCGTCGTCCACTCGCAACCGCCAGACATCCGGCGTGGCGGCTGGGTCGTCCAGGTCGAAACGCTGGAAGAGCAGGTACCGTCCGTCGGGCGACCACGCCGGGGGGCCGTGAGAGATCGCGGGCGCACTGGTCAGCGGGCGCGCGTCGCGGCCATCGGCGCGCATAAGCCATAGTTGGCGGCCGGTCGCCGCGCCGGCTGGCGCGCGCCCAAAGGCTATCCAGACTCCATCCGGCGACCAGGCCGCGGCGCTATCGTCTACAGCCGCCTCCGGGCTCAGGCGTTGTCGATTCGCCTCCGTCGGGTCACTTGCCAGCATATACAGGTACAGGTAGACGTTTGACGACTCTTGCACCGGTCCCGGCACGCCCCCGGCTTCAGGGGCGACGTCCGCCGCCGACAGATAGATGTCGCCGACAACGACCTGCCGGCCGTCCGGGCTGAAGGCGACGGGGCGGCCAACGCGGCTGCTTAGAAGCCGCTGCTCGCCGTCTGCCAGGCGGTAGAGCACCACCCCAGCGTCGCCGGGCGAGACATAGCTGAGCCATGCGCCGTCAGGCGAGAAGCGCGCGCCATAACCCGGTGTCTCGTCGCCTTCGATTAGCGGGCGGGTTTCACCCGTAGCCGGATCGAGCCAGTAGAGGCGGGGGGAACTCAATGCGCCGCCAGCCAGGCGCGCGCGACGTTCATAGATCAGCCGGCGGCCGTCGGGCGCCCAGACCGGGGCAGAGCATTCGGCCTCGGGGCAGGCCAGCAATTCGCGGTCGTTGCCGCCGCCGGCGTCGACAACGCGCAGCGCGCCCCGCGTGCCCTCAGCCACGGAGTAGACAAGGTGCCGGCCGTCAGGCGCGGCGGCAAAGTCCAGCAGATCGCCCCCGGCCCCATTGCTCAAGACCCGCGGTGTCGCTGCCGGCCCAGACTGACGATAAAGCGCAATTTGTCCAGCTTCGTCAGAGCGCAGAAAGAGAATGTCGGGTTCTTGCGCCGCGCCACCGCAGGCTGCCATAACAAGCGCCGTAATGGCCGCGAACAGCAGCAACCCCAACCGCGCTACGCGATTCATACTGGCGGATGGTAGCGAACGCGGCGCTGCGCGCAAACTGCTTTGAGACACAACGCTAGGCCGGGCCAGACACTCCCTGCCCTACCTCGAGGGTTCTGCGCCGCAGACGCTCGGTCATAATGCGCATGACCTGCAAAGCGAAAAACGGCGTGCGGTGAACGTGCTGCATAAACCTCGCCTCATCCAGCGGAACAACCCGGCAGTCGGTGCGAGCCATGACGGAGGCGCTGCGCGGCGAACGGTCAATGAGGGCCATCTCCCCGAAGATGCCCCCGGCGGTCACCGTATCGATCACCCGCCCATTGGCCAGCACGTCAACCTCGCCTTCCTGGACAACATACATCACGCGCCCCGGATCGCCCGCCTCGAAAATCAGTTCCCCGGCCGCGTAATAATCGACGTTCTGTTCGTACTTGAATATCTCTATGGTCGCGGTCATTGATTGTCATGTCCTTGTGTAGCCGTTTAGTCGCGAGGCGGGGCCTCATACTCGCCCATGTTCATCTCGCTGTAGGCGCCGGTGACCATGTACACCACCCACTCACAGATGTTGATGGTACGGTCGGCCGAGCGCTCCAGATTGTGCAGCGCCCACTCCAACTGGTTGGCGCGGCTGATCTGTTGCGGTTCGTCAATTACATAGGCCATCAGTTCTGCGTATAGCTGGTTGAACAGACCGTCCACGCGGTCATCCATTGCCGGCGTCTGCCGCGCCAGGTCAGCGTCGCGGTTGGCGAATGCCTTTAGCGCCTGGAAGAGCATCTCCCGCGCCAGTTCGGCCATTTCAGGCATATTGAGCGCCATCGCCGGCAACACCTGTTCCTCGCCCAGGTTCAGGCTTATCTTCCCAATACCCTTGATGTAGTCGTGAATGCGTTCCAGCTCGCCGACGATCTCCATAATCGCCGCGATCAGACGCATGTCGCGGGCCATTGGCTGCTGGGTCGCGATGAGCGTCAGCGAATCCAGGCCCACCTGAATGCGCCGCTCGTTGATGGACAAGTCGGCGTCCACCATCTGGCGCGAGGTGTACATATCCCGGGCAATGAAAGCGTCGGTGACCTTCGTCAGGTGCTCCTCCACCTCGCTACCCATGCGCAATACCTCACTCTGTAAGCGTTGCAGTTCGCGGTCGAAAGATTGGCGCATGACGCTTTGCTCCTGTCTCTTAGCCGAAACGCCCGGTGATGTACTGCTCCGTCATCTCGTGCTTCGGGTTGGTGAACAACTCGCTGGTGGCGTTGTACTCAACCAGGTAGCCAGCGCGGTCGGCATCCATATTAAAGAAGGCTGTAAAGTCGGACGCGCGAGCCGCTTGTTGCATGTTATGGGTGACGATCAGGATGGTGTAGTTCTTCTTCAGTTCCTGGATCAGTTCCTCGATGCGCAGCGTCGAGATAGGATCGAGGGCCGAGGCCGGCTCATCCATCAGGATGATCTCCGGGCGGATGGCAATTGCCCGTGCGATGCACAACCGCTGCTGCTGGCCACCGGAAAGGGACAGACCGCTCTGGTCAAGCTTGTCCTTCACCTCGTCCCAGATGGCTGCGTCGCGCAGCGACTCCTCCACTAACGCGTCCATATCGGCCTTGCCGCCTCTGAAGCCGTTGATCTTCGCCCCCCAGGCAACGTTGTCGTAAATGCTCTTGGGGAACGGATTCGGCCGCTGGAAGACCATCCCGATACGCCGTCGCACCTCTACCGGGTCTACGTCCGGATCGTAGATGTTCTTGCCGTGGAAGAGGATTTCCCCCTCGGCGCGAGCACCGGGGATCAGGTCGTTCATGCGGTTAAAGGCGCGCAAGACTGTGCTTTTGCCGCAGCCTGACGGACCGATTAGAGCCGAGATGTGGCGCGTCGGGAATTCCAGGTTGATGTTCTTCACGGCACGGAACGAGCCGTAGTAGATGTGGAGGTTGCGCGCTTCGATAGCCAGTTCGCTGTGGCCGTTGCTACCGGAAGGAGTTGTTGGGGACATGGTGATCAGGCCATCCTTCTACTGTAACGGTTGCGGAGGTAGATGGCGGTCAGGTTTAGCAAGAAGAGGAGGACGAGCAAGGCAATAATCGCCGCCGCAGCAATGTCGCGAAAGATATCCTGTGGCCTGGCCGTCCACTGATAAATCTGGCTCGGCAGTGTAGTGAACTTTGAGAACGGCCCCGTCGGGTCAGTCGTAATGAACGTCGACGCTCCAACGACCACAAGCGGCGCGGTCTCGCCGATAATGCGCGACATGGACAAAATTACGCCGGTCAGGATGCTGGCGATAGCATTAGGCAGGACGTGGTTCCAGACCGTCTGCCAGCGCGTCGCGCCCAGACCAAAGCTGGCCTGGCGCAAGGAGTTGGGCACGGCGCGAATGGCCTCTTGTGAACTGATGATGATGACCGGCAATCCAAGCAGAGCCAGAGTGAGGCCAGCCGACAGAATGGTCCGGCCGTTGGCTGTGGCTGGGTCCGAGGCGCCAAGGAGCGCGCCGCTGGTAATAGGCTCCAAGATGCGGACGAACACTGCCAGGCCGAGCAGGCCGTAGATGATCGATGGTACGCCAGCCAGGTTGTTGATGTTGGTCTGGATGATCTGATTGATGCGGCTTTTCTTGTTCGCGTACTCCTCCAGATAGATGGCCGCGCCCACGCCTAGTGGGAAACTGACCAGGACGGCGATGCCGACCACCCACAACGTCCCAAGGATGGCCGTGCGAATGCCGGCAAGATCCGGAAAGCTGGATTGCGTGCTGGTGATGAAATCGCGGGTCAACCAGCGTTTAAAGTAGACTTGCGCATTGGGGTACTCGTTAGCGGCATAGGCCAGGATTTCGTCGCGCCGCAAAACGGATTCGATCGCGTTCCACGACTGCTTGACCTCGGCCTGGACAACGTCGGCCTGGAGCAACTCGCGGACAGAGGTCTCGTCACGCGGGGGCAGCGCACAGGCGGCTCGCGGTGCATCGCTGGCGCACATGGCCTGAAAGCGCTCCTCAACGTCGCATACCAGCCGGTCGGCGTAGAAGCGCTGTTCGTACTCGGCCGCGCGGCAGCGGCCTGCGCTCACGTGGGTAGTATAGATTTCTACCAGGGCGTCAAAGGGCATTTCGTCCAGTGACTGCGCCGGGAACAGGGACTCGACAAAGAAGTCCATCGTGCCGCTGTCGACTGAAGGGATGTAGCGAGCGATTGCCTCCGCCGGCCAGCCCTGGTTGGCGTCGGCCCAGGTGGTCGCCGTGGTCAAGAGCGTCGCCAGTTGTTCACGGCTGACGTCGTCGACAAAGTCATTCTGAGCATTGACGATTACGGCCAGGGCGTCTTGCCCGACCAGAAACTCCTGAGGCGAACGTCGATTGTTGCGACAGGCCGCGTACTCAGTTGGTAGGATAGCCCGGCTCGCGTCGACAATATCAACCGCGGCCGGGTTATCGATGCAGAATGCGCGAAAGCCGGCTGTCGTGCCGCTACTTTCCACGTTGATCTGGCCCGGGAATCCAGCCGCGACAAAGCGGTCGGCGACCGCCCGCGTCATCGGGTAAAGGGTCGAACTGCCGGTGATATTGATATCGCCTTCATACTCCGCCGGGTTGACGACGGGCAACGCCTGCAGGTCGAACTGCGCGGCAATCGCTTCCGCCTGCGCCGCCAAAGCGTCGCCATTGGCCGCAAAGTAGCCCGTCTCTTGCGCAACCTCATCGGCGTGGGCCAGATAGTAGAGTAAGAACGCCCGCACCTGAGGCTTGGCATCAAGGATGGAACCGGCCGAATAGATGAACAACGACCGGGCCGCCGTGTACTCACCGGCGCGCACATTCTCGTTCGTCGGGCGCTGCCCGTCTACGGCGACCAGCTTCACCCCGCCGGCATTGGCCTGGTAGGCGGCCCAGGGTACAAAGCCGATTGCGTTCGGGTCGGCGGCGATGCCCTGTGCCAGCGCTAGGTCGTCCTCGCTCGCGGTCACAGCCGGAGCGTTCAGCACCTGGGCTTCATTGTAGCCAAGCACCAGCTCTCGCTCGGGTATCCGGCTTTCCTCCGCCACCAAGCCAAAGGCGTCATTAACGATCTTAACCAGCAGGACCATAAGCACCACCGCGGCAAAGGCGGTGGCCCCCAGAAACAGGAACTGCCAGAATTTGCCGATGCGCTGCCGGCGCGCTGCCTGGGCGTGCGCCTCCTCTCCGGCCGGATACGGGTCTTCCAGGGCGGACGGCTGTCCCGTGGGAATGGGATCTGGGCCGATCATTCGTACACCTCGCGGAAGCGGCGCACAACCCGCTGGCTGATGATGTTCAGGCTCAGCGTGAGCAGAAAGACAACAAGGCCGATGGCAAAGATGCTCTGATAATCCACCGACCCGTAACTAAGGTCGCCGCCGCTAATGCGCACCATGTAGCCAGTCATCGTTTCGGCTGACTGAAACGGGTTCAGCGTCAGGTTGGGGCCGGCCCCGGCTGCCAGGGCGACGATCATTGTCTCGCCCACCGCGCGTGACATGGCAACTACCAGCGATGCGGCAATGCCCGACAACGCGGCCGGAAAGACGACTTTGGTGCTCGTTTCGCGCTTGGTTGCTCCCAGACCATAGGCCGCCTGGCGCAGCGAATTCGGGACCGCGTGCAGTGCATCCTCGCTGAGCGAGGCGATCAGCGGTATGTTCAGGATGCCGACAACGAGGCCGGCGGACATCATGTTATAGATTTTGACGATCTCATCGCCAAAGATGCTGCGCAACAAAGGGGTGACAAACGTCAGGGCAAAGTAGCCCAACACAACCGTTGGAATGCCAGCCAGCATCTCCAACAAGGGCTTCATGAAATTGCGCACGCGCGGCGAAGCGTACTCGCTCAAAAAGATGGCTGTCGCCAGGCCAACGGGGATGGCTAGAAGCATGGCAATGGCACTGATGACCAGCGTTGCCGTCAGCAGGGGCCAAATGCCAAAATGGAACAACTGCGGCTGCCATGAAGTGCCGGTCAGGAACTCAATGAGGTTCACTTCGGGTGCGCGGAAGAACACGAGCGCATCGCGCACGAGGACGTAGACGATGCCAACGGTCGTCAGGATCGACAGAGCCCCCGCAAGAAACAGGAGTGCTTCAATGATAATTTCACCGACACGGGGTTTTTTCTTGAGTTGGGCAGCGATCTCTGCTCGAGGCGTGGGGTGTTCGGCTCGATTTGCCAGGACCTCACTGCTCATACTTGACGACCTCCTTCGGGCCCGGACAGCAGGACTGCAAGAACGGGCTCAATGGGAGGGCGCGCCAGGCGCGCCCTCCCGCAGCTTCAGTACCACCTCACATTCTAGCCCAAGCGGGCCGGCAGAGGCGAGAAGTCACCGATTCCGGTGGCTTTGCGTTACTGGCCCATCGCGTCGAGCCACGTTTGCCGGGCCGTATTCAGCGCGGCATCGCTGGCGGGGAAGTAGCCGACGTCGCTGATCTCCTCGTTGACGTAGGTCAGGTAGAAGTTGATGAAGTCGGCCACCTGCGGCTTCTCCTGCATGATGGTCGCGTCCGAGTAGATAAACAGCGGGCGCGCCAGCGGGTAGGTCCCGTCCTCAACGTGCGCCCCGGACGGCTCCACGCCTTCGACATTGACGACCTTCAACCGGTCGGCCTCGTCCGCGTAGTAAGCATAGCCGAAGTAGCCGATGGCATAAGGATCGCCTTCGACGCCCTGCACGAGTACGTTGTCGTCCTCGCTAAACTGAATGTTCGCCGCCGACAGGATGGGCGCGTCATCCTCATCGAAAACCGCCTCAACGAAGTAGTCGAACGTGCCGCTGTCCGTCCCCGGACTGTAGCGCGCAATCGGCTCGGCCGGGAACGACGGATCCACGTCCGCCCACGTCTCCGCCGTCGAGAACGCCAGCGCCAGTTGCTCCAGCGTCAGGCTCGTCGCGAAGTCGTTGGCCGGGTTCACCACCACCGCCAGCGCGTCGGTGCCGACGCGGAACTCGAGCGGCGTACGGCCGATCGCCGCGCAGTTCGCCACTTCCTCTTCCCGAATGGCCCGGCTCGCGTTGGCGATGTCCGTCTCGCCCGCCTCGCAGAATCGCTCGAAGCCCGCGCCCGACCCGATGCTGTCCACCGTGATCTGGCCCGCGAACCCTTCGTTCTGGTAGCGCTCCGCCATCCGCTCGCTCAGCGGAAACACCGTCGAGCTGCCCGCCGTCACAATGTCCCCCGTCGCCATCAACGGGTCCGCCATCGGCAGTTCACCCGGGACAACTCCTTCGGCCGCCGGCTCTTCGGTTGGCGGCACTTCCGTCGCCATGGCTTCCTCGGCCGCCGCCTCGGTGGTCGGCGCGACCTCTTCCACAACCGCTCCGGCGGTGGGAGCAACCTGCTCTACCGCTTGCTCGGCCGCCCCGCCGCAAGCAGCGGCCATCAGAGCGACCAGAACGAGCAAAGCTAACACCTTAATCCGCATTGTCTGTCTCCTCCGTAGCATGGTACGTCTTCTCGTCTCCCTTAATTGTGAACGCGGCGGCCGCAAAGAACTGCCTGTGCAGGCTGTTCGGCGCTTAGAAAGGGGCGACCGGCCGCAAGATCGGGTGCAGATCTTTTCAAGAGCTGGGTGACGAACTTCAACTAGAAAGAAGCTTAGCACACCGCCGACGACAGGTAAGTACCGGCCAGTTAACGTCTGGCAAAGGTTGTGTTAACAGGATGTAAACGGATTATTGCTTCGCTTAGTCGCTAGCCACGGGCAGTGTGAAGAAAAACGAGCTCCCCTTGCCCACCTTGCTCTTGGCCCAGATACGGCCGCCGTGGGCCTCCACCAGGTGACGGGCAATCGACAGCCCCAAGCCCGTCCCCCCTTTGTCGCGGGTTCGCGCGCGATCGGACTTGTAGAAGCGCTCAAACACCCGCGTCAGGTCGTCCTTGGGAATGCCGATACCGGTGTCGTGGACTTCAATTATCACTTCGCTCGCCCGGTCGTCTCCCGTCTCGCGCTGAGCAGCCGACATCCGGACGCTCCCGCCGGGCGGCGTGAACTTAATGGCGTTGTGCAGCAAGTTGGTGATCACCTGCTGGACACGCTCGACGTCGACCAGGGTTTCGGGCAAGTCTCCGGGGATGTCAACGACCAGCGCGACTCCCGCCCGCTCGGCTTGCGGCCGCAGCCGTTCCAGCGGCACCTCGACCAAGCTGGCCATCTCAGCGGGAACCAGCCGCAGCCGAACCTGTCCCGACTCGATCTGCGACAGTTCGGTCAACTCATCGACCATTTGGGTCATGGTGTTGACCTCGTTCTCGGCCTGGCGCAGGAAGCGTTCGGCCGCCGGGGGATCAGCCAGCGCGCCTTCCTGCAACGTCTCTACCACCGCGCGGAGCGAAGCCAGCGGCGTGCGCAACTCGTGCGAGAGGTTGCTGATAAAGTCCCGCCGCATCACCTGGAGGCGGCGCACCTGGGTCAGGTCCTGGATAATGACCACGTAACCGGCGGCGCCGCGCTCCTGGAATGGCGTGACGACCACTTGGACGAACAACTCCGGGCTGAGTTCAATGGCCTCGACCTGTTCGCGTCCTTCGGCGCGACAGCGCTGCCATAAGCTGATGAGCTGATGGTGGCGAACCACCGCGGCGAACGGACGGCCGCGCGCCTCCGTGACCGCGGTCTTGAGTAAGCGGCAAGCCGCCGGGTTCAGGAGCATCACTGCGCCCAGGTGGTCAGTGATGAGGACGCCGTCGGCCATGTGCTCGAGCACGGTTGAAAATTGCCGTCGCTCGTCAGAAAGGACACCAAGCCGCGCCTGTTGGGCATCGATCGCCGCGTTAAAGGCACGAATCAACTCGCCAACTTCATCCTGGCGCCGTGGCAGAACGCGCGCAGCCGCTTCGCCCATCGCAATGCGGCGCGCAGTGGCAGTCAGCCCCGCCAGCGGCTCCGCCATCCGTCGGGCGACCAGCCACACCAGCAGAGACGTTGCGAGCACGCCAGCGGCGGCCCAGACCAGTAACGCCCACGCCGGGCAACCCGGCGTCGCCAGGCAGGCCGTTCGGGTCAGGTACAGATGAAGCCCGACAGCCAGGCCCGCCAGCAGGAGGGCAAGCGGGGAGGCGATCCGCCAGAACAGTCGTATAACCATGCATATCTCCAGGCGACGCCTGGGGGCCCGCAATCCGAGGCCACAAGAGCAAGTCTGCGCGGCCGATTCCCGGGGCCTACCCCTCGAAGCGGTAGCCCATGCCGCGAACGGTGACGATGCGCGCCGGCTCGGCGGGGTTAGGCTCGATCTTCTCGCGCAGCCACCGTACGTGGACATCTACCGTCCGGCTGTTGCCGTCGAATGTCCAACCCCAGACTCGCTCCAGGATCAGATCGCGCGACAGGGCCACGCCCCGATTGCGCGCCAGGAACAGCAGCAAGTCGAACTCCTTCGGCTTGACCCGCACTGGCTGTCCGTCAAGCCGGACCTCGCGCCGTGTCTCATCAATGACCAGATTGCCGAAGCTAAGCGGTAAGGATGGGAGCGCGCCGGCGTCGTGTGCGGCGTCCGCAGGCCCGGCCACGGTCGCCAGATCGCCGCGAGTCAGCTCCACCCGCCGCAGCAGCGCCTTCACGCGAGCGAGCAACTCGCGCATGCTGAACGGCTTCGTCAGGTAGTCATCGGCGCCAACTTCCAGACCGATGATCTTGTCTACTTCCTCCGTCCGCGCCGTTAGCATCATGATTGGCATGCTCAACTCCTTGCGGAGAATGCGGCAGACCTCAAAGCCGTTGATCCCTGGCAGCATAAGATCGAGCAGGACCAGGTCAGGCGACTGGCTGCGGGCCAGTTCGAGAGCCCGGTAACCGTTAGCGGCGGTGGTGATTGCGTAGCCCTGATTGCGCAGATTGTACTCCAGGGTATCGCGCAAGGTGAGGTCGTCTTCGACGACGAGAATGTGATAGGGCATTGGTCGTCCAGACGTGACAGGTTACGGGAAACGGGCCACGCCTCAGGGTCATTCTAGCAACGGTGGGCGGGCCATACAACCGGAGGTAATTGAACGCGGGTGGGCGAACCGCACGACAGCATCGCTTTGTCTCTGAGAAAATGCGTCGTATGATCCGGTCTGACTCAAGAGAGAGAACTATGTCGCACGAACGCATCATCGCCACCGCGTTGAGTATCCGCCCGGAGCAGGTCGCCGCGACCGTCGCCTTGCTCGACAGTGGCAATACCATCCCGTTCATCGCTCGCTATCGCAAGGAGGCGACGGGCACGCTAGACGAGGAGCAGTTGCTCCACATTGCGCAGCAGATCGAACGGCTCCGCGCGCTCGATGAGCGCCGCGCCAGTATCCTGGCCTCCATCGAGGAGCAGGGCAAGCTATCGACTGAACTGCGGGCAAGCATTGAAGCCGCCGTCACCATGACGGCGCTGGAGGACCTTTACGCGCCGTACCGGCCCCGACGGCGCACGCGCGCCAGCATCGCCCGCGAGAAGGGGTTGGAGCCGCTCGCCGGGTTGATACTGGGCCAGCCGCGCACGACCCAGACGGCCGCCCAACTGGCCGAGCCGTTCCGGAGTGAGGCCGTCCCAACGGTTGAGGAGGCGCTGGCCGGGGCGCGCGACATCGTCGCCGAACTCATTAGCGACCACGCCGTTGTGCGCGGCCGGCTGCGCGAGCGGGCCATGCAGGTCGGCGTGCTGGCCTGCGAGCGCGTCGAGGGCGCGGCCGACGAGCGCGGTGTGTACGAGCTTTACTACGAGTTTGAGCTGCCCGTGCCCCGCCTGCGCCCCCACCAGGTGCTGGCCATCAACCGGGGCGAGGCGGAGAAGACCTTGCGCGCCAGCATCAGCGTTCCGGAGGCCGAGTGGCTGCTGGCGATCCGCGGCCACTTCCGCCCCGACCGCCTGTCGCCGCTGGCGCCGGAGCTGCAAGCGGCGATGGAAGACGCGGCCAAGCGGCTGCTGCTGCCGGCGGTCGAGCGCGACGTGCGCCGCGCACTGGCCGAAACGGCCGAGCGCCACGCCATCGAAGTGTTCGCCCGCAACCTGCGCGCCCTGTTGACCCAGCCCCCGCTGGCGGGCCACACGGTCCTCGGCCTGGACCCCGGCTACCGCACGGGCTGCAAAGCCGCCGTTATGGACGCGACCGGGCGCGTCCTGGAGACGGTAACTATCTACCCCCACCCGCCGCAGAACAAAACCGATGATGCACGCCGGACGCTGTTTGACCTCATCGGCCGTCATGGCGTGACGCTCATCGCCATCGGCAACGGCACCGCCTCGCGCGAGACGGAGCAGTTGGTCGCCGGGCTGACCCGCGACCGCACCGACCTGCACTACGTCGTCGTCAGCGAATCGGGGGCCAGCGTTTACAGCGCCAGCAAACTGGCCCGGGCCGAACTGCCCGACCTCGACGTATCGCTGCGCGGCGCAGTGTCAATCGGCCGGCGGCTGCAAGACCCGCTGGCCGAACTGGTCAAGATCGACCCGAAGAGCATCGGCGTCGGCCTCTACCAGCACGACGTCGACCAGAAACAACTGGCCGGCGCGCTGACGA
>CAZSOD010000112.1:0-11796 GCA_964608255.1 uncultured Ardenticatenaceae bacterium
ATGAGAACCCGTTCTTCGAGTACTCCATCCCCGAGGCGGTGCTGCGCTTCCGGCAAGGCTTCGGCCGGCTCATCCGCCGGGCGACAGACGAGGGCATCGTCATTTGCCTCGACAAGCGGCTGCTGACCAAGCGCTACGGCAGCATGTTTCTGGAGGCGCTGCCGGAATGCACCGTGGTGCGCCAGCGCGCCGACCGCATTGAGGAATTAGTGAACCGCTGGCTGGCGCGGGACCGGAGTCGAAAGCTGTAGGCAGGTTGTGGAAAAAGAGCAGGGGAGCGGGAGAGCCGCCCTATCTGCTTACTGGCCCGGCAGCGTTCCCACCACGTTGAACGTGTTCAGGATGTGGTCGAGCGCGTCCAGGTCGGCTTCGGTAACAGCCTGCACCTCGACAATGACCGCGTAGGTCTTGTCGGCCGGTTCCGCCGCCAGGACGATAATCACACTGCCCTGGCCGGCGCAGTTCGAGTACTGGTCGTAGCGGCCGGTGAAGACCGGGTCGGAGTAGTCGAAGCGGCCGTCGTAGGTGCAGTCGGTCGAATAGTCGTAGAAGTCGACAAGTTCGTCCATCGTGCTGCCGCCCAGGCCGGGCGAGGCGATGATGTCCACACCAGGCGTCACGTAATCGCCCTCGAAGCCGGCGATGTTGGTCGACGCCTTCAACTCGCTGCCCAGAACCGTGCCGTCGTCGCCGACCCAGTTGGCGCCGCTGACGTCCGTCCACTCCTGGGGTACTTCCACGTAGACCGCCTGCGAGTCGTCGTAGATGCCGACGTAGTTGGTGTACGTGGCGCCGCTGTCACCGCCGCTGCCGCCGGTATCGCCGCCGGAATCGGGTACATCCACTTGCTGGGCGAAGGAGGTCGCCAGTTCAAGCGCGCGGCCGTTCAACTGCCCTTCGAACGTCTCGTCGGTACCGGTGCGCCAGACACTTACGGACATTGTGTCCGTCGAGTTGCGGCTGCGCAGGATGTCGCAGTAGTCGGCCATCGACCCGTCGGTTGCCAGCACCAGCCCTTCCAGGGAGGTGATGACGTCACCGGCGCGGATGCCCGCCTTGTCGGCCGGCGAACCGGACTCAACTGAGGCCACCCAGATACCGGTGGTGCTGCCGTCATCGGTGCTGACCGCTTCGCCATTGATACCGATAGAGTCGAGGTCGGTGCCGCTACGCAGTTGCTCAACGACGGAGCGCGCGTCGGCGGCGCTGATGGAGAAGTACTGGTTCACGTCGGACGCGCCGGCGTAGTTGACGCCGACCACCTTGCCGTCGGTCGTCACCAGCGGGCCGCCGGAGTTGCCGGGGTTGATCGTCGCGTCGTGTTCCAGAACGTGGTCGACCGATGCCCAGCTCGTCTCGCCGCTGGTTTGCACCTTGGAGATGACGCCACGGGTCAGGGTCGGCTGCGGGTCGCCCAGCGGATAGCCCAGGGCATAGATCTCCGTGCCAAGGCTAACGGGGGTGGTGTTCCATTCGACGAACGGGTAACCATCGCCCTCGATATCGATTACGGCCAGATCGGAGCACTCGGACACGCCCAACACCTTGGCGTTCAGGGGCTCGCTATAGCCCTGAACGAAGACCTTCAGGAAGGCCGCGCCGGTGACGACGTGGTTGTTGGTGACGGCAATGCCGGACGGATCAATGATGAAACCCGAACCGCGGCCGGCACTGTTGAGCTGCATGCCGAATTGCGGGTCCATAAAGCTGCCCTGGGCCTCGATCTGGACCGTGGCCTTGACCGCGTCCTGGAAGGAAGCGGCGGGCAGCGGGCCGGCGGCCGTGGGTTCAACCGTGGGGGCCGGGGCTTCGGTTGGCGCGGCTTCGACGACAGCCGTCGTCGCCGCTGGCTCGATCGTGGCCTGGGTCGCCTCCTCATCCCCACCGCAGGCCACGAGGCCCACCATCAGGGATAAGAGCAGAATAAGGGTTAACAATCGGATACTCTTCACACAAACCTCCTCTCGGCGTGAATAAGGATATCTTCAGCCGGCTCCAACGAGCCGGTCACAGACCCAAGAAGGTGAACTATCGCACCAATACGTGATCCAGGCGCGGACGCCATTATAGCTGATGGGCCGCTTAAGTAACAGTTAAGCAAATCACAGGCGAGGTATACAGGAAGGTGCATCCCGGCGTCTAGAGCATAATGACGATAGGCAAGGGCGATGGCGCAACGCGTCAATTTCTGCGTGTAGTCAGCGGTCAACCTATTGACTTTTGTCTATCGCTTATGCTAGACTGCACCTTTGATCTACTAGTGGAAGAGGAAGCGGCGTGGTGTTGGCCCGCCCAACGTTGCACAATCAGTTGAGTGACGTTTGCCGGTAGCCGCGCAAGCGAGGCGGCGCTTCTTCCGTGCTGCCGGCAGCGGTCGGCCACAGGTAGAGATCAAAGGGAAACCGTAAGGGACTATTATCCAATGACTGATCTGAACGAGCCATTGTCCGACGAGATGGAAGTTCTGAATGCGCTTATTAACGAGGGCATCGAACAGCGTTACCTTACTTACGATCAGATTCTGGAAGCGCTGCCTGAGATTGAGAATAATATCACCCTTCTGGAAACCTTGCTAGAGGAAGCGCAAACGCTCGGGATTGCAATTTACGAGAACGAGGATGACGTTGTCGCGGTGGCGCTGGATGAGGGTGGTGAAGACGAGGCCGACGACGGCTTGGCTGATCTGGAGGTGCCCGAAGAAACGCGTCCGGTTCGCCCGGTGCGCGTCCGCTCCCATGACGCGCCCCTGTTCGACCTGAGCAACGTGCCGATCGACGACTCCGTTGGCCTGTATTTTCGCGAGATGGGGCAGCAGGGTCTGCTCTCGGCCGAGGAAGAGGTCCATCTGGCGATGGAGATCGAGGCCGGGCGGGCGGCCAGCGACCGGCTGGACGCGGGCGGTATCGCCGACCTGAACGAGATCGACCGGCTGGTGAACGCCCGTGAGATCGGCGACGCGGCTCGCGCCCATTTGATTCGCGCCAACACGCGCCTCGTCGTCAGCATCGCCAAGAAGTATCGCGGCCGCGGCCTGCAATTCCTCGACCTGATCCAGGAAGGCAACGTGGGCTTGATGAAGGCGGTCGAAAAGTACGACTATCGCCGCGGCAACCGTTTCAGCACCTATGCGACGTGGTGGATCCGTCAGGCTGTCACGCGTGCGCTGGCTAACCACGGCCGCACCATCCGCATTCCGGCCCACCTCGGCGGGCGCATCAGCAAGCTCTACCAGGTGGCGCAGGAACTGGAGCAGGAGTACGGTCGCCAGCCGACGGCTGAGGAGATCGCCGAGAACATGGACCTGCCGGCCGACCGTGTGCGCTGGATGTTGCGCACGAGCCGCCAGCCGGTGCATCTGGAGCGGCCTGTCGGCGATGAGTCCGACGCCGAACTGGGCGATTTCATCGAGGACATCGAGGCGCCGGCCCCGGCCGAGTCCGTGGCCCAGACGATGCTGACCGAAGAGATCGGCGACATCCTTGACCAATTGACGCCGCGCGAGGCGCGCATCTTGCGCCTGCGCTATGGCCTCCAGGACGGCGAATCGCGCACGCTGAAAGAGGTCGGCGAAATGTTCGGTCTGTCGCGCGAGCGCATCCGGCAACTGGAGAAGGAAGCCTTGCGCAAGCTGCGCCACCCCGGTTTTGCCGGACACTTGCGCCAGTATTTGAATTGACCTTCTACTCCACCGGCGCTGCTCTCATGACCCCGGGCGATCATACGCTGTAAGCGTCGGGGTTGAAGCGATTGGTTCATAAAAACGGAAACACCCCCCGGTTCTGACGGGGGGTGTTTTTTGTTTTGGGCCGGGCGCCGCGTCTCGGAAGAGACGGTGCTACTTGCGGCAGATGAAGGCGTAGTCGCCGGGATGAATATGGAGGCGGGGCGGGCGGTCGGCGCTCATGTCCACCGGCGTGACCTGGCGGAAGCCCGCCGCGCGCATCTTGTCGACGACGTCCAGCCCATAATGGCGCATATGGCCGTTCGAATCCGGTTTCTCAAAGTACCACGTTGCCCGCTTCTCGAAGTCGCCCGGAATGGTGAACACGGCGATGCCATCCTCTTTCAGGACCCGCGCGCATTCGTTTAGCGCCGCCTGATCGTCCGGAATATGCTCCAGAACGTGATTGCACATCAGGAAAGCAAAGCTGTTGTCGGCAAAGCTCAAACATTGTATATCTTCGCCAGGGAAGTGAACGTCCGTGCGCAGGTAGTCGGTCGTCACAATGGGCTCGCTGATCTGCCGGTTGAGATGGCTCATGAGGGCGCGCTCGGGAGCGAAGACCAGGCTTAAGCCGGCAGGCTTGTCGCGCAGCACGTCGGGCAGCAGCAGCGCCAGCCCGCGGTGGCGCGAACGCGAATCACAGCGCGGGCAGCGCGAGTTGGGTTGGACGGCGCGCCAGTTGCTCAACGAGAGAAATGCGGGGCCGCGCCAGCCGCAGCATGGACATTCGGCGTTGTCCTGGCCGGCCCGAACCTGGAAGTTCCAGAAGTTCGCCACCAAGCTCTGGGTGCGATTAAGTCCCGTCTGGAACTCGCCGTGCCAAACGAGCTGGGCAATGCGCCGGGCTTCGGTGGTATAACTGCGCAGGCCGGGATTGCCTGGCCCGGGCCAGCCCGTCATTTCAGGGGTGATCTGCGTTTTGGTATACATCAGCGGGCTAAGTTTCCGGACGGACATGGGTTCCCACCTGCAGGGATGTGATTAGTCACTTACCAGCCTATTATAATGGCCGCCCATGATGTGTCATCCACCCCCGCTCCCCTTTTACGCAAAGTTCACCGGGGATTCACAAGCCCTTCATTCGTTATCCGGGCGTATATGGTAAGTTGGTAAGGGCGGCGCTTCCACCCGTGGGAACCTGCCGCGCGAGTCTGAAGTCACTGAAGATAATGCACATGAAGTCCGAACCCATCGTTATTGAACCGGTACGCGGGTGGCAGCTCGTCAACTGGCGCGAGCTGCGCGACTACCGCGACCTCTTCTATTTTCTGGTCGACCGCGACATCAAGGTGCTGTACAAGCAGACGGTGCTGGGCTTCGGCTGGGCCATCCTGCGGCCGGTGCTGAGCATGGTCATTTTCACTGTCATCTTTGGCGACCTGGCCCAGGTGGACAGCGACGGCGTGCCCTATGCCATCTTCAGCTATGCCGCGCTCGTCCCGTGGCTCTACTTCAGCACGGCGCTGTCGGCCGCCGCGCTCAGCCTGGTCAACAACACCGACATGCTGACGAAGGTCTACGTCCCCCGCCTGACGTTTCCGATGACGCCGGTGTTTTCCAAGCTGGTCGACTTCTTCATTTCGTTTGTCATCGTCTTTGTGCTCCTGGCCTGGTTCCGCATCCCCCTGACGCCGAAACTGCTCTACCTGCCCCTGCTCATCGCCCTCATGATGCTGGCGACCGCGGGCATGGGCTTGTGGTTCGCGGCCATGTCGGTGAAGTACCGCGACGTGAAACACGCCATGCCTTTTGTGACCCAGATTCTGATGTACGCCGCGCCGGTGGTCTGGTCGGCGTCGCTTATTGACGAGCGCTTCGGGCCGGCTGGCCGCGTCCTGTTTGGCCTCTACCCGATGGTTGGCGTCATCGAGGGCTTTCGCGTCGCCCTGCTGGATACCGGGCCGATGCCCTGGGAAATGATCGCCGCCGGCGCGCTCTCGGCGCTGGTCATCTTCGTCACCGGCCTTTTCTATTTTCGCCGCACCGAGGTCTACTTCGCCGACGTGGCCTAGCGCGGCGCGGGTCTCATGGATTTGCCTGTCATGACCGAACGCAGCAACGGACGCCACGCCCCGGAAGCGGCTATCGTCGCCGAGGGCGTGGCCAAGCAATACCACATCGGCCTGAAGGAAAAGCGCCGCGACACGCTGATGCAGTCGGCGCTGGCCTGGGTGTCCTCGCCGCTGACCAATTTCCGGCAGTTGCGCCGGCTGAGCCAGGTCAGCGCCGACGACGCCGAGGACGTGATCTGGCCCCTGCGCGACGTGTCCTTCACCGTCAACCAGGGCGAGGTGGTGGGCCTCATCGGCCGCAACGGCGCGGGCAAGAGCACCTTGCTGAAAATCCTGTCGCGCATCACCCCGCCCACCCGCGGCCGGATCACCATCAACGGCCGCGTTTCCAGCCTGCTGGAAGTCGGCACCGGCTTCCACCCCGAGCTGACCGGGCGCGAGAACGTCTACCTGAACGGCACGATCCTGGGCATGCGCAAGGCCGAGGTCGACCGCCAGTTCGACGAGATCGTGGCTTTTGCCGAGGTGGAGAAGTTCATCGAGACGCCGGTGAAGCGCTACTCCAGCGGCATGCGCGTGCGGCTGGCCTTCGCCGTCTCGGCCCACTTGCAGGCGGAAATCCTGCTGGTGGACGAGGTGCTGGCCGTGGGCGACGCCGCCTTCCAGGAGAAGTGCCTGAACAAGATGGACGGCGTGGCCAAGGTCGGCCGTACCGTGCTGTTGGTCAGCCACAACATGCAGGTCATCCAGCGGCTTTGCGACCGGGCGCTACTACTCCAGCAGGGGCGGCTCGTCGCCACCGGCGCGCCGGCCGAGGTCATCGAGACCTACCTGGAGCAGTACTTCAGCGATCCGTTGCCGGAGCCCGTCACCTTTGGCGACAAAATC
Source organism: uncultured Ardenticatenaceae bacterium (assembly GCA_964608255.1). Lineage (GTDB taxonomy): Bacteria > Chloroflexota > Anaerolineae > Promineifilales > Promineifilaceae > Promineifilum. Next base: position 6,625 of record CAZSOD010000112.1, read on the forward strand.
TGTCTGAAGGAACTGCGCGTGGCGCAGGACGGCTACGACATCGGCGAGTTCGTTGACAACCGCAAGCCGGTCACCGTCCACCTGCGCTACGACGTGCTGCAACCGCTGAAGAACCTGCTCATTGGCTTTGACGTGTTCTCCGGCGACGGCACGCGCATCTACCGCACCTATGATTTGGAAGCGGCGGGCATGGACGTGCGCGCGCCGGGAGCGTATGAATCGGTCTATGAAGTGCCGGCCGACGCCTTTCGCCCCGGCCACTTCTACATGGACCTGGTCTTGGGCGTCCACCGCCAGGGCTGGCTCAGTCGGGGCGACATTCGCCTGAAACTGAACTTCAACGGCCCGTCCGAGACGGACGTGAAGTACTTCGGCGTCCTGGGCCCTCTGGGGCGCTGGCGCTTTGCCCGGGACGAGGCACGAGCCGGCATGGCCGCGGCCCGTCCGGCCGTGGCGCAACGGGCGGCGCGATGACCGCCAAACCCGTTGCCGCTTCCGCCGCTGATCTGCTGCCCGTGGCGCGCGCGCGCACACGGCTGGCCGACGCGCTGGCGCTGGCTGCGGCGCTCCTTGTGTTCGCGCTGTTCGCCTCGCAGATGGCTCCGTTCGTCCCCGACGACTCCTACATCACCTTTCGCTACGCCGACCATCTGGCCGCCGGCGACGGCCTGCGCTTCAACGTGGACGAGCCGCCGGTGGAGGGTTATAGCAACTTCCTGTGGATCGTCCTGCTGGCCGGGGCGGCGCGGACGGGCGTGGCGACGGAGACGGCGGCCGTCGGGTTGGGCGTGGTTGCCGGCGCGGCCGGCGTCGTGCTGCTGTGGTGGCTGCTGCGGCGGCGCGGCTATTCGGGGCTGCACCTGGGGCTGCCCGTAGCGCTTCTGGCCGCCGGCGCGCCGCTTGTCCTCTACGCCGTGTCCGGCATGGAGACGGCGCTGTTTGCCGCGCTGCTGCTGGTGCTGGCGCTGGCGCTCGACGGGTTGCTGGCGCGGCCCGCCCCCGCCCGCGGGCTCACGCTCGGCCTGATCGGAGTCCTGCTGGCGCTAACCCGACCGGAGGGCGCGTTGGCCTTCCCGGTGATCGCCGTGTGCGCCGTCCTGTTTGAATGGCGCGCCGGGCCGGGGCGGCGGGCGCTCGGCCGGGCGCTGCTGGTGGGAGGCCTGCTGTTCGCCGTCCTGCTGGCGGCCTACCACATCGCGCGTATCGCCTATTTCGGCGCTTTTTGGCCGACGCCCTTTCTGTCGAAGGGCGTCGTCGATCGTTCCCTGGTCGACGCGGGGATCGCCAATCTGCGCCAGTTCTTTCTGCGCCAGTCGAATTACTACGCGCCGCTGGTCTATTACTACCTGGCGCTGGGCGTTCCGGCGCTGGCCGGTGTGGCGCTGGCGGAGCGCCGCGCGCGAACGCTGGAGTGGACGGCCTTCGTCCTTGCCCTCGTCTACGCCGCCTTCTATTTCACCTTCGTGGACTGGATGCCGGGGATGCGCTACTACGCGCCGCTGGTCGGCCTCCTGCCCATCCCGCTGGCCTTGCTCGGCCCGGCGCTGCGCGGCAACGCGACCGGACGGCGGGCCGACGCCGGTTACGCCCTGCTCGGGCTAACGATAGGCATCGTCAGCCTGTTCAGCCTCGCCGTGTTGCGGCTGGACAGCCAGCAGTTGCAGGCGGCGACGCAGGAGTCACAGGTGGCGCTCGGCCGCTGGCTGCGCGCCGCCGTCGCCCCCGGCAGCACGCTGGCGATGAGCGACGTGGGTGCGACGCCCTACTTCTCCGGGCTGCGCACCATCGACATCAACCCCGAGTCGCTGACCGACCGCGCCATCGCCGAGAACGGCTGGTCGCCCGAGTATTTCTTTGCGGTTGACCCGGACGTGGTCGTATTCACCGCCTTTTCGCTGACCGAGCCCGATTTCTACGGCCAGCACGAGGCGCTCTACGCCCTGCCGGAGTTTCAGGCGCGCTACGAGCGCATCGGCATCGTGCGCAACGACTGGTATCAGGATCGCTCTTACTGGGTCTTCGTGCGTCGGGGGGCTATGCCCTCGGCCGAGCAGATGGCGGCCTTCCCGCCGGGGATCAGCAAGCGCTAGATGTGCGGCATTGTCGGCGAACTACGTTACGGGCGGTCGGCCGCGGTGGAGGCGTTCGACTTCGCGCGCCTGATCGACCTGATGGCCCGCCGCGGGCCGGACGACGCCGGTTACTGGGCTGATGACCGTTGCCGGCTGGGCTTCCGTCGCCTCGCCATTCTCGACCTGTCGCCCGCGGCCAACCAGCCGATGCTGGCCGACGGCCGGTATGCCCTCGTCTATAACGGCGAGCTCTACAACTTCCGCGAATTGCGCGCCGAACTGGAGCGCGCGGGCATCCCCTTCCGCACCAGTGGCGACACCGAAGTCGTCCTGCGCGCGCTCATCCACTGGGGCCGCGACGCGCTGGCGCGCTTCAACGGCATGTTCGCGCTCGGCTTTTACGATGCCGTGCGCGGCTCGCTCCTGCTGGCCCGCGACCCTATGGGCATCAAGCCGCTCTACGTGCTGGAGTCGACCGAGGGGTTGCTGTTCGCCTCGCAATACGACCAGTTGCTCGCCCACCCCTGGAGCGCCGGGTTGGCCGTCTCGCCGGGCGCGCTGGCGATCTACTTCCGGCGCGGTTACGTCCCCGCGCCTTACGGCCTGCTGGAGCGCACGGCGATGCTTGAACCGGGCGGCTGGCTAGAGGCCACGGCCGACGGGGCAATCGCCCGGGGCCGGTACTACGCCTTCCCCGTCTACGCCGAGCCCGATCTGCGCGGCGAGGCGGCTTATGAGGCCGTGGACGCCGCCGTGGACGCCGCCGTGCGCCGCCAGATGGTCAGCGACGTGCCCCTGGGCGCGTTCCTTTCCGGCGGCATCGATTCGCCGCTGGTGGCGGCCAAGGCCGCGCGGGTGGCCGACGGCAACGGAACGCCTCGCCCCACGGTGTTCACCATCGGCAACGGCAACAGCCCGCTCGACGAGTCGGCCGACGCCGCCGAATATGCCCGCCGCCTGGCTCTGCGCCACGTCGTGGAACAGGCCACGGCCGACGGCGCGCTGGTCTGGCTCGACCGTGTGGTCGAAGCCTGTAGCGAGCCGATGGCCGACTACTCGATCTTCCCGACGATGCTTGTCGCCTGTTTGGCGCGGCGCGAGGTGACGGTCATGCTCTCTGGCGACGGCGGCGATGAGCTTTTCTGGGGCTATGCGTTCCGCATGGCTCCGGTGCTGGCGCTGGCCGAGTCGTTCCGGCGGCCGCGGTGGCAGCGCAATGCCGCGCATGCCGTTCGCGCCCTGGCTGGCGACGATAGCCGGCGCAACTTGCGCTGGCCGACCATCGGCGACTGGTACCTGACCCGCCACACCTGGTTTCCCGACCAGGCGCGGGCCAAAGTGCTGCCCGATTTGGCAGACCTGCCGGACTCCTGGACGCCTTACCGGTACGATGGCTGGCGGCAGGACGAGACCGCCCAGTGGCTGCGCTGGAATGAACTCTATAGCCATCTCGATCGCATTCTGCTCAAGGTCGACCGGGCCAGCATGTATCATTCGCTGGAAGTGCGCGTGCCGCTGCTGGATCGGGAGGTACTCGACGTGGCGGCGCGCGTGGATTGGCGCAGTTGTCTCGACGTGGCCGCCGATACGGGCAAACTGCCGCTGCGCCGGGCATTGGAACGCGAAACCGGCATTCAGACCGGCGGCAAGCGCGGCTTTGGCGTGCCAATGGACGAATGGCTGCGCGGCCCGCTGCGGCCTGTCTTTGAGGATGTGGTGCTGGAACGGGGCGACCTGCTGGGCCTGCCGTTCGACCGGCCGGCGATGGCCCGGTTGCTGGCCGACCACGTCGCCGGACGGGCTAACCGGACGCTGCCGCTGTGGTCCATTTTGACGCTGGCCCTGTGGAACGAGCGCTATTTGCGCCGCTAGGACTCTGCCGCCGGCCGAGGGGTTGAACACTCATGACCAAAGCGCACTACCATTTCTACGCTCTGCTGCGCCGGACTCTGCCGGTGTCGCTTCAGGAATCGCTCGGCGGCTCGCGCCTGACGGAGCCGCTACGCAACTACCTCCTTCGCCCGGACGGGCAGTCGCGCCAGGAGCAGGGCGAAATTGCCTGGGAGGACCTGCGCTTCACCTTCCGCGCGCCCTATCGCAAGTTCCAGAATGCGCGGGAGCGAGGCGTCGAGAACACGCTGTGCCGTCTGGCGCGCTCGCTCTTGCGGCCGGGCGACACCGCCATAGATGTGGGCGCGAACTATGGCTTCGTGACGATGGTCATGGCCCACAGCGTTTGCCCCGGGGGACGCGTCTTTTCCTTCGAAATCGACCCCGACATCGCCGGTACGCTGGCCGGCACCATTGCGGCTAACGAAATGGAGGCCGTGGTGCGCCTGGTGAGCCGCGGGGCCGGGCCGCGGTCTAATCAGGCCCTGGTCGCCGTCGATGATGTCGTGGAGGCTTCGCCGGGTTCGCCGGTGCGCTTCCTCAAAATCGATACCGACGGCGCGGACTATGGGGTCTTGCAGGGCGCGACGCGCCTGCTGGGTACTTGGCGGCCGACCGTGGTAATCGAGATGCACGAAAATCCCCAGTCGATTTACGACCTTTTGCGGACCCACGGCTACGTCTGGTTTGCGAGTATCGACGGCCAGCCGGTTGCCCCCGGCCGGTGGCCGGCTAACATGATCGCCGCGACGTCGCCTCTGGCGATCCCGGCCAAGGGGGCGCTGGCCGCCCAGGGCGCAGGTGATCGCCCGTGATTGGCCGTCGCGGAGGCAAATGGCGCGAATTGTGATACCCTCCCAGCGGCCGACGGCGGCTTCCGCCCGTCGCCACGAACAGACAGGGGCAAGTGAGATGGCACGCACGCCGGTTGGCACGGTCAAGGTGGAGGCGGCTGAAGCGGCCGCGGCCCGGGTCGCGCGTCCCTCAGCCCGCTTCTGGGTGCTGGCCCTGGTGTTGCTAACCCTCGCCGTCGGTGTTGCCGCCCGCGGGAGCGACCTGCGCGCCGCGGGGCAACGGTCGCTGGCCCACATCGCTCTGCTGCGCGCGACGATGCCCGCCGGCTACACCCTCTGGGAGCCGGAGCTCGCGCGGGCCACGGGTATTCCCGACGGCATGGCGGCGCGCGCGTTCGCCCGTCTGGCAGAGGCCG
>CAZSOD010000113.1:0-11704 GCA_964608255.1 uncultured Ardenticatenaceae bacterium
TGGACAGTAGTGTCGGCGCGCTCGTAGCCGATATCGGCCGCAGCGTGGTGGCGCTCCGGTAGGTTCTAGGTTCCAGGTTCAAGGTTCCAGGGAAGAGCGCTTCTTCCCCTGGAACCTGGCCCCTGGAACCTCGCCCCTTCATCCCATGGATCCCGTTTACTTCGTCCACCTCTCGGACACCCACTTTGGGCCGACGGCGGAGTACGCGCGGCAGGGGCACCGGACGCTGCCCTACGCCCGGCACGTCATCGACATGGTCAACAACCTGCCGCTGCGGCCGGACTTCGTTGTCCACACCGGGGACGTGACGACCAACCCGACGGAGGCGGCCTACCGGCTGGCGGCGGAGACGTTCGCGGCGCTGGAAGTGCCGATTTACTACGCCACAGGCAACCACGACACGTCGGCCGACATCCACCGCTACATGACGATGGGGCCGAAAACGGACTGCCAACCGGGGACCGACACGCTCTCCTACACCTTCGAGGTGCGCGGCTGGCGCTTCCTGGTGCTCGACGCCCGCGGCCCGGACGCCATTGACCCGCGCGGCTACCTCTCGGCGCAGCAGATGGACGTGCTGCGGCGCGAGGCCGCGCCCGACGGCCCGCCGCTGACCATCTTCACCCACTACCCCGCCGTGCGGCTCAATTCGCCGTGGATGGACGCCAACATGCTCATCTACAACGGCGAGGAGATGCACCGGGCGCTGCTGCCGGCACGGGCGCGGCTGCGCGGGGTGTTCTACGGCCACATCCACAACTCGACCCAGACGGTGCGCGACGGCATCTTCTACTGCGCCGTCGCCAGCACCTTCGCCGGCTTCACCACCTGGCCCAACGAGGAGATGATCAAGGCGGATTACGACGCCATGCCGGCGTTCAACTTCGTCCAACTCCTGCCCGACCAAACCATTGTGCAGCAGCGCCCGTTCGCCCGGCTGGCGGAAGCGATGGCGCCGCGGCGGGCGGACGGGAGTTCGCGGAATTTGGAGGATTAGGTTGGCTCAGCTTCAACAAGCCCCACCCAAACTCCTCATCCGCGGCGCCTGCCCCCACGACTGCCCCGATACCTGCGGGACGATCACGGAGGTCGAGGACGGCCGCGCGGTCGCCTTCTATGCTGACCCCGACCACCCCGTGACCGACGGCTGGCTGTGCGGCAAGGTGCGGCCGTACCTGGAGCACGTCTACCACCCCGACCGCCTGACGACGCCGTTGCGCCGCGTGGGGCCGAAAGGCTCCGGGCAGTTCGCGCCATTTAGCTGGGATGAGGCTATCGCCGAGATCGGCGGCCGCTGGCGCGACATCATCGCCCGCTACGGGGCCGAGGCCATCCTGCCCTATAGCTACAGCGGCACGCTCGGCCTGGTGCAGATGACCGTCTGCAACGGCCGCTTCTGGAACCGCCTCGGCGCGAGCCAGCTCGAGCGGGCCATCTGCGGCGATGCGGCGCAGTACGCGGTCGAGCGGACGGTGGGGGCGCGCTGGGCCGTGCCCTACGCCGACACGGCCCACAGCAACCTCATCCTCATCTGGGGCCACAACCCCGCCTCCACCGCGCCGCACTTCATGCCCTACCTGAAGGAGGCGCAGCGGCGCGGCTGCACGGTCGTCGTCATCGACCCGCGACGGACGCGCACGGCGCGCACGGCCGACTGGCACGTCGCGCCGCGGCCCGGCAGCGACGGCGCGCTGGCGTTGGGCATGGCCCACGTGATCGTTAGCGAAGGGCTGCACGACGAGGCGTGGCTGGCGGCCCATACCGTCGGCTGGCCGGAGCTGCGGGCGCGGCTGGCCGAGTTCCCGCCGGAGCGCGCGGCCGAGATCGCCGGGCTGCCGGTCGAGGACGTCGTCCGGCTGGCGCGGCTCTACGCGGCCAGCAAGCCGGCGTTGATCAAGATCGCCGACGGCCTGCAACGCAACCCGATGGGCGGGCAGACGACGCGAGCCATCTGCGCCCTGCCGGCGCTGACCGGACAATACGGCGTCCGCGGCGGCGGGCTGGCCTACAGTACCAGCGGCTACGTGCCGTGGGACGGGGAAGCGGTCAACAAGTGGACCGAATGCCCTCCGCCCGGCCGTGTGGTCAACATGAACCGCCTCGGCGCGGCGCTGCTGGGCGAAGTGACCGACCCGCCGATCATGAGCCTCTACGTCTTTGGCAGCAACCCGGCGGCCATTGCCCCCAACGCCGGGGCCATCGCCCGCGGGCTGATGCGCGACGACCTGTTCACCGTTGTCCACGAGCTGTTTCCGACCGACACGGCCGCTTATGCCGACATCGTCCTGCCGGCCACGTCGAACCTGGAGCAGGCCGATTTACATAAGGCCTACGGCCACACGCTGCTGCGCTACAACCATCCGGCCATCCCGCCGCTGGGCGAGAGCAAGAGTAACTGGGACGTGATGCGCCTGCTGGCGGCCGAGATGGGCTTCGACGAGCCCTGGCTGCGGCAAGACGTGGACGAGGTCATTGCCGAAGTGCTGAGGGCCACAGCGGCGCGCAACCCGTTCCTGGAAGGGGTGACGCTGGCCCGGCTGAAGGCCGAGGGGCAGGTTCCGCTGGCCGTGGGGCCGGACGCGCCCTTTGCCGACGGCCGCTTTCCGACCCCTAGCGGCAAAGTTGAGCTATACTCAGCGCGACTGGCGGCCGAGGGGCAAGACCCGCTGCCGGGCTATAGCGGCGTGTGGGACGACGGCGGCCGGGACGCGAGCGACGCGGCGAGGCGGCGGAACTGGCCGGAGAGCGAGGCGCTCGACCTGATCAGCCCCGCGGCCCACCACTTCACCAGCAGCAGCTTCGGCAATGGCCGGAGCCAGTTGCGGGCCGAGGGTGCGCCGACGATTGAGATTCACCCCGACGACGCCGCGGCGCGCGGCATCCGGCACGGGGAACTGGTAGTGGTGGAAAACGGCCGCGGCTGTGTCACGCTGCGGGCCATTGTCACGGACAACGTGCGGCCGGGCGTGGTCGCCAGCGCCAAGGGGCGCTGGGCCAGGAACGGCGACGGCCGCGGCGAGCGCCGCAACGTGAACTGGACGACTTCCGACGCCCTGGGCGACTTCGCCGGGCAGAGTACGTTTCATAGCAACCGGGTCTGGGTAAGACCGGAAAGGGACCAGGTTCCAGGTTCCAGGGCTTAGGGGTAGAGCGTTCTTCCCTAGCCCCTGGCCCCTGGAACCTGGTCCCTAGCAAAGGTGGGATATGGACTTTCAAGCGCCTGCAATCGATTATCTCGTGGTGCTGCCGCTGTTGCTGGTGGCGGGCGCGGGCATGGTGATCATGCTCGTCGACCTGCTGGCTCGCGAGGGGACGTCGCGTCGCGTTGCCCCAGTGCTGGCGATGATCGGCCTGTTCGGCGGGCTAATCAGTTCGGCCGTCCTTTGGAACAGCAACCGTGGCGCCTTCATCCCGTCCGGCGGCTTCCCGATGCTTGTGGCCGACAACTTCGCCGTGGCCCTGAACGTCATCCTGGCGATCACCGGCATCCTGACCGTGCTGCTGTCGATCAATTACCTGCAGCGCACCGGCCACAACCGGCCCGAGTTCTTCATGCTCATGCTCTTTTCTCTCAGCGGCATGATGCTCATGGGCATGGCCAACGATCTCATCCTCATCTTCCTGGCGCTGGAGCTGCTCTCCATCCCGCTCTACATCATGGCCGGGCTGGCCTGGCCGCGACCGGAGTCGGAAGAGAGCGCGATGAAGTACTTCGTCCTGGGCGCATTCTCCTCGGCCATTTTGGTCTATGGTATCGCCTTGCTTTATGGCGCGGCCGGAACCACGGCGCTGCCGGGCGTCATCAGCGCTCTGGGCAGCGGCGGCGGGCTGCTGGCGGTGGCCGGCGCGGCCATGATCCTGGTTGGCTTTGGCTTCAAGGTGGCCGCCGTGCCCTTCCACATGTGGACGCCCGACGTATATGAGGGCGCGCCGACAGTCGTAACCGCCTTCATGTCCGTTGGCTCGAAGGTTGGCGGCTTCGCCGCGCTCCTGCGCATCCTCATCGCCGCGCTGCCGGCGCTGGGCGAGACGTGGACGACGGCCGTGTCCGTCCTGGCCGCGCTGACGCTCATCGTCGGTAACTTGCTGGCGATCGTCCAGCCCAACATCAAGCGCATGCTCGGCTACAGCAGCATCGCCCACGCCGGCTACATTCTGATCGCTGTCGCGGCCAGCGCCGCCAATCCCGACGGCATCAGCGCGGCCCTCTTCTACCTGTTCGCCTACAGCTTCACCAACCTCGGCGCGTTCGCCGTGGCTGTGGCCGTGGAGCGGCGCGAGCAGGAAGGGGTGCTATTGGAGGATTACAAGGGGCTGGGCAAGCGCCATCCGTGGATGGCGATCTGCATGGCCTTTTTCATGCTGTCGCTGACCGGCATCCCGCCGACCGGCGGCTTCGCGGCCAAGTTCTACGTCTTCAGCAGCGCCATCGAGGCCGGCTTGCTATGGCTGACGCTCGTCGGCGTCGTCACCAGCGTCATTTCCGGCTACTACTACCTGCGCGTTGTCTTTCTGATGTACATGCATGATGGCGAGGGCGAGATGGTGGTGCGGCCGGCGCTGGCCTCGGCCGTGGTCGTCGCCGCGCTGGCGACGCTGCTGCTCGGCATCCTCCCCGGCGCGTGGTTCGACCTGGCCCGGCAGGCGATTATCCAATCGGCGCAGGCCATCGCCGGAGGATAAGAACAGTGACGAGCGACGAGTGACGAGTGACGAACCACTCGTCACTCGTCGCTCGTCACTCGTCACTCGCTATGTCCCAGATGCTCGTCTTCGTCTTCCCAACGGCTGACGCCGCCTACGCCATGCGCGGCGCGCTGGACGAACTGCGGCAGCGCGACGTCATCGAACTGGGTGATGCGGCCGTCGTTGAGCGCGACCTCGACGGCAAGGTGCGCCTGCAACAGGCGACCCACCTCGTCGGCGCAGGCGCGCTGGGCGGGGCGATGTGGGGGGCGCTGGTTGGCATCTTCTTCCTCTCGCCCTGGCTGGGGATGGCGGTCGGCGCGGTCGCGGGCGCGCTGGCCGGCCGCTTCGCCGACGTGGGTATCGACGACGACTTTATTCGCGAGGTGGGCGAGGCGGTTAAACCCGGCCAATCCGCCCTTTTCCTGCTGATCGACCGCTGGGACGAGCCGGCGGTGCTGGCCCAGCTCGACGCCTTTGACGCCGTCGTTCTACGCAGTTCGTTGCCGCCCGACGAGGAAGCCCGGCTCAAAGCCGCCCTGGTCGACGAAGATAATCCCGCACCCTGATCCTCTCTCACCCGTTTAGCAAGCTTGCCTGTGTAACCTTCACCGGCCCGGCGGTGTTGTGTACTGGTAGTTGCCCGCGCCCGGCGATCCGGGCCGCGGGCCCCTGGAGAACGAATGGAAATCCAACACCCGACAACGGAACCTACCGGCCGCACGCCGGAAGCGTTCCGGCAGAGTATTGTTGATAACCTCTACTACGCCCGCGGCTCCAATGCCCAGTCCGCCGGCCAGTATGACGTTTACATGGCCCTGGCCCAGACGGTGCGCAATCATCTGGTCGAGCGCTTTCGGCGCACGGTAGACATGCGCTACGCCGTGAATCCGCGCTTTGTCTATTATCTCTCGGCCGAGTACCTGCTCGGCCGGCAATTGCCGCAGAACCTGCTCTATAGCGAGACGAGCGAGATCGCCGAGCGGGCTCTGGCCGGCTCCCAGTTTCCGCTCGACGAACTGATCGAGCTCGACGAAGAGCCGGGGCTGGGCAATGGCGGCCTGGGGCGTCTGGCCGCCTGCTTCCTTGATTCGCTGGCGACGCTCGACATTCCGGCGGTCGGCTATGGCATCCGCTACGAGTATGGCATCTTCCGCCAGGAGTTTCAGGACGGCTATCAGGTGGAGCAGCCGGACGAGTGGCTGCTGCTGGACTACCCGTGGGAGTTCCGCCAGCCCGACAACATGGTTCCCGTGGGCTTTGGCGGCCACACGGTGCAGAGCAAGGACGCCAAGGGGCGGCTGCACGTTCGCTGGTTGCCGGGCGAGCAGGTGATGGGCGAGCCCTACCACTTGCTGGTGCCCGGCTATGGCACGACGACGGTCAATTTCCTACGCCTCTGGCGGGCGCGGGCCACGCGTGAGTTCGACTTCCGCCTGTTTGACATCGGCGACTATGCCACGGCCGTTGAAGCCAAGGTGCACAGTGAGACTATCTCCAAGGTGCTCTATCCCAATGACAACACGCCTCAGGGGCGGGAACTGCGGCTGCGGCAAGAATACTTCTTCGTCGCCTGCTCCCTGCGCGACATCCTCAACCGGTTCTTCCGCTGCGGCAATCCTATCGACGACCTGGCCGAGAAAGCCGTCATCCAGCTCAACGACACCCACCCCGTCGTCGCCATCCCGGAACTCATGCGCCTGCTGATGGACGAGTACGGTCTGGAGTGGCACCAGGCGTGGGAGATGACGCGCCATATTTTCGCCTATACCTGCCACACGCTGATGCCGGAAGCGCTGGAGAAGTGGCCGGTCAGCCTGTTCGAGCGGCTGTTGCCGCGCCACATGGAGATCATCAACGAGATCAACCGCCGCTTTCTGGGCGACGTCAGCGTGCGCTTCCCCAACGACTACGCTCGCCTGTCGCGCATGTCGCTCATCGAGGACGGCCCAGACCGGCAAGTCCGGATGGCGCACCTGGCCGTCGTCGGCAGCTTCTCGGTCAATGGCGTGGCTGAACTGCACTCCGAACTGTTGACGGAACGCGTCTTTCGCGATTTCTACGAGATGTGGCCGGAGCGCTTCAACAACAAGACGAACGGCGTCACGCCGCGCCGCTTCGTGCGCATGGCGAACCCGCGCCTCTCGGCGCTGGTCACGGAGCGCATCGGCCAGGACTGGGTGCGCGATCTGGAGCAGTTCGCGAAGCTTGAAGATTACGTGGACGATGCAGCCTTCCGCGAGGTGTGGCGGACGGTGAAGGCCGCCAACAAGACCGATCTGGCGAAACTCATCGATTCCCGGGCCGGCGTCACCGTTGACCCGAACTCGATGTATGACGTGATGGTGAAACGATTGCACGAATACAAGCGACAGATGCTGAAGGCCCTGCACATCGTCACCCTCTACAACCGCCTGCGCGACGAGCCGGGACTCGACATCGTGCCGCGCACGTTCATCTTCGGGGCGAAGGCCGCGCCCGGCTACTACATGGCCAAGCTGATTATCAAGCTGATCAATGCCGTCGGCGCGACCGTGAACACTGACCCGCTGGTGGCCGGCCGGCTGAAGGTCGCTTTCCTGCCCAACTTCAACGTGACGCTGGGCGAGGTCATCTACCCGGCGGCCGACCTCTCGGAGCAGATTTCGCTGGCCGGCAAGGAGGCGTCGGGCACGGGCAATATGAAGTTCGCCCTGAACGGCGCGCTGACCATTGGCACCTATGACGGGGCCAACATCGAAATCCTGGAGCGGGTCGGCGCGGAGAACTTCTTCCTGTTCGGCATGCGCGTGGAGGAAGTGTTCGCGCTGCGCGCCGCCGGCTACCGGCCGCGCGACCACTACGAAGCCAACGCGGAACTGCGCCGGGCCATCGACCAGATCGCCAAGGGCGATTTCTCCGACGGCGACCCGACGCTGTTTGCGCCTATTGTCAGCTCACTGCTCGACCGGGATGAGTTCATGGTGCTGGCCGATTACCAGGCCTACGTGGACTGCCAGACGAGTGTGGACGAGGCTTACGGCCATGTTGACGGCTGGACGCGCTCATCCATTCTCAACGCGGCGCGCTGCGGTTTCTTCTCTTCGGACCGGGCCATGCGTCAGTACGTCGAAGATATCTGGAAGGCGCGGCCGCTGCCCGTGCGGTAAGAGTGCGGGGAGCAGGGGGCGTAGGCGCGGGGGAGAAGCAACGCCACCGAAAGCCTCGTTCTCCCCTGCTCCCCTGCGCCTCCGCTCCCCTGCCGTCAAAAATATGGCATAATCGGAGTAGAGCAGCCGACACTGGAGGTAAACCCATGTCCTACGTAATCGTCATCACCTTCGACGATCCGCATGAGGCCGAACGCGTGCGCCACACGCTGAGCCAGGTTGAGCACGAGGGACGCCTGAGCCTGGATGACTCGGCCGTCGTCGTGAAGGACGCGCAGGGGAAGCTTCACGTCCACAACGAAGTCGACCGCGGCATCAAGGTCGGCGTCTTCGGCGGCGGCATGCTGGGGCTGCTGATCGGCTTCATCTTCGGCGGCCCGATCGGCAGCATGCTCGTCGGCGCGTTCGGCGGCGCCCTGATGGGGTCGCTGGCCGGGCTGGGCATCGACAAGGGCTTTCTGAAAGATGTGGAGACGGCTATGGCGCCCGACTCGTCGGCGCTGTTTGTCCTCGTCGCCGACTCTGAGCCGGACGTAGCTATCGCCGCTTTGCGGCCCTACGAGGGCACGATCTACCACACCTCTCTCGATCCGGAGGACGAAGCGACGCTGCGGCGAGCGTTGCAGCACAGGAGCTAGGCTCCGGGGGCCGGGCGACAGGATCGTCCCCGGCCTTGCCCCCTCATTCCAAAGGAGACTCATGGGCGAAAACGACCTGATCACGGCCCTGGGCAAGGTCATCATAGCCGCGGCCTGGGCCGACGGCGAAGTTACACCCGATGAAGTAAACGCGTTAAAGGACCTGCTCTGGCGCCTGCCCGAGGTCCATGCCCGGCAGTGGGACGAGTTCGACATCTACCTCGATTCGCCGGTGGACGACGCCGAGCGCGAGCGGCTGGTGGCCGACCTGCGGGCCTTGACCGCGACGGCCGAACAGCGGGATCTGGCCCTGGCCAAACTGGATGAGATGGTCAGCGCCGATGGCGAGGTGTCGGCGCGGGAGCGGGCCGTGGTGGCCGAGGTGCGAGCTGCGCTGGCGACGGCCGAGGTGGGGCTGTGGGGATCGCTGTCGCGGCTGCTTATCGGCCGCCGGACGCGAGCCGCCGCCGGCGCGCCCAGCCGGGAGCGCTACCTCCAAGATTTCGTGCGCAATCACGTCTATTACAGGCTCCGCCAGGAACTCGCGGCGCGACATATCGACTGGTCGGTGACCGATGCCGAGTTGCGCCGTCTGGGGCTGGCCGGCGGGCTGCTGGCGCTGGTGGCCCGGACGTCGGAGGGCGTGACCGACGGGGAGCGAGCGGCGATGGTCGAGGTCTTGCGGACAGCGTGGGGCCTGTCGCCCGAGTCGGCGACGCTGGTCATCGAAGTGGCGCTGGCCGACGGGGAGCGGCTCGACTTCTATCGCCTGGTGCGGGAGTTCGCGGAGGTGACGACGGTGGAGGAGCGACAGCGCTTCCTGGACGCGCTGTTCGCCGTGGCCGCGGCCGACGATAAGGCCTCGTTCGAAGAGACGGAGCAGATCCGGCTGATCGCCCAAGGGCTGAAGCTCAGCCACACTGAATTCATCAACGCCAAGATGAAACTGCCGCGGGCTAAACGCTAGATCGGATGACAACTATCACAAACCATTGTCTAGGGAGGGGGTGTCGCCGCGACACCCCCTCTTTTTTCATGCCCGCGCGGCCTCGACGCGGGTAGTAGCCCCCACGAGATACCTGAATGTCGCACAGCGCAACCCGCCAAGTCGCGCAGCTTTTCACGTCAGCTTCATTGTAAGATTCCCCCCGTAACATAAACTGTATAGAGTGGAGTCTAAGCGTATTTTCCGCCCCATCCAGGCTCGTGGAGTACCGGTAAGACTGGTCGTAACCATAGCACCCACCGGCCGGAGGTTTTATTGTGAAGCAACTTATAGGTTTTCTGAGCTTTAGCGCCCTGCTCGTTTTGGCCTGGGTGAGCATGATGGGTCCCCAAGGGGGAGCGGGCGGCGTGCCGCAACAGACGGTGCCGACCCTCCCGGACGTGACCTTCCTGGGCGAAGGCCCGGCAACGTTCAATATCGAGCCGGACCACACGTTCGTGATCAAGTACCGGCGCAATAACTACAAGAACGAGCCCGGCCCCACCTATGACGCCCTGCCCGGCGAGCGTGTGTGGAGCTTCAACTTCGTGCCCGATGACGGCGTCTACCCCTACCACGAGTCGGTCAGCTATGGGCCGGTGCAGATGGGCTGCGTCATCCAGTTCGTGCAGATCGACGACGACGTGGACGAGCGCATCAACAACTTCGCCATCAACGGCAATCCGTACTACACCGTGGCCCAGGGCATGGTCACCTACGGCAGCTTCATCGTCCCGATCAACGGCGAGCTGGTCTTCACGGCTAACGATAGCGTGGGCCTGGTCATTCGCATTTGCCAGGACAAGGTGACGCCGACCCCGACCAGCACCGGCACCGCCACGGCGACCTTCACGCCGACCGCGACCGCCACGGCCACGATGACGCCGACGGCGACCCTGACGCCGACCCTGACGCTGACGCCGACGTTGACCGCCACACCCGATTCGACCGCCACGGCGACGCCGACGGGCACGGCCGAGGCCACCGCCACCGCCACCGCCACACTGCCGATCACGCCGACAAACACGGCCACCGCCACGCTGCCGCCGACCTTCACGCCGACGGCCTCGCCGACGCTGACACCGCCGCCCGGCCCGAACGAGGGCACGGCCACGCCGACGCTTGTGCCGACGTACGACGCGCCGCGGCTGAACACCTGCCTGCGCATTAACTTCGACATCGGCGGCGATTCGGCCCGGCGCGGCACTTACGTGGTGCAGGAAGTGGGCGGCCGCGTCCTGGCCACGTGGTGGGCCGACGAGGGCTGGATGGATAGCGGCTGGGTGCGCGACATCGATATCACCTTCCCGGCGGTCTATGTGCAGGTCTTCTTTGTCAAGGGCGATGGCTCGCCGCCGGTTGAGTTGACCATCCTCAACCCGGCCCCGGACACGACCTACGGCTGGCTGGCCCGCGGCCAGTGCCACGCCCTCGAAGTTGCCTGGCCGGGATAGATTAAGCGGCTCACGCAAAGACGCGAAGAACGCCAGGCTCGGATGAGCCTGGCGTTCTTTGTTTATTTCGCTAAACCCATTCGAACAACCCGGTTGATGGGGTTGCCTGCACCGCCGGGTAGCGTAAAATTGCTCCTCTTGTAGACCATTCGTTCGTAAATCTGGGGGCGCATTATGTCCGAAGATCAGAACGCGGTCGGCAAACCGGAGGAACGGGACTCGCTTGACCTCCCCCCGGCCGCCCAATGGATGCTGGCCCAGGCCGAGGCGGCGCGGCGCGAAGCCCAGGCGCGCGCCCGGCCGGGATTGAGTTTCACACCGCTAGCCCAGCGCGAGCGGCGCGTCGTCAGCGGGCTGCGCGGCAACCGGCGGCTGACGGCGGGACTGGACGAGGCGACAACTGCGGCCGTCCACGACTGGGCCGCGGCGCTTGGCGGTCACATCGTCGCCGCAACCGCCGGTCTGGACGACGCCACGGCCGAACCTATCCTCCAGGAGCGGGTGCGGGCGGCGCGGGCTCTACTGCGCGCGGCGGGCCGGGCCGCCGCTGATTCCGGTAGCCGCCCGGCGCGCCTATCGGAAATCGCGCCGCAGCTTACCGTGCTCTACTACGGCGCGTATAGCCCGCGCCGGGCGGCGGCCGCGCCCCTGCTCGCCGAATGGGCGGCGCTGGGTGGGCAACCCGCGGCGCGCATTGCTGCTCTGCGGACGTTCATCGCCAGTCTGACGACGGAGGCCGGTGAAGATGGGACGTAAGCGGCTGGGGATTGCCGTTGCCCTGGCCGCGGGTCT
>CAZSOD010000114.1:0-11687 GCA_964608255.1 uncultured Ardenticatenaceae bacterium
GCCGCCCGGTCCTCGTCCAGCCAGCCGCGCAGCCGCGGCCAGGCCCGCAGCAGCGCCTCATGGGCGATCTCCACCGTCGGCCCGCGCGTCAGCGGATCGCGGTCGAAGGCCAAGAGGCGGGCGCGGTCGAAGACATCAAGGACAGTGACGAGTGACGAACGACGAGTTACGAGTTCAGAACTGCTGCCCGACGACTGTTCGTTGCCTGCAGCCTGTTCTTCACTCGTAACTCGTAACTCGTAACTCGTCACTCGTCGCTCGTCACTCGTCGCTTGCAGCGCTTCCAACTCCGCCAGCAGTACCCTGCGCCGCGTGTCCTCCACCCCTTCACCGAGGGTGACGAGACGGGAGAAGAGAGCGCGGGCCGCGGCCTGCTCGGGGGCGTCCAGCGCGCCGTAGACCGCCTCGGCTCGCTGGGCCAGCGCGCCACCGATGCCGCCCAGTCGCCGATAGGCATCCAGCGTCAGCGGGCCACCTTCGCGCTCAACGAACAGTTCGCTGAGCGCGTATTGCAGTAACGGCAACGCGCCGGGCTGGTCATTGGCATCGGCCACTAGCGCGGCCACGAGTTCGGGTTCGATCCGCGCCCCTGCCTGCGCCGCTGGCCGCTCGATGGCGCGCACGAGTTCGTCAGCCGTCATGGGGATCACGACCTCGGTCCGCGCCTGCACCGCCTCACTCAGGCCGGGGTAAAGCAGCGGGCGGTCATAGAAGTCGGCCCGCAACGTGACGACCACGCGCAGCGGGCTGCGCGGGTCGGTGATGGCGGCGATGAGCCCTTCGAGAAAACGCACTGTCGCTTCGCGGTCGGGCACCAGAGTGAAAAGCTCCTCAAACTGGTCGATGATGAGCAATAGCTCGCTGCCTTCGTCCGGCGGCAGCGTTCGCCGCACCGCGCGCAATAGACCCCGCTCGCCGTCCTGAAGTTGCTCCAACAACGACGCCGGCGGATTGACGGCGATGCGCAGCAGGGCCGCTTCCAACTCCTCGAACGGGTGCGCGGCGGGGACCATGTCGAGGATGAACCATTTGTCTGCCCCGGACAAGGCCCCGCGGCGCAGCGCCGGAACCAGCCCTGCCTTGACCAAGGATGACTTGCCGCTGCCGCTGGGGCCGACGACGGCCATAAAGCGGTGGTACGGCCCCGTCTCGGCTAGCCGCGTCACCAGTTGTTGGGTCAGCGCTTCGCGGCCGAAGAAGAGTGCGGCGTCGGCCTCGTTAAATGCCAGGAGGCCTTTGTACGGGTTGGCAACCTCTACTAGCGGCTCGCCTGGAAGCGGCGCGGTCGCCTCGTCGCGCATGGCAGCGCGGAAGGCGGTGGCGAAAGCGACCACGTCGGGAAAGCGTTCTGCCGGACGCTTGGCCAGCGCCCGGCTCAGGACGCCATCGATCGCTGCCGGCACATCCGGCCGGTGTTGATGGAGCGGCGGCACTGGCTCATGGGCGTGTCGATCCAGCAGTTCCAATAGCGACCCGGCGACAAATGGCGGCCGGCCGTTTAACGCCTCATAGGCTACTAGGCCCAGGCTGTACTGATCGCTGGAGGGCGTCACGTCCTCGTTCAGCGCCTGTTCGGGCGAGGCGTACTCCGGCGTGCCGGCGAACAGCTCCTGGGAAAGCGCCGTGGTTCCCTCCGGCCGTAGCAGTTTGGCGATACCGAAGTCGGTCAGATAGGCATTGCCGTCTTCGTCCAGGAGGATGTTGGCCGGCTTCACGTCGCGGTGGACGATGCTACGCTGGTGGGCGAAGGCCAGCGCCGCGGATATCTGATCCAGAAGACGGGCCACCCGCTCCGGCGACCAGAGCGCGCCGTCTAACGCCGTTTTCAAATTCCCGCCCCGCACATAGCGCATGACCAGGTAGGCGCTTCCCGGCTCGCGCCAGTAGTCGTAAAGCGGGACGATCTGCGGGTGTTCCAGTCGGGCGATGGTCTGCGCCTCAGCCTCGAAGCGGCGGATGAAGGCGATGTCGTCGGCGTAGCGCGCGGGGATCACCTTGACGGCCACGTCCCGGCCGATGGCCGGCTGCGAAGCGCGGAAGACAACGCCGTAGCTGCCGCGTCCCAACTCTTCCTGAATGTCGTAGCCACGGATGTGGTCGGGCCGGCGGGCCGCAGGCAGGAGTTCCCCGTCCTGTACGGCGCTCACTAGAGCCAGCGTCTCCGAGCCGGGCCTAACCCCCAGTTCGACGTTCAGCAAGCGGCGGTAGTCGTCGAAGTGGGCCAGGGCAGCGCTGCGGCGGCCGTCGCGGGCCAGGAGTTCGATGAGTTGCCGGTTGCCCGCCTCGTGCAGCGGGTCGATGGCGAGTTGGCGACGGGCATAGCTCTCGGCGGCGGCGAAATCCTCGTCGGTTAGCTGAATGGTTGTCAGTCGCTCCAAGGCCAGCAACGCACCCCGGCGATACGCCTCGCGGCGGGCGGCCGCCCACTCCTCGAACGGGTTGCTGTCGGGCAGGTAGAAGTCGGCCAGGAAGTCGCCGCGATAGAGGGCGACAGCCTCCTCCAGCTCGGCCAGCCCCGGCCGAACGCGGTCGATGAGGGCGGCGAAGCGGCGGGCGTCGACGACGACGCTGGCGGCGGGATTTAGTTGCAGGGTGTCGCTTTCGGCCAGCACGGGTGGGACGGGCGCGGAGTCGCCGGCCGACGGCACTTGCGGCACGGCCCGTCGGAGCAGGTACAGGTTCTGGCGCAGGTTTTGCTGGGCTGACACCTGCGGCAGACCGGGCCAGAAGAGCGCCATGAGATGCTCGCGACGGTGCCGTTCCGGCTCGCAAGCTAGATAGATGAAGAGCGCCTGGGCCAGCCGCGTGCGGAAGCCCGGCAGGGGCTGCCCATCCAGTGCGGCTGCGTATCGTCCGAGTAGATTCAGCGCTAGGGCCGGCACGCCAACCTCCTGTCCAGAAAGTGCCCCCAGCGTTTCCTGAACGTCAACGACCTCAGCACATTCTAGCACACACCCAAGTGCCTATCCTAACCTCGTTCCTCGGCCCCGTCGCATTTGTTGACGTTCTGTTGATGCCCGGCGACGGCCCATTGATGCCCGCCTGACTTCGCGTCTACGCCCGAAGGCGACACTGCCCGCAATGAATTCTGTATGCGGTCAGTGAGGCGGACATGAAGCGATCAATTGCAACCCTTGTTCTCTTCGGGCTGGTTTCTCTGCCGATACTACAACTGACGGCCTGCGCCCCGGCCCCTGTGGCGCAGGCCAACGGACAGGCGATAATCGGCGCGGGCTTGGCCGCTGTTTCTATAGAATCCCGGCCGGACCTGCCAGATGTCAGCACCTCCACGTGCGCCAGTCCGACGGCAGATATGGCTGCCGCCTGCGATGATTTGGCGCAGCGCATCCTTGCCTCGACCGTGCGGCTGGAGTTCCACGGTCCGACCGGCGGCATTGGACACGGAACCATCATAGGCGGGCGCTATTTGCTCACGCACAATCACTACCCGATCACCGCCGCGGCGCTCAACAACGGCGGCGAGGGGCTGGTGACAGCCGTTTCCGTCTTCAGAGCCAACGGCGACATCGTTCTACTGAAGGCCCCTCTCGTATACTTCAAGGTCATCCGCGAAGAGCCGGAGATGCTGTTGCTGGACTTCCAGGCGTATAGCGGCGTCGGTTTCTTCGAGTCGTTGGGCGTGCCGTCGATCGAGTGGCGCGATGGGAATACACCGCTACTCAGAGTGGGGAGCGAGGTGGCGCAGGTCAATTGGGACGGCTCGACCGCGCGGGTGGATTGGGTGCGGGTGGAGGCCGTCAATCTGGACAGCGAGGTCGCCACGGTTGAACTCAACAATTTCGTGGAGCAGGGCGCATCGGGCGGCGGCGTTTTCTACGACGGTATCCTCATCGCGAATAACTGGGCGCGCCAGACAGAGCGCCTCGAATCCGGCGCGGTCGTCCGGCAATACAGCGTGGCGGCGCTGAATCCCACGCAGGTTCTGGCATTGGCCGGTCAATGAGTGGCTTGTTGACGAGTGTGTGACGACGGAGCGGATAATCTAGTTGAAAGATGCGAGCGTCTCCTCCATCTTTTGAAGGCGGCGACTGATGCCACCAGCAGGGGCAATCAGTCGCCGCTTTCGCTTGTGGTATAATGCGGCCATGCGCTCGCCCTTTCCCGGCATGGACCCGTATCTGGAGCATCCGTCCTTGTGGCCGGATGTGCATAATCGACTGATTCCGGCTATTGCCGATGCCCTTTCGCCCAAGGTTGCCCCAAACTACTACGTCCGTCTCGAGCGGCGCACCTACCTGCTGACGCCGGACGACCTGGCGTTTATCGGCCGGCCCGATCTGGCTGTGCTGCCGGCGCCCGAGTATGAACTCCTTCGCCGCCGCGCGTTGCCGCTGGCCGAGGCCGGTGTGGTCGAAGTGACGCTGGCCATGCCGGAAGAGGTGGGCGAGAGCTACCTGGAAGTCCACGAGGTGGCGACCGGCCGCGTCGTCACAGTGCTGGAACTCCTGTCTCCGGCCAACAAGCTCTATCCGAAGGGGCGCGCCGAATACGAGCAGAAGCGCTACGACATCGCTTACAGCCGCACGAACCTCGTTGAGATCGACCTGCTGCGCGCCGGTGAGCCGATGCCGACGCAGGGCCGGCGCGTGGAAAGCGACTACCGCATCCTCGTCAGCCGGGCCACGACGCGGCCGCGCGCTCACCTCTACCCGTTCAATGTCCGCAACCCAATCCCCGCCTTTAGCCTGCCCCTTCTTCCCGGCGATGAAGAGCCGACAGTGGAGTTAGGCGTCATCTTCCATGCCCTTTATGAGCGCGCCCGCTACGATCTGAGCCTCGACTACAGCCAGCCGCCCGTCCCACCGCTGCGCGAGGAGGACGCCGCGTGGGCGCGGGAGCGGATCGAACAGAGGCAGACGGGCGAGTAGCCGAACCAATCCGCCAGACTATCCTGCCCGAAACAGTTCTGAACGCTGCCAAATCGGCTCAATCCGCGGATAATCCCTCTTCATTCCTTTGGAGAGTCATTGCCATGCGCACTGAAAAAGAGAAGATGCTGGCCGGCGAATTATACGTCGCGGCCGATCCGGAGCTGGTAGCCGAGCGCATCCGCGCCCGCCAACTGGCCCTGCGCCTGAACGCCACCGACCCGGCCGACCATACCGGCTACCGCGCCGTGCTGGCCGAGTTGATGCCCAACGTCGACCCGACGGCCTACATCCAGCCGCCGGTTTACGTCGATTACGGCTACAACATTTACGCCGGGCCTGGCGTCTATATGAACTTCAACTGCGTCATCCTCGACGTGTGTCCGGTGCGCATCGGTGCGGGGACGATGTTCGGGCCAAACGTCCAGATTTACACCGCCACGCACCCCATCGACGCCGCCGAGCGGGCCAAAGGGCCGGAGTACGCCAAGCCGATCACTATCGGTCGCGATTGCTGGATCGGCGGCAGCGCCGTCATTTCGCCCGGCGTCACCATCGGCGACCGGGTCATCGTCGGCGCGGGCGCGGTGGTGACGAAGGACGTGCCCGATGACAGTATCGTCGTCGGCAATCCGGCGCGGCCGTTGGGAAAATAGACTAACAGAGTGGGGCGAGCGCGCGGAAGTGATTCGTGAGCCATCCCTTGCTCGAAAGGACGGACACCTTCAGGTTGACAGACAGGGCAATCGCCTACAGCCAGAATGGCACGCAGATGACGCTGATTGGGCTGATCTTCGCTGATCAGAAACGGCCTGGCAGCGAGAATCAGTGTTGAAATCTGCGTCATCAGCATGCCATTTCTTATATGCGATTGCCCTGGGTTGACAGTCCAGGGGCTTTTGTGATATGGTGCAATGCGTTATGACCCGTATCTGGTTCGTCTTCGTCTGCGATAGTCTGGATTGCCAAACCGCACCGCGCGTGCGTAGGTTGTCCACGCCTGCTTGACGAGACGAACGACAGGCCAAGGAAACTACGAAGGCGCGGTGAACCCCGCGCCTTTTTTGTTGGCTCGCGATTCGGGAGAATCGCGCTACATGGGAGGAACGATGACGACCCAACCGATCGGCCGCTACGACCACTTTACCGCGCTGGGCAGGTCGGGCCAGGCCCACGACGTGGATGCGCTCATGCACGCGCTCATCACCCACGCCGACTTCGCCACATCGCGGCTGGTCGACTTCGCCCTCGGCTTGGTGGACACGCGGGAGGGCGCGGCGCGGCTCCGCCACTACCTCTTCCACGGCGCGGCCGTCCAGCGCAACTACGCGGCGTTGTATTTCAAGCGCCGCGGCCGCACGGCGCTGCTTGAGGAGGCGGCGCGGCAGGGGAAGATCGACGCCGTGCAGGGGTTTGCGCAGTAGAGGCTAGGGGCTAGGGACGAGGGTCTAGCGAAGAGATGAGCCGTTAAACGAGTGCTCGGCCCTGTCTCCTATCCCCTAGCCCCTAGCCCGCCGCTTTCTTCACGAGCGCGGCGATATTTGCCTCTTCGGCGGCGGTCAGCTCCTTAAGAGCGAACGAGGTCGGCCACATGGCCCCATCGTCGAGGTGCGCGGTGTCGTTGAAACCCAGCGTTGCGTAGCGCGCGCCGAACTTGGCCGCGGGCTGGAAGAAGCAGACCACCTTGCCATCCCGGGCATAGGCGGGCATTCCGTACCAGGTCTTCGGCACAAGTGACGGCGCATTGGCCGTGAGAATCTCATGGATCCGCGTGGCCATGCCGCGGTCGGGTTCCGGCATCTCGGCGATCTTCGCCAACAGGTCGCTTTCCCCGTCCGCCTTATTTTTGCTGGCGCGCGCTTCGGCCTTCAGCTCGCGGGCGCGCTCCTTCACTGCCTGGCGTTCCTCTTCCGTGAAACCTTGAGTCTCCTGACTGTCCTTCTTTGTGCTCATAATTCTCTCCACTTGATTATCACCCGACGGCTGTCACGGCTACCGGGGCTGGTCGCGATTATAGTAGAACCCATGTTCGGTTCTGTCAAGGGGGATGCGGCGCAGACGGCGATTATGGCCCTCTACTGAAGGGCGGTGCAATGGGATCGAGCCGGGCGGCGACGGGATATTCTTTGGCTTTAGGCAGCGTTGCCGGCCGCAGAACGCCTAGCGATTGCCGAGCACCCAGGCGGAATGGGGCGGGAAGTTGACCGTGACGATGTCGCCCGCCTTCGGCAGGACAAGCTGGCGCTCGTTGAACAGGTCGGCGTTGAGGGTCGCCTCGCCGGTATTCACCCGCACGCGGACGATGGACCCGAGAAACGTGATGCTCTCCACGGCGCCGCGCACGTTATTGCTGCCCTCCGCCGTGCCAAGTTCCAGCTCCTCGGGCCGGACGGCGAGCGTAACCATCTGGCCGTTCTCGGCCGCCGGAAGCGCGTCGAGCACGATCGTCTGCTCGCCCAGCGCCAATCGACCGGCGGTTGCGTCCACCACGCGCGCCGGCAGCACATTTAACTGGCCGACGAAGTGGGCGACGAAGGCCGTGGTGGGGTAGTTGTAGATCTCGAACGGCGGGCCCACCTGCTCGATGAAGCCCTTATTCATGACCACGACCCGGTCCGATAGCGACATGGCCTCTTCCTGATCGTGGGTCACGTACAGCGTCGTGATTTGCAACTGTTGCTGGATGCGGCGGATTTCGGCCCGCAACTCGACCCGAATCTTGGCGTCCAGCGCTGAGAGCGGCTCGTCGAGCAGCAGGACTTGCGGCTCGATGGCCAGGGCGCGGGCCAGCGCGACGCGCTGCTGCTGCCCGCCGGAGAGTTGATAAGGGTAGTTCTTGCCTTTGTCGGGCAACTGGATCATCTCCAGCAGTTCGCCGGCCCGCTTCCGCGCCGCGTCCGCGCTCATGCCCTTGAGCTTCAGCCCGAAGCCGACGTTATCGGCCACGGTCATGTTCGGGAATAGGGCGTAGGACTGGAAGACCATGCCAATGTTGCGCTGGTTGGGCGGCTGGGCGGTGATGTCTTTGCCATTGACGCAGATCGTGCCGGATGTGGGTCGCTCAAACCCGGCGATCATCCGCAGCGCCGTCGTCTTGCCGCACCCGCTGGGCCCCAGCAACGACAGCAGTTCGCCTTGCTCAACGTCCAGGTCAAAACCGGTAACCGCGGCGACGTCGCCGAACTGTTTGTGGAGCTGATCAATCTCTAGGAATGCCATTATCGTGGTCCCGCGGTAACTTGCGCGCCAGGCGTGCGGTGGGTTGCCCACTGCAAGCCGGCCATCATGGCCCAGGTCAGCCCAAAGCTGATGATCGACAGCGCCGCCGGTTCATAGGCCTTGTTGCGCACCTGGTTGGCCAGGTACGGGCCGAACATCGGCCGAGCCAGGAAGGAGGCGATGGTGTATTCGCCGATGACGATAGCGAAGGTCAGGAAGGTACCGCTGAGCAAGGCCGTACGCAAATTGGGGAAGATGACCTTGCGGATGATGACTGACCAGCCCGCGCCCAGGCTTTGCGCCGCCTCGGTCAGCGTGCGGATGTCGATGGCGCGCATACCCGTGTCGACGGCCCGGTACATATAGGGCAGGGATAGGCTCATATAGGCGGCCACGAGCAGGAAGTTCGTCGTGGTAACGGTGTTGGTCAGCGCCAGCGGCGGCCGGCTGTAGATGCGGATCAGCCCGAAGACGAGCACGATGGCTGGCAGCACGAACGGCAGGAAGGCGACAAACTCCATCAATGGCCGGATCTGCGGCAGCTTCAGGTGCACCCAGTAGACGGTCGGCACGATTAATAGCAGGCTGAAAACGATGGTCAGGATGGCGATCTCGACCGAGAATGTGAACGTGCGCAGGAATTGCGGATCGGCGAGAACGTTGCGATAGGCCGTCAGGCTATAGGTGCCGCGCTCGGCTTTCAGGGAAAAAACCAGCGTGGACAAAAGGGGCACGGCGAAATAGATGATGCCCAGGGCGACCCATAGCCACGACCAAAAGGACGCTCGTCTCATGGCTTGCTTTCCATTTTTGCTTAGCGCCGGAGCCAGCGCTCCGAGCGGCGTTGCAGCAGGGTATAGGCCGTGATTGAAACGGCCATGACAAGTACCATGCCCACGGCCAGCGCGTAGCCGAGGCCCGGATCGCGCAGGACGTCGCCGCGCATTTGGATGCCGATGAGGATGGTCACCAGGTTAATGGTGCCGCCGGTCAGGGCGAAGGCCGTGGCGTAGGCGCCGAAGGCATTGGCGAAGAGCAGGATCATCGTGCCCAACAGCGTCGGCATCAGCACCGGCAGGGCGATATAGCGCCAGTACTGGCCGCTGGTCGCGCCCAGGTTTTCGGCTCCTTCGCGCCACTCGCGCTTCAATCCTTCGATGGCCGGTGTAATGATGAGCACCATCAGAGGGAACTGGAAGTAGAGATACGTCAGGCTTAGACCGGCGAAGCTGTAGAGCGAGAAGCCCTGCTTATAGATGTCGAAGCCGAGGCTCTTAAGCAGAGTGGTCATCAGACCAATGCGGCCGAGGGTGGCGATGAACGCAAAAGCCAGCGGCACGCCGGCGAAGTTGGAGGCGACGCCGGAAAAGGACAACAGCCCGGAGCGGAACCGCCGGAGACCACCCACCGTGACTGCATAGGCCAGCAGGAAACCAAACACCGTCCCGACAACGGCCGTGGCCAGGCTGATCTGCAAGCTGTTGCGGTACGCCTCGACCACCAGGGGGGTGTTCAGATTGGCGAAGTTTGCCAGCGTGAAGTTGCCTCGCAAATCCTGGAAGCTGCCGATGATCAGGTAGGATGCCGGGGCGATCAGGAACGCCAGGGCGAATAAGATGAAGGGCGCTACCCCGAGCCAGGTCAAAAGGCCGGGGCGGTCCGCTGTGCGGGGGCGCGACTTGCGCTTGCTGGCGACCGGCAGGGGTTCGGTGGTCATGGGAAGAACAAACCGCGCGGGTCGTTTCGACGACCCGCGCGGTTTACCTTAACTCAGCTTACGGCGCTTCTTTCACATCCGCGCCGACAACGCTGTCCCAGTTGGCGACGACGGCTTCCTTGTTGGCGTTCTGTTCCTCGACGGTCGGGAAGACCGCGTTGGCATAAGCCTCAGCCGGAGGCAGCTTGTCCAGCAGTTCCTGCGGGATGACGCCGCGCTCGGCCATGTCGTTGAAGCGGATCGGATGGCAGTAGCCCTTCAGCCAGACGTTCTGGCCCTCATCCGAGTAGAGGTACTCCATCCACAGCTTGGCCGCGTTGGGGTGCGGCGCATAGGCGCTGATGGCCTGGACATAGACGCCGGCGACTACGCCCGACTTCGGGACCGTGACTTCAACCGGCGGGTTGCCGGCCAGGCTGTCGCGCCAGGCCAGACCGTTGTAGTCCCAGGCGACGGTGATGGGCGTCTCGCCCTGGGCGATGGTGCCGGGCAGGGCGATGACCGGCACGAAATTACCGGCGTCATTCAGTTGCTTGAAGAAGTCAAGACCGGCCGCCGGGTCGCTGGCCGTGCCGCCGTAGGCGATGCTGGCGGCCATGACAGACAGGATGGCCTGGTTCGACAGGCGGGGGTCGCCGGCCAGGGCGAACTGCCCGGCGTATTCCGGCTTCAGCAGGTCTGACCAGTCCTGGGGCACGTTTTCCACCACGTCGGTGTTGGTGGCGAAGGCCAGCACGCCGTAGTAGTCACCGTACCAGTAGCCGTCAGGGTCCTTGGCGTCGTCGGGGATGCTGTCCCATGTGGAAACCTTGTAGGGCTGGATGAGCCCCTCGTCCTTGGCTTGCGGGCCAAAGGCCAGACCGACATCGATCACGTCCGGCGCTTGCGGGCCGGTGTTGCCCTGGTTGGCGCGAATGGCCTCCAGTTCGTCGGCCGACCCGGCGTTGGGGTCGAGTTCGTTCACGGTGATGCCATACTTCTCGCTGAACGAGTCGATCATCTCGCCGTAGTTGCACCAGTCGCGGGGCAGGGCAATGGTCGTCAGCATGCCCTCGGCCTGCGCCGCGGCGACGAGGGCGTCCATGTTCATCTCGCCGGACGTGGCTTCGCCCTCGGCTGGGGCCGGTTCCACGGCTTCGGTCGGCGCGGCTTCGGCGGCGGTGTTCTCGGCCGCCTCGTCGGCCGCGGGCTCGGCCGCTTCCCCGCCACCGCAGGCCACCAGCGCAATTGCCAGCAGCAGTAACAAGACGAGCGTCGCTTTGCGAACTATCTGACTCAGCATTTTTCTCTCTCCTACTCTCCTACAGGGGTATGGCGAAGGCTGCTACAGGGAGGCGAGGAACTTGAGGAGACGAAGGATCGCGCCGGATGTCGCCACAGTCGCCGCCAAGCCTGCCAGCATCCGCATTCCACCAAGGGTACTGCCTCAACGTTAACCGTTGATTGACCACATTCTAACAGTTTGTAAACGAGGAGGAAATAGAACGAACGGCATTTGGCGAACAAGCCTAAAATCGCTACTTTCTGTCGCAACACCGCTGCTCTTTAGAAGAGCGCGCTGTCGCGAATATCGGCAACGAGGGACATATGACTGAAACGAACCGTGGTAGGGATAACCTCATCATCGCCCACAACCAGGCGGCGTGGGACAAGTGGGTGGAAGAGGGCGATCGCTGGACGAAGCCGGTGAGCGCGGCCGAAATCGCCGCGGCGCGCGACGGCGAATGGGCCATCTATCTGACGGAAGAGAAGCCTGTGCCACGCGACTGGTTCCCGGCTGACCTGCATGGCGTGGACGTTCTCTGCCTGGCCTCTGGCGGTGGGCAGCAGGGGCCCATCCTCGCCGCGGCCGGGGCCAACGT
>CAZSOD010000115.1:0-11448 GCA_964608255.1 uncultured Ardenticatenaceae bacterium
GGAACCACGCCGGCGCGCACGACCGACGACTTGCCGCTGCCCGACGCGCCAACGATGGCCAGGAAGGGGCCGTCGCTCAGGCGACCCACCAGGCGGGCGGTCAGGCGCTCGCGCCCGAGAAAATCGCCGGCGTCGGCCTCTTCGAACGACTGGAGGCCCTTGTATGGGGCATCGCCGGGCGCGGGCGGTTGGCCCTCCAGGTCATGGGCCACGGCCGCGCCCACGAACGTCGATTCGATATTGACGATCGCGCCGCGGAAGTCTCCGGACAGATTGTAAGACTTGCCGCCCGCTGCGTTCTCGGTGTCGGGGGAGGGGCTCATCGGCGGCTAGGGCCCTGGCTCTCGGCCGCGCCGGCCGGTTTCTGCTCGAGCGATCCCAATTCGTCGACAATGGGATCGCGCATGGGGAGGCCGAGGCGGTAAGCGGCCGACGCGATCGCGTGGGAAACGACGGGGCCGGTAATTAGCAGCAGCGCGATCAGCAAGATACCGCGCCCCCAGCCGAGAGGTGTCCAGATAGTCGCCGCTATGAGCAGCAACACCGCGCCGAAAACGCCGACCTTGCCGGTCGCGTGCAAGCGCGCGTAGGCGTCGGGGAAACGCAACAACCCGATCACGCCCATCAGGGAGAAAAAGGTTCCGGCGACGATGGCCAGGATGGCGACGATTTCCAGCACAATGCTCATTTCAGGTTATGGGCGGTTTTCTGGGTTCAGCATTTTCGGCGGATGACGACCGCTTGGCTGGCCGGCAACCGGCCGCGAATTAAAACATCTGCTCATCCGCGAGGTATTTGGCAAGGACGATGACAGTGATGAAACTCAATGCCGCCAGCGTCAACGCCAGATCAATGTAGATACTGTCGCGCCGCAGGATCGCCAGCAATACCAGAGTGGATAGCAGAAAGGTGGCCGCCAGGTCAACACTCATCAACCGATCGACGACAGTCCGGCCGCGCCAAATGCGCCAGACGACTATCGCCACCAGGATCAAGTGCACGATCAAGGCTACGGTCGCCACGATATTAAGCGCTTCTCTCATGGGTACAGTATACAGAAGCCGTCAAGGGAGCCAGCTCGCGCCGTCTCAAAAGATTTGATCCAGAAGTTCACGCCGCATAGCGACCGCGTCCTGAATATAGTCGGCCGAGCCGGTCGCGTCCAAGCAGTGGGTATACATGACGTGCTCTTCATCCATCTCCACCACTATCTCGCCCGGGGTCAAGGTTAGCGCGTGGGCGCTCAAGGCGACGCTCAAGTCAGAATTGGTCTCCGCCGGAATGGCAATGATGCCAGCCCGGATAGGTAATTCGGGCGACAACACTATGCGCGCCACCTGAAGGCCGCTGACCACAAGGTCATGCGCCAGATTCGCCAGATAACGCACAAGGGCCCAGGATGACCAGGCCCCGTTTCGCGGACGCGCCGCCGGCGGGCGCGGACGCACAAGCCGGATCACACCGGCGGCAAGCACTACGCCCACTAGCACGTTGGCCGGCTCCAGATTGGACGTCATGGCCAGATAAGCCAATGTCAGCAGCGCGATCAGGCGCAGTTGAAACATAGCTGGTTATCCTCCGCCACCTAATGTACGGACGGCATTTATGTAAAGCCGCGGGTCAGCCAGCCACGAACTGACGTCAGTCGCGGCGCGCACTAACGGCTCCGCCCACAAGCCCAGCAGAACCGCCAGGGAAATGAGCAGCATTGGCGCCAGAAGGCGGTCGCCGGTTGCCTTGGCCTTGCCCCCCTCGGCCCGCGTCTCCCACCAGATGCGCTGGAAGGCACGCATGGTGTAAATGAGCGTCAGGACGCTCGCCACGCCGATGAGAGCCAGCGTCAGATAATCGGCGGCGGCAATGCCACTGCGAAAGAGCAGCATCTTGCTGATAAAGCCGTTGGTCGGCGGAATGCCGACCAGCGCCAGGCTGCCGAGAAAGAACAACACGCCGGACGCGGGCAGGGACTTGCCGATGCCGCCGATGGCGTCAAACGCGGCCGACTTGACCGGCGCGTAGCTGGACAGATAGCCGGCGATCATCAGCATCCCGGCCTTGACCAGGCTGTGGTTGAAGGCGAAGACGACGGCCGCGGCAATGGCCGCCGGCGTGCCCCAACCGATGCCGACCAGAATGAAACCGACCTGGGCCAGCGTCGAGTAGGCCAGCATCCGCTTGAGGTTGTGGGTGTTAATTGCGGCCAGTCCACCGTAAACGATGCCGGCGACGCCGAGGATCAGCAAGGTCAGCCGTATGGGCGCCGCCTGCCCTACGAAGAGCAGCGTCGTCATCCGCAGCATGCCGTAGACGCCGAACTTGACCACCACCGACGAGAGCATGGCGCTGACGGCCGTCGGCGCGGCGGCGTGGAAGTCCGGCTGCCAGAAGTGGAACGGGAACACGGCGCTCTTGATCAGGAACGTGACCAGCAACAGGGCGATGCCGGGCCGTAGCAGAATACCTTCGGGCCCGGCAGCGACACGCTCGGCCAGGTCGGCCATGTTGAGCGTGCCATAGGAGACATAGAGCGCGCCGATGGCGAGCAGCATGAACGCCGACGCCAGCAAGCTCATGTAGAAGTACTTGAACGCGGCTTCGGTTCCAAAGCGATCGTCGGCCGCCGCGGTCAGCACCGTGCCGGAGATGACCATCAGCTCGGCGAAAACGAACAGATTGAACAGGTCGCCGGTGAGGAAAGCGCCGGTCAGGCCGGCGGCCAGCAGCAGGAAAATGGTGTAGAACGGCGGATAGGTAACAACCGCCTCCCGGCTGCCCATCGCGTAAAAGAGACCGGTCACCAATACAAGCTGGGTCATGACCGCGAACAGGGCCGCCAGAGGATCGCCCACCAGGCTGATGCCGAACGGCATAGGCCAGCCGCCGGCCTGGAAGACGACCGGCTGCCCTCCGACCCAAACCGTCGCCAGCAGCGCCGCGCTGAAGCCGAGGCTCACCAGCATGGCCGCCAGCGCCCACAGCGCCCGCGCGCGCGGCCGGCGAAATAGCAGCAGCGCGCCAGCTGCCCCAAGCAGCGGGATAAGGATGGGCAGTAACACCAGATGTGAATTCGTCATGTCGACGCTCGCAGTTGCCCGGCTACCCGGTTTAGCGGTTCAGCCCGCGTACCTCATCCATATCGCTTGTGCGATAGCGCGCGGAAATGACGTAGAGCATGGCCAGGGCGAAGGAAACGCCGCCCATGCTGATGACGATCGCCGTCAGGACGAACGCCTGCGGCAGCGCGTCGCTGCGCAACGCAACTTCCGTTGTATACGGCGGGACGACGCCGCTATAGGCTCCCGTGGATAGCAGGAACAGGTTAATGGCGTTGCCCAGGATGACCAGGCCGATGATCGAGCGAATCAAATTGCGCCGCAGCATCTGGAAGATACCGACAGCGAACATCAGGCCCACGGTCAGGGCGGTTACTACTTCCATACGATCGTGTCCTCCATGATCGGCTTAAGTCTCCGTCTCCTCCTCGTCGCCCGGATGGCCGAGCGTATTCAAGACGAGCGCCACGCTGCCCAGAACGGTCAGGCAAATGGCCACCTCGAATAGAAACGCGGTGCTAATGTCGAAGCCCTTCGGCAGCAGCCCGCTGATCGACGCGCTGAAATTGACGTGACCGAAAACGTAGCCTGTGAAGGCCCACGACAGAACAGCCAGCGCCGCGACCAGAAAAAGACCGAGACCGATCAGATAGACGCCGCGCAGCCACGGCAGCCGCCGGCGCGTCTCGTCATAGCCAAAGACCACGTACCAGAGGGCAACTGCCAGGGCGATGATCACCCCGGCGGTGAACCCGTCGCCCGGTTGCTGATGACCATACATCATGTGCGTGGCGGCCAGCAGCAAGGCGATCGGCAGCGTGGCCAGCGTGGGCAGGCGGATGAAAGCCGAAGGTCGCGGACCGCCGATGCCCTGGGTGCGTCTGACGGGCGGCGGTCGCTGCTCTCCGAACTGCTCGCCTCTATCCTGCTGGTGCACCGACGCCATCCGCAATAGCATGTACACGCCCAACCCGGCCGCGGCAAAGACGATGATTTCGATAACCGTGTCCAGCTGCCGAAAATCGACCACGATGGCCCCGACGATATCGCTGGCCCCGGCCAGTGGTTTGGCGTTCGTCTCGTAATAGGGCGTCACGACGCTATCGCGGCTGGAACGCGACGTCAGCGCGGAGAAGGTCAGCGAGGCGACAACCAGACCTATAGCCCCCGCCAGCAGCACGTCGCGCAGCAGATTCGCGGGATGGCGACCCTGTAACTCCGTCTCCGCCAACCGCTGGGCGGCCGCCCGCTGCCCGCGTGGAATGCGCGTCAGCGCCAGCACGAGAATAACGGTGGTCAGGATGTCGACGACGATCTGGACGAGAGCGACGTCCGGGGCCGGATCGAGGACAAAGAGCACCGCCATCGCCAACCCGGCGGCCGTCAGCGCCAGGATGGCCGCAAAGTCGCGCCGCAGCAGCACGGTCGCGAGAGACGCGCCAGCTGCCACAACCAGCGCAAACAGCCGGAGTACTCTGAACCCGAACAGGCCCAAAGTCGGCCATGTCGCCCGCGACAGATCGGGCAGGAGCGACGCGCCAGAGAAGA
Source organism: uncultured Ardenticatenaceae bacterium (assembly GCA_964608255.1). GTDB lineage: Bacteria > Chloroflexota > Anaerolineae > Promineifilales > Promineifilaceae > Promineifilum. The sequence continues at coordinate 4,602 of CAZSOD010000115.1, forward strand.
GGACGACGAGCGCGAACGCCGCCGCGACCATGACGCTGAGGTAGAGGCGCAGCCGGCCCTGCTGCAAGCGCGTGGCGTGGCGGCCGGCGGCGAAAATGCCGGCCAGCACGCCGCTGTAGAGCGCGTTGAACGTCAGTCGGGGCGCGAGAGCCTTTTGCCGGTCGCGAACCGGCTGGCGAAAGACAAAGAGAAGGGCGCCCAGCGTGATGGCAACGGCCGACAGCATCAAGGGCACGTTGATCCCGTGCCACAATTCCAGCGAAACCTTGACCGGCCCGCCATAGGCGTTGGATGCCGCGCCGGCCAGAAGGACAGCCTCCTCGCGCGGGCCGGGCAACAGGCCGACGACCAGCGACAGCGCGGCGGGAACGGCCGGCATCAGCCACATGGGCCATGGCGCTTCATGCGCGCGGATAGAGGCGTCTTTGGGTCGTCCAAGGAACGTATCCCGCACTAGCAACGCGGCCTGGGCCAGCAGGAACGCGCCCGCGACCACGCCGGCCCAGGCCAGCGTAACGCCCACCGCGGGCGGCAGCGTGGGGTGTATGGCCGCCGCCAGCAGGGTTTCCTTGGCCAGGAAGCCGAATAGCGGCGGCAACCCCGCCATGGAGAGCGCGGCGACCAGGCCAATGACAAAGGTATAGGGCATGACCCGTCGCAGCCCGCCCAGCCGGCGCAGGTCGCGCGTACCCGTCTCGTGGTCAACGATGCCCACGACCAGAAACAGTGCGCTCTTGTAGAGAGCATGGGCCAGCACGCCGATGACGAACGCCTTGAAGGCCTCTTCGTTGTCCTGACCAATGAGCATCATCAACAAGCCAAGTTGACTGATGGTCGAATAGGCCAGCAGCGCCTTTAAGTCATCTTGCTTCAGACCCAGATAGGCTCCCGCCAGCATGGTCAGCAGTCCCACGGTCGTCAGTAGCCAGAACCAGGACTCTGTATTACCCAGCGCCGGGTTGAGCCGGGCCATGAGGTAGATGCCCGCCTTCACCATCGTCGCCGAGTGCAAATAAGCGCTGGCGGGCGTCGGCGCGCTCATCGCCCCCGGCAACCAGATATGCGCCGGGAATTGGGCGCTTTTCGTAAATGCGCCTAAGGCGACCAGGCCCAGCATCACCGGGTAGAGCGCGCTGTCGCGCAGTTGCTCGCCGCGGCCGAGAATGGCCGGCAAGTCGGCGCTGCCGGCCACGTGGGCCACGATCAGAAGGCCGGCCAGCAGGGCAATGCCTCCGCCCCCGGTGATGAATAGCGCCTTGAACGCCCCCTGGCGCGCCGCCTCATCCTTGTATTTGTAGGCCACCAGCAGAAACGAAACGATGCTCGTGCCTTCCCAGAAAATGAAAAGCGTTACCACGTCGCCAGCCATGACCAGGCCCAGCATCGAAGCCATGAATAGCAACAGGTAGACGAGAAACCGCCAGGCGCTCTGATCCGACTTAAAGTACTGCCCGGCATAGATGACAACCAAAACGCCGATAAACGTGATGATGAGCGCGAAGAGCGCGGCCAGGCTATCCACGTAAAAGCCGAGCGACAGGCCGGCAGACGGCAGCCAGGAGAACTGCCAGCCGATAGCCTGTCCATCGTTCAGCTGCGGAACGAGCATGAGCAGGGCGACAAAAGCTCCCAGCGGGAACAGGCTCAACAGAACGCTCAGGCTCGCAAGCGAGAGTCGCCGGCTGAGGGGCAGCAAACCGTGGAGGGCGGCCAGAATCGCCCCAATGAGGACAAGCAGAAGGGGAGCGAGAATCAGAACGGTGTTGAGATCAATCATCGGCACGTGCCTAGACCACAATATCGGCCACTGAATCACAAGCATGAGTCGGCTGGAAGGGGTAGCGGCCGATCTCGTCGCCGCGGGTGACGCCCGTCAGCACGAGGATCGTCTCCAGTCCGGCTTCTACCCCGCCCTTGATGCCGGTCCCCATCGTGTCGCCGATCATGATCATTAATCTTCAGAGTGAACGTCGAGATAATTCAGCGCGGTGCGCATCCTCAGCGGGTGGGGCTTGCCGATGAAATAAGAGGCCACGCCATCCATTAGGTAGTTTTTCGGTTTTGTCATGCGCAAAAGGATTATAGCAAAGAGTTGCGGATCTCCCCGGCTTGTATCCCCCTGTGAGTTATGGTAAGATAGCGCCAGCAGAAGAGGGGATGTCGCCTAAGAGCGGAACCCGTTTGCGCGGCCGCAGCCGGCAGGTAGTGCGCGGATCGCCGGGCGCGCCGGGCCAACCGGACAAACGGGTTCGACAAATCCATTTCACAGGGATAGAAGCAGGTAGGTGACAAACATGGACATCATCAATAGACGGCCCGGCCTTACAGCGCTCATCGCCTTTATCGCCGGCCTCATCCTCGGCCTTGTCGTCCTGGGCTGGTGGCTGTTTCCGGTGCAGTACACCGGCGTCGACCCCTCCGGGTTAGTGCCGGAGTACCAGGGTATGTACGTCCGCAACGCGGCCGAACTCTACGCATTTGATAACAACCAGGAAAAACTGCGCACGGCGCTGAGCGGCTGGGGCGGCGACGCCCTCGCCTGCCAACTGGCTCAATCCTCGATCGACCAGGGCGAGCAGGCGCGGTTTGTGGCCGCGGCGACCATCGTCAACGGTCAGGGCTGTACCGGTCTCGCCGCGCCAGCCCCCGGCGCAGTCGCCCCTGGCGCGGTCGTCCCTGGGGCGGTCGCGCCCGCCGAAGAGGGCGGCTCCACCCTGCTGCCGCTACTTCTCTTGGGCCTGCTGCTGATCCTGCTGGTGGCGGCTATCCTCTACGTTTGGAATCGCCGGCGGGTGCTGTTGGATGGCGGCGAGAGCAGCGTGCCCGAGTACGCGACCACCGCACCCGTTGCCAAGTCGACGCGGCCGGTAATGCCGGCCACCAGCGCGACGGCCGCGGCTGCGGGTAGCGGCGCCGCGGTAGCCGCCGAACCCGCCGCCGTGCCTATCGCTCGCTTCCGCACCGCCTACACGCGCGGCCACGATACCTACGACGACTCGTTCAGCATCGAAAACGCCAACGGCGACTTCCTGGGCGAATGTGGCGTTGGGATTTCCGAAACCATTGGCGCGGCCACCCCCAAGAACGTAACCGCCTTCGAAGTGTGGCTGTTCGACAAAAACGACATCCGCACCATCACCAAGGTGATCATGAGCGATCACGCTTTCTTCGACGAGGCGCTTAAGGCCAAGCTGGCTCCGAAGGGCGAGCCGGTGCTGGCGCGCGAGAGCGAAACCATCGTCCTGGAGACGGCAACCCTGATCATCAATGCTGAGATCACCGAGATGGATTACGGCGCGGCCGGCGATATGCCCGATGCCAGCTATTTCGACCGCTTTACGATCGAACTGTCGGCGTGGGCCAAGGAAGGCGACTACGCCGCCCCGGCGTCGAGCGGCGAGGGCGAAGATCTGCTGCGGTACTAAAAGCTGTGGACGGTGGTCAGTGCTCAGTACCTCAACGGACTGACCACTGACCACTGCCTACGCCCGAATGTACGGGTCGTACAGCTTCTGCCACTCATCCAACGCGTAGCGGTCGGTCATGCCGGCAATGTAGTCAGCCACGACCCGCGGCCGCGGCGCTTGATCAAGTCGATCCCGCGTCTCGCCCGGCAGCATGTCGGGCTCTTTCATATACGCCGCAAACAAGTCGGCGATAAACCGCTCGGCCTTCGTCTGCATGCGTACCAGCCGGTAGTGGCGGTACATGCGCGCATAGAGAAAGCCCTTCAGCGCCCGCACCTTTTCGCCGAAGGCCGGCGAGTAGCCGACGACGTTGGCTTCATGGCGCTGGAGTTTCTCCGGTGAGTCGATGGCGCCCGCCGCCAGCCTCTCGCTGGTCTGGGCCATCACGTCCGTTACCGAGCGGCCGATCAGCTCGCGGACGATCTCGTGGCGGTGCAACGAGGTGAACCCCTCACCGGGCCGCCAGCCCGCCGCCTCACATAACTCCTGCCAGATGACCAGTTCTTCCAGGTCCTCCAACGTAAACAGACCGGCGCGCAGCCCGTCGTCAAGGTCATGGGCGTCGTAGGCGATCTCGTCGGCCAGATTGGCGATCTGCGCCTCGAGCGAGGCGCGCTTGTCCGGCTCATAGGCCGCCGCTTCACTGACGTCGTAGTCCGTCTCGTGCTTGAGCATCCCCTCGCGCGTCTCGTAGGTCAGGTTCAGGCCGGGGAAGTCCGGGTAGCGCTGCTCCAGTTCGGTGACGATGCGGTAGCTCTGGGTGTTGTGGTTGAAGCCGCCGTGGTCGGCCAGCAGCAAGTTGAGCGAGTGCTCGCCGGCGTGGCCGAAGGGCGCGTGGCCCAGGTCGTGGGCCAGACAGATGGCTTCGGTCAGGTCTTCGTTACCACCCAGGCCGCGGGCCAGCGTGCGGCCCAGTTGCGCCACCTCGATGGTGTGGGTCAGGCGCGTGCGATAGTGGTCGCCCTCGTAGAAGACGAAGACCTGCGTCTTGTACATCAGCCGGCGAAAGGCGGTGGTGTGGATTATGCGGTCACGGTCGCGCGTAAAAGCTGTGCGCGTGGCCGACTCCGGCTCCGGGTAGACGCGGCCGCGCGACGCCGCGCTGCGCAGCGCGTAGGGGGCCAGCGTCATCGATTCGATTTCTTCAAGCTGCTGCCGGATGCGAATCATGGGGTACTTCTCCTGAAAGGCATGAGGCCCGGCGCGGACCGGATAACCGCGGTTGCCGCCGATTAGGGGTCAGTGTAACATAATCATTGCGAGACCGCTATTTGCCGCCGAGGTCTAATGCCCGCTAAACGCTCCGGTTGCGTCGTCAACCTGCCCGTCCTGCTGCTAATCCTCATCCTCGCCAGCTTGCTGGCGGCGGCGCTATTCGTGGGCATCCCTTATCTGCGCGGTCGGGCGCAGTTCCCGCGCGGCACCTTCCCCCTCTACGTCGAGGGCAATGCGATCATGGTGGAGATGGACCCGGACAAGGAAGTAGCCCTCGTACCGATTCCGGGCGTAGACCAGGGAATCGGCGGACAGATCGCCATTGCCACCGGCACGCCGGCGATCCTGCCGACAGAGGTGATAGCCACAGCCACCTTCCCGCCCATTGCGACCGCCCTGCCGCCGACCCTGACCCCCCGGCCGCCGATGGGCTGCGTGACTTTTACCGGCTACACCGTGCAGGCGGGCGACACGCTCTACAGCATCTCCCACAAGTTCGTGACATCCATCCCGCTGATGGCTCGCCACGGCATCTCCTCGACGTCGCTGACGCCCGGGGCCGCGCTCAGCGTGCCCGTCGGCGACCCGGCCTGTTGCAGCGGCGGCTGGCGCCCCTATGTAGTGGAAGAAGGGGAGACCTGGTTCAGTATCGCCCAGTCGTGCGGGATTACAACCGACGCGCTTTATCAGGGCAATGGCGTCGGCGCCGGCGCGCCGCTCTACATGGCGTCCGTCATTTGCGTGCCCTAAAGGGCGGGGACGGCTAAAGGGTGAGTCGCCCGGTGACGAGCAATATCCCGAGCACAATCACCATGATGTTCAGCCACAGCAGGAGGGCCAGGATAATTCGCTGCGCGTTCGTGAAATCCCACCGGCCACGCGGCTTATGGGCCGGCTGAACCGCGGTGACAACCGTCTCCTCACGAACCGCCTCCTCGTAGACCGGCGCGCTATCCCAATCGACGGCCGGCGCAACGGCTCCAGCTGTCGCGCGCGTCTCCGTCACCGTCTGAACGGTTGAAGGGGTCGTCGTAGCTTCTGTTTCCTCGGTCATGGTTACCACTCCCGCGTGATACAACTTGACATATTATTGCATAGGGTAGCGCGGGGCAACGCAAATGTCAATGGCCGCGCAGCGTGACGTCCCCGGCGGCAATCGTGTGCAGGTGTCCGGCCGCGTCACGCACCAGCAACCGGCCCCACTCATCGGTGCCCTCGGCCGTGCCGGACAATGTTGCGGCTGTCGCGCCCGACGTCACGTGCACCCCCTGGCCCAGCGTAAGGAGTCGCGCCGACCAGCCCGGCACTGGCGACTGGCCGGCCGCGGCGGCCGCATAGCCCTGTTCCAGCCGGGCCAGCAGCTCAATCAGCAAGGCCCGCCGGGAAACAGGCCGGCCGCGCGCGACCAGCAAGCTCGTTGCCGGAGTGGCCGCCGCGGGCAGATCGGCCGGCCCAATATTGACATTCACCCCAATGCCGATGACCGCCGTTTCCAGACCGCCAGCGGCGTCGAACGATGTATCGAGCAGCAGTCCGGCCGCCTTGCGCCATCCATCCGCGTCGAGCAGCACGTCGTTCGGCCACTTCAGGCCCGCCGGCAGCCCGACCACGGCCTCGATTGCCTCCGCGGCGGCCAGCGCGGCCAGCATCGTCAGCCAGGCTCCCCGCTCAGCCGGCCAGCCCACCGGCCGCAGTAGCGCGGAAAACAGTAGCGACGTGCCCGGCGGCGCTTCCCACCGGCGGTCCAGTCGGCCGCGCCCAGCCGATTGGAAGTCGGTCAGCAGCACCGCGCCATGCGGCGCGCCGCCGGCGGCCCACCGCTTCAGGTCATCGTTCGTGGAGCCGGTGCGCGCCACGTAGCGGTAGGGCCGGCCCAGCCAGGCGGTCGTCAGGGCCGCGCTCACAGCCTGTTCGCTCAAGTCGTCGCTCATCGGAGTCGGATTGTAGCAGACAACCAGACGCACGGGCGCGATTCCGGAGCATCTTGCTACAGGGGCCTTGCGCGGGGCAATATTGCCGCGCCGCCACGCGGGTGGGACAATCGGCTCAATGCGCACGACCGACATTATCCGCCGCCGCCGGGAGCGGGCGCTACGGGGGGCGCGGCGCGGGCCGCGGCTGGCGCGGGCCCTGGCGACGGTCGCCCTGCTGCTGTCCCTGGCAGC
>CAZSOD010000116.1:0-1187 GCA_964608255.1 uncultured Ardenticatenaceae bacterium
GGGTGGCGCTTGTGGTGGCCGACGATGCTCTCCTCGCGCGACCAGATGACCCGCACGGGCCGGTGGATGCCGCGCTCTTTGAGGCGCAAGGCCGCCAAACCCAGGACGATCTGGAGCGACATATCCTCGCGACCGCCGAACGCGCCGCCGATGGCCGGGTAGATGATGCGCACCTGGTCAGCAGGCAGGTTTAAGGCGTGGGCTACCTGCTCCTGGTCTTTGTGCGTCCACTGGCCGGCGACCTCGACGGTGACGCGTCCCTGCTGGTCGATGTAGCCGACGCCGGCTTCGGGTTGGAGATAGGCGTGCTCCTGGTAGGGGAGATAGTAATCGCCCTCGATCACCACATCGGCCGCGGCCCAGCCGGCGGCCATGTCGCCCTTGCGAATCCGGTAATGCTTCAAGATGTTTGTGCCGCACCACGGCTGGAGGATGATCTCATCCTTCATCGCTTGGTGGACGTCGGTCACGAGCGGGCGTTGCTCCCACTCGACACGGATGAGCGCTGCGGCTTGGGCGGCGATGGCCTCCGTCTCGGCCACGACCAGGGCCACGTGGTCTCCCTCCCACAGGCTCACGTCGCCGTAGGGTTTGTTGCTGCCCAGGCCAACAAAGACCGGCTGGTCGGGCACGCCCAGGCCGTACTCGTTGTTGGGCACGTCCTTGGCCGTCAGGACGGCGACGACGCCGGGCACGGCCTCGGCCGCGCTGGTGTCCATCGACAGCATGCGGGCGTGGGGCTGGCCGCTGAAGAGGACACGGCCGTGGAGCAGGTTGGCGGGCGTGATGTCGCCGGGATAGAGCGCGGCGCCGGTCACTTTGCTGTAGGCGTCCACGCGCTCATCAATGCGGGCGCGGAGAATTGGGTCGGTGGTCATAGTAATATAATTTCACTTAGTTACCAGATCAGGTGCTTCCTGATTCAGTTTCTCAAGCAGCCATCGTTGCACAAGCGCCTGATAGGGCAGGCCACGGCGCTCTGCCAATTCCTCAATGGCCTCAACATATTCGGTCTTAAGACGTACGTCCAGATGCTTCGTGCCAAACTTCGTTCGCACGACCTCGAGCGCCTCGTTGGCCTGTTCCAAGGTATCCATTAACAAAGAAGTGTCGTGTGAGTCCAGCCACGCGGCCAGTTCATCGTCCGTCTGGAAGTCTGGCAACTTGTCGTCTTGAGTCATCTCATT
>CAZSOD010000116.1:1287-11430 GCA_964608255.1 uncultured Ardenticatenaceae bacterium
TGAGATAGCGGCCGGCATCCGTCTGGCCGTAAGCAATATACTTCTCTTCTCTTGCCCGCAGCAAGAGTTGCCGGTTGTCGATCACTTCCTCGGCTTCGTACGGTTCGACGCCGTGTTCAGCAATGTGCTCGACGTTGACGTCATCCCACCAGAAGGCCCAGGTGGTCACGGCGTACCTCTTTCTAGACGCCTGCCGACACTCATCGTTCGCCGATCATTCCTGCCGCTTCGTGGACGGCTTCGATGATCTTGTAGTAGCCGGTGCAGCGGCAGAGGTTGCCGGAGAACGCCTGCTCGATGTGGCGCTGGTCGGGCGCGGGCTGCTCGTCCAGCAGCTTGGCGCCGGACATCAGGAAGCCGGGGATGCAGTAGCCGCACTGCACCGCGCCGGTCTGGATGAAGGCGCGCTGCAACGGGTGCAGATCGCCGTCGCTCGCCAGGCCCTCGATGGTGACGATCTCGGCCCTGTGGGCGCGAGCGGCCGGGACCAGGCAGGCCATGACGGCCATGCCGTCGAGGTAGACCGTGCACGCGCCGCATTCACCCTCAGCGCAGCCTTCCTTTGTGCCGGTCAGCAGCCCCTCCTCGCGCAGCCAGCGCAGGAGCGTCTTGCCCATGCCCGGCGCGCGGACGGCGCGGCCGTTTACCGTCGCCTCGATGGGCGTGTCCGGACCGAAGCTGGCGGCGTACTGCGGGCCGGTCGGGAAGAGTCCGCCGGTGTCACCCCACAGCATGGCCGGGTCAGTCGGCCAGTTGTCCCGCTCGCGGCCGTCGCGCAGCGCCAGCAACGCCCGGCGAGCCATCACCTCAACCATTTCCTTGCGGTAGGCAGCCGGGCCGCGCACATCGTCTATTGGTCGGGCCGCGGCGGCGACCAGGCCCGCGGCGGTTTGGATCGCGTCTTCCGTGAGTTCCCGGCCGGTCAGGTACTCCTCGGCCGCGGCGGCGTTGATGATCGTGGGCGCAACGCTGCCCAGGGTTAGCCGGGCCCGCGTGACGGTGCGGCCGTCGGCGTCGAAGTCGAGGACGATCGCCAGGTGGACGACGGAGATCGCCTGCGCGCGGCGCAGCCCCAACTTCACAAAAACGCCGCGCGCTGACGATGCCAGGGGCGGGATGACGATGTCGACGAGTATCTCGTCCGGCGCCATGACGGAGCGGCGCACGCCAGTATAAAAGTCAGCCAGAGCGACCATCCGCCAGCCGCGGGTCGAAGCCAGGATGATCTGGGCCTCCAGGGCGCGCAGGGCGGAGATGGTGTCGTTGGCCGGGCTGGCGGTGATCAGATTGCCGGCCACGGTGGCGCGGTTGCGCAACTGGGGCGAGGCGACCTCCCAGCAAGCCTGCGCCAGCGGCAGAGCGTGGCGGACGATGAGCGGCGAGGCGACAACCTGATTGTGCGTGACGAGCGCGCCAAGATGAATGAGGCCGTCAGTATCCTGTGTGATCTCGTTCAGGCCGGGGATGCGTGTCACGTCAATGAGCGTGGTCACGTCGTGGCGCTGGCCGCGCTCCAGTTCGAGCAGCAGGTCTGTCCCGCCGGCCACGATGCGCGCGGCGCGACCGTGGCGGGTCAGCAGCGACAGGGCCGCGTTCAAGTCGGCTGGAATCTCGTAGCGTTCGAGTATGGGGGGTGTGTTGTGGGTGAACATAGTGATTGGTGGTCAGTGGACAGGGGGTCAGTGGGTCAGTAAGTCAGTAGGCAGCGCGCGATGGATGGGAAGCGGTGTCGACGGTTCTACCCTAGCTCCTGGCCTCTAGTCCCTGGCCCCTTCTCTTGCGGCGGTCGGTGGCCGACCGCCGGTGGTCGTTGTGCGTCCATCGGCCGCCCGTCGCCGCCGCGTTGGGTCATAATGATCTGGGCCATGATGCTGACGGCGATCTCGGCCGGCGACTCGGCGTTGAGCTCCAGGCCGATGGGTGAGACGACCCGCGCCAGCTTATCCGCGGGAAGCCCATCGGCCAGCAACAGGCGCTTCGTCTCTTCCCAACGGCGGCGGCTGCCCATGACGCCGATGTAGGGCACGGGCGAATCCAGCAACGCAGGCAGGAGTTGCCGATCCAGGATGACGTTGCGCGTGACCAGAACCAGGTACGTGCGCGCATCAACAGGGTGGGCGGCCAGCACATCGGCCAGCGCGCCAGTCAGCACCACGTCGGCGTCGGGTACGTTGGCGGCTGTCGCCAGGTCGGCCCGGTCGTCCCAGGCGATGATGCGGTAGCCAAGCCAGCGGCCGAGCGAGGCGAGGGCGCGACCGACATGGCCGCAGCCGAGGATAATGAGGGTCGCCGGCGAGAGGTGGGGCTCGACGTAGATCTCGACCTGGCCGCCGCACACGCCGGGGTCGCCGCGCTGCGGGTCGACCAGTGCGTAAGGGACGATGCGCGGCTTGCCGTCGCGAAGAGCCTCGGCCGCCGCGGCCACAACGCGCGACTCCATTTCGCCGCCGCCGATGGTGCCCAGGGTTCGGCCATCGCTGAAGACGAGCATTTTCGTGCCAGCGTGGCGCGGCACAGAACCCTGGTCGCGGATAATCACGGCCAGGGCCACCGCTTCGCGCCGCGATTGCGCGGCCAGGAGTTCCTCAAGGACGTGGCGATCGTCGCCGGTCATTGTCCTCCAACATTCAGGTGAAGCGCCGGTTGTCGGGCCTTCTCGCCCCCGGCAGCCAGCAGATTACGGCCGGGCCAGGCACCATTCCGAAACCCACGCCGTTTTCGTTCCGTCGGTTACACTGTAGAACATGTGCGGGAACGACGTGGCCTCGGCGATCAACGCGACGCCGTCGCGCGCGGCGATCAGCTCGCGCGGCTGGATGTCCAGCACGGTCACCGGCGTCTCGTTGACGAAGAAGCGGTTTTGGGCGGTCACGGCGGGCGCGCCCTCGTTCGCCAGAACGGCCCGACGGCCGTCGCCCAATTCGCCGCACTGGCCCCGATCGGCGCACTCCGCCGTGCAGGCGATCTGCGCCTGTTCGTTTACGGCAAAGGGCGCCGCCTCGTTGCCGCAGGCCGCCAGCAGCGCGGTCACGACCAGGAGCAATATCAGGGGCAGGGCGGAACGGAGACAGGACATACCTGACCGTAGTTTACCAGAACTTCCCCGGGGGGTTCAACGAATGGCGAGGGGATGCTCAGATTTGTAGTTGCGCTTTAGCGCGCTCTTCAGCTGAGGAAGAGCGCGCTAAAGCGCGTGACTACGAACGGCTTACTCGGTAATCGTGAAGATCGCGCCTTCGGAGCGGCCGAAGACCTCTGGGAAGTACTCCTCGCGCGCCGTCGCCGGCATCACCTGGAAAGCGCCCGGGATGTTCGGCTGCAAGTAGTACGTGTACTGGTAGGTCCCAGCCGGCAGGAACTGGCTCAGGAAGACAACCTTCTCGTCACGATACTGGATGTGGTCGAAGTACCACCACCCCCAGTAGCCGCGGCCGAACTCACCTTCCGGCGGCACGATGCTGCCGCCGCGGCCGAACTCGCTGGTCAGCAGGTTTGGGTCGATGGCGTCCGTGCCCGCCGGAATCGGATCTTCAACCAGTACGTAAACGCGGTCGTTGGGCACGACGACAGTCAGCTCGACGCGCACCTGCCCCCCGGTCGAGATGGAGTCGATCGGCTCGCACGTCTCGCTTGCCGGGTCGCACGCCGCGTCGTAGTAGCGGCGCTCGACCGTGAAGCCCTTGCTGATGGGGTCGAGCTGGTCGACGGCGATGGCGCTATCAAGCCGCAACGTATAGTACAGCCGGCCACTGCCCTCGCCGCGCTGGAAGTCGAAGAAGTTCGTGTCGTCGGTCAACAACTCGCTGACCGGGATCGATACCACTTCCGACGACGTGACATCGGTGGGGGTGAAGCTGCCGGAGGCTCGCGGTTGCAGGTTGACCCGCAACTGGTAGGCGTAGTCGGGCTCCAGTTCGCCGGACGCGGCCATCCAGTCGCTCAGCGCGGTTACGCTCCAGGCGGTCTGGTGCAGCGTGGCCCAGGTCTCCGCCTCGCGAGCGACCATCAACCAGCGTACGGCCGGCGGCAGCAACGGGCTGTCTGGTTGCAGCCGGGCCAGCGCGTCGATAACCATGGCCGTGCCGCGGATGTCGCTATCGAGGTTGAGGAAGTCCTGCTCCTCGCTCTCCCAGTGCGCGCCCGTGGCGCTCATGATGACTTCGTCGTTCAGATCGGTCAACAGCGCGTCCTGGTTGTCGCCGGCCGCGCCGTTGGCCTCGTAGGCCAGCGCCAGAAGCGCCTTGGCATACGGGTCGAGCAGGGCGCGGTGTTCGGCCACCAGCGCGTCGGCATCGTCCGCCGCGTCGTCGCCGGCCTCGGCCAGGACGTAGAGGAAGAACGCCTGCCGGTTGGCCTCGCTGGCGTCGCCCAACTGGTTGACCGCCTGGAGCTGGCCGCGCAGGTAGTCTGCGCCGCTGTTTATGACAGCCGGATCGACCTCGTAGCCGAGTTCCGCCGCGCGGGTTAGGGCCAGCAACGCCTGCGCGCTGATCCACGGGTTGCTCTCGTCGCTGAAGCACCAGCCCCAGCCGCCGTCGGCCTTCTGGAAGCCGGCCAGCTTAGGCGTGTCGGCGGCGTTGCGCGCTTGCAGCGTCGCCAGCATGTCGCTCAGGTCGAGTTCAAGCTGCCCGATGGCCGTTTCGATGGAGGTGTTGTGCAGCAATCGGTCGGAAAGCGTGCCAGCGCACTCCAGGTCATAGGTCGCGTCCTGCTCCACTACGTCGAAGGACTCGACGATGGCCGCGGCCAGCGACGGCTGGAGCTTGACCAGCGCCTCGCCCTGGCGAGTGTCCACGCCCGCGGGCAGGACAAGCGCTTCGACGCGCCGGCCGTCGGCGTCCAGTTCGCCGGCCGTGGCGACGAAGTCGCGGCCGTCGTAGCGATAGACGGGCAGGAGCGCGTCCGGCCCGACGCCTATCGTCGGCTTGCTGGCGTCGCTGAAGCCGCCGCCCTCAACGCGGAAGGTCAGGTCGGCGGCGGTCACGTCATCGACCGTCACGTCCCAGCGGACGAGCTGGCGGCCGCCGGCGGGTACGGTGACTGTCTGCTCGGCGTCGCCGGTCAGCGTCACCCCCGTCCCTTCCAGCGAGACGGTGGCCTCGATGTCGGCGTCGGTGTTGTTGTTGACGTTCGCGCCCAGCGAGACCGTGTCACCGACGGTGAAGAAGCGCGGCGTCACTGGCCGGACGATGAGCGGCAGGCGGGCGACGATGTCCACGGTCGCCTGGCCGACCTGCGTCGTGGTCGTGGCCGCCTTACCGTGCAGCCGCCACGTCGTCACGTTGTCGGGCAGCGGGATTTCGACCGCGGCCTGACCGTTTTCGTCGGTCAGCAGCTTGGCTTCCCAGTAGGCGGTATCCTTGAAGTCACGGCGGACGCTTTCGTCTTCCTGCAAGCGGAAGGAGGCCGCGGCCATGTCGCCGCCGCCGCCGCCGCCGAAGCCGCCGCCGGCCAAGGGTTCCTCGATCTCCAGACCTTCACCGGTGACCAGCAGACCGGAGCCGAGGTTGCTGCGCAGCGGTTGCGGGCTGTAGAAGGCGTCGAGGATGTTCGGCGCGTTGTCATCCTTGAGAAGCAGTACGCCCAGATCAACCAGCGCCAGCGAGACCTCTGACTGCACCGGGTTGCCCGCCTGGTCGGTTACGGCCACGTCGAACGTCGCCGTGTCGCCGGGGGCATACTCTTCCGCGCCGGGGGTCAGCGTCACGTTCAGGTCGAACTGGTCGGGCGGAACGGTCAGTTCCACCATGCCGACGCGAATGTCCGCGTAGGGGAAATCAGCGTCGTCGCGGTTAACCGGCTTGACCGCAGCGACCGTGACGAACACGTTAGGCGCGTAGTCCTCGGTGATCGGCACTTCAATGATCTGGCTGCCGTTGACAGTAACCACCCGCTGGTCGATGATGACGCCGCGCTCAATCGTCAGCCAGGCGTTGACCGGCTGGGCGAAGGGCGACTGGACGAGGATGCGCGCCGTCTCACCGGCGACGTATACATCCTTGTCCGGGGTCAGTTCCATCGTCCGCTGGTTCGGGTCGGTGCGCCAGCCGGCGTAGGTCGCGTCCACTGCCCAGATGGACGTGCTGCTCAGTTGCGTGCGGCCGCCGGCGTCGGTCAGCGTCGCCACGGCCAGGTAACTGCCGCCTGACTCCGGCGAGAAGCTCACGGTCGCCTCGCCGCTGGCATCCGTTGTGACCGACTGACGGCCGACTTCAGTGTCGACCGGCGTCCAGCGCGTGAAGCGGGTGCCGAAATCGATCACGCGCTCGCTTTGCCAGTCGCGCTGGTAGAAGGCCACTTCGACGGTCTGGTCGGCCACCGGCTCGCCGGCCCAATCCACCGTCAGCAGGTCGATGGTCGCCTCGTTGCCGGCGTCCACTACGTAGTCGTCCGTGCGCAGGCCGACGTAGGCATCGGCGGCGTGGAAGACCACCTCAGCGCGGCTGCTGACCGGGAACTCGCCCAGCCCGCCGACGGTGACCTCGACGCGCACCTTGCGGCTGCCCGCGGCGGCTTTGTCGAGAAGGTCGGCCGGCAGGGGGATGACGATGCGGCCCGCGGCGTCGGTCACGCCGTTGCCGTCGGCAACCCACTCTTCGGAGCGGCCGGGGAAGCTGAACGGGTCGTTGGCCTCGTAGTTGTACTGGGCCTGGTCGCCGAAAACGTAGCCGGGCGTGTCAAGCTCGGGCACGTACTCGTTCTGGTAGATCGTCCAGTTGACCGGCAAGCCGGCGGGCGAGCCGCCGAACAAGTAGGTGGCCTGGACCGTGACGTTGGTCGCCTCGCCGCGCAGGATTTCCGGCGCGGCGGGCGTCACTGTGACCTCGAACTCCGGCGCGCGGTACTCGGCCACGGTGAATGGGCGGCTGGAAAGCCACAGATCGCCGGCCAGATTAAAGGCGTAGTCGCCGAGCGGCACGTCCTCCGGCAGGGCGAACTCGCCGTAGAAGACGCCGTCCGCGTCCAGTTCGACGGTGAAGCTGTCGGTAAACGAGTCGGCCTCTTCGCCGAAGAAGAAGTTGGGGTTGACGGTGACGTTCAGTTGCTCGATATCGGGCAACGTGTACCGGCCGAAGTTGGTGTCGCGGACGATGCCCTTGTAATAGACCGTATCGCCGGGCCGGTAGATGGGCCGGTCGGTGTAGATGTAGGCGTAGATGTCCTGCTCCGGCCCGCCGTCGCTCTGGATGCCCATTTGCCACGGCTGCACGCCGTCGGTCCAGTTGGTCGAGGCCGCGCCGAAGCCCGACGCGCCCGGCTCGTTGCTGGTGACGAACACGCCTTGCAGATAAGACTCGGACGGCATGTAATCGAGGCGGGCAAAGCCATTGTCGTCGGTGACGGCCGTGCCCCCGGCATCGCCGTTGCGCTGATAGAGGGTGATGTTGCGGCCGCTGACCGGCTCGCCGGTCGCCAGGTCGGTCGCCCAGACGTTGACCTCGCCAAACATCTCCTTGACCACCAGGTTGGTGTCGGCCACGAGCAGCAACACGTTGCGGTTCTGCCAGTAGGCGGTGTCGGGGTCGACTTCGGGCGCGGTTACGCGCAACTCATAGATGCCGGTTGGCAGCACGCCGCCATCCGCCAGATCGACCGTCACGACATCGAGGGCATCCGGGGTGTTCTCGACCGGGATCGTCGTCTGGAACAGAGGCTCGCCCGTTGGTTGGCGCTCGTTTATCCGGTACGTGTTGAAGATCAGCTCGGCATCGACACCGGCGTCATAGAGCGCCACGTCCAGCGAACCGACGTTACGGTGGAGAATCTGAACAGTCGTCGGGAAGCTCGTGCTGATCTGGGCCACGTCGCGCGGCAGGTTGAACGAGGCCAGCGGCGCGAAGGGCGCGGCCTCAAAAGAGAAGGTGTAGTCCTCGCCCAGCGTGTTGCCGTAGGGGTCGGCCGCCGTGCCGGGGATGGTGACGGTGTAGGTGGTGTTGGGCTGCAACTCGAAGTCCACGAAGACGGAGTAGCTGCCTTCCCACTCGTTAACGAAGTAGTTCGGGTTGTCCGGCGCGGGTTCGATGATGAATTGGTCGATGACCGTCTCATCGTTCATGGGCGCGGCAAACTCGACGTTGAAGCCACGCTGCCACATATCGGCCACAGCGCCGTCGGCCGGCTGGGTATTGACCACCGCCGGGAAGGGCACGGTCTGGAAAGCGCTAACGTGGTCGTCTTCCATCGTCGCCGCGCCGTTGGCCGACGCGGCCGAGGCGGCGACGTTGACCGTAATCTCGCTTTCCAGCGGCAGGTTCTCGGCTGGAGTCAGTACAACCGTACGGTTCTCGTCTTGCCACGCTGCGCCGACGGAGAGCGCTTCGTCGGCGGCAGCAACGCCGATGGCCGCTTCGGCGCTGGCCGTGTCCATTGGCATGTTAAACGTGATAGTGATGGCGGTCGTCGGTGCGATCTTGACCGCGTCATTCTCAGGGACGACGGTGACCACTTCGGGGCTGAGCGTCGTGAACTGCCACGTCGGCGCGTTCTCGATGAGGCTGCCGGTGACGTCGGTCAGCGCCGGGTCAACCGTGACGGTGTAGGTAGTGGCTCCAGCGAAGGCCGGCTCCGGAATGAAGCGGTAGATGCTGGTCGTCGTCCATTCGCCCGCGCCCTCGACCGGCGGGTCGAAAGTCAGCGGTTGCGGCAGGCTGGCCTGGTCGCCGGTGCTGACCAGGGGCACGACCGGCTTGTTGAAGACGACGGTGACGATCGCGTCCGTCTGGACGCCTTCCGAGCCGTCGTCGGGGATGGTTTGCGACACGGCCAGCGCGTCGGTCGTCTGCAGGGCAAACTCGACCGGCTCCAGCAGGTTCAGGCCGTTGACGGAACTGGCCGATTCGGCCACGCGAACGTTATAGGTCTGACCTTGGGCCAGGGTCTCTTCCGGGGTGAAGACGGCCGTGTCCGGCTCAGGCCAGCTTAGCTCGCCCGGCACGTCCGGCTCAATCGAAAAGGCGGCCTCGACCGAGGCCTGATCCATTGGCTGGTCAAAGCGCATGGTGATGGGCGCATTGACGGCGATTTCCTGCCCGCCGAGCGCGTCGCCGGCGACGACCTGGGGCGGCCAGTCGATGGCCTCCACCGGCACTGGCTGAGCCACGGTTACGGGTTCGGCCGTCGGCTCAATCTCGGCCGTCGGCGCGGGCGGTTGGGTCGCTTCGGCGGCGGCCCCGCCGTCGCCTTCCGTCTCGGCCGCGGCCGTGGGCGCGGTCGTCGGCAGCGCTTCCGGCTGGCCACGCCGGCAGGCGGCCAGCGCCAGCAGCACGGCCAGCAGGAGGGTGATTAACCGCGCGGACTTGTTGGACAACATACCTTAGCCTCCATAAGAAGGGAACGCTGCCGGCCGAGTAAGGCGGCGCGAGGCAGCCTTAACCGGCAGAATGAACGGTGTTACTGAGAAGACGTAAAGGAACGGCTCTCGGTTCCACGGAAAACGGACTTTTTGCCTGGGCGGCCGTTGCGGCGGTCGTGCAGGGGCGAACGAGCGGCCAACCTGACCGCATTTTACCACATCTATTGCCCAGTGATGTCAACTGAGTCACCCGCCCGGTGACACAACGGTGACAGATCGGGGGCCGGCCGTTGGTTTCGGGTGGGTCCGCGGCTATAATCGCGGCGCTCGGCCGGGGCCGGGCCGATGAATGGATGGCATGATGGCTGACGACGAATTCTGGATGCGGCTGGCGCTGGAGCAGGCGGCGGAGGCCGTGCGCCTGGGCGAGGTGCCGGTGGGCGCGGTGGCTGTGCTGGACGGCGCGGTGGTCGGCGCCGGCTACAACCGCAAGGAGAGCGACGGCGACCCGACAGCCCACGCCGAGATGATCGCCATCCGGGCCGCGGCCGAACGGCTGGGCAACTGGCGGCTCATCGGCGTGACGCTCTACTGCACGCTGGAGCCGTGCCCCATGTGCGCCGGGGCGATGATCCAGGGGCGGCTGTCGCGGCTGGTCTACGGCGCGAAGGACACCCGCTTTGGGGCCGATGGCACGGTCGTGGACGTGCTGCGCCAGCCGGCGTTCAATCACCGGGTCGAGGTCGTCGAAGGCGTTCTGGCTGACGAGGCGGGGGAGCTGTTGCAGGCGTTCTTTCGAAGCCTGCGGGCGACCGCCGACGACCGACCGCCGACCGCTGACCGCTGACCAC
>CAZSOD010000117.1:0-7605 GCA_964608255.1 uncultured Ardenticatenaceae bacterium
GAATCGATCCGCATCATGGAATATTATCCATCCGGTTCGGATGTATGGGCGCGTGGGCCGGGTGGGTGGCCGCGTAGCCCTCCCGCAGATCGTTGCGCAAAACAATGAAGCTGGTGATGCAGACGCCGACCGAGGCCGTGCCCACCGCAATGGCCAGCACCACCAGCAGCGTCCGCCCCTTAAATAGCCACAAGTCGCGCAGGGTCTTCAGCCACAGGGTGTTCATCAGAGTAAGCCGCGGTCAGTAGTCAGGGGTCAGGGGTCAGGGGTCAGTATTCAGTGGTCAGGGGTCAGGGGTCAGTGGTCAGTGGTCAGTTCGTCGTTCGCCGTTCGCCGTTCGCCGTTCGTCACTCATCTGGGGTTGTACCCGCGCCGCCCGCTCGGCCGCCGCCGCCCGCACGTCGGCGGCGAAGCGGCCGGAGAGCCGCGCCAGTTCGCGGAAGGCCGCCTCGTCCAGTTCCAGCAGGCGCGTCACGCCGTCGCCCGCGGCGCGAACGGTGGCCGTGCGCCGCCGGTCGCCCAGCAGCGCCAGTTCGCCGAAGTAGCGGCCCGGCGCCAGGCGGTCAATCAGCGCCTCGCCGTCGCCGCGCCGCACAAAGACCTCGACCTCGCCCTCCAGCACGAAGTAGAACGTCTCGCCCAGGTCGCCCTGCCGAAGGATGGTGTCGCCGGGGGCAAAGACGCGCGTCGGCGCGCCGGCCGCCAGCCGGAGCAAGTCATCGCGGCCCGCGTCATCGCGGCTTGCGTCGGCCAGCGCCTCCACCTGGCTCTGCACCTGGCGCAGGCTCATGATGCCCTGCAACTCATCGCGCAGGCCGGGCGACGCCTCCACAAGCTCATTGAACGTCGCCGCGTCGAGGGCAACCACCTCCAGCGGCGCGTCGGCCGCGGCGCGGACGGTGGCGCGGCGCGGGCGGCGGCCGAGCAGAGCCATCTCGCCGAAGTACTGCCCCGGCCGCAGGTGGTCGACCGGCACCACGCGCCCGTCGGGCTGCGTCACGCACACCTCGGCCCGGCCGCCGGTGACGATGAAGAAATGCTCGCCCAAGTCCCCCTGCCGCACGACGACGCTGCCCGGGCCGAAGGTCGTTGGCGCAACGCGACGCTGCACCTCGGCCAGCTGGTCGTAGTTCAGCGCCGCCAGCGCCCGCGTCACGTGCTCGTTGACTACCTCGCCGTCGGCGATCATCACCGCGCGGCTGGTGCGCGCGGCGCGGGCCTCGTCGTGGGTGACCATGATGATCGTCTTGCCCTCGGCCACCAGGCGCTGGAAGAGGCCGAAGATGCTCTCGGCCGTGCGCGAGTCGAGGTTGCCGGTCGGCTCGTCGGCGATGATCAGCCCGGGGTCGTTGGCCAGGGCGCGGGCGATGGCGACGCGCTGCTGCTGGCCGCCGGAGACGGCCGAGGGCAGCTTGCGCGCCTGCGGGGCCATGTCGACCAGTTCCAGCAGGCGCATGGCCCGCTCGCGCCGCTCGACGGCCGGGTAGAGCTTGTTGATGTCCATCGGCAGCATCACGTTCTCGACCAGCGTCAGTGTCGGCATGAGCTGGAAGAACTGGAACACGATGCCCAGGTTCCGGCCGCGCCAGTCGGCCATCTGCTCCTCGTCGAAGGTATGGAGCGGCTCGCCGCCGACGAGAATCTCGCCGCTGGTAGGCCGGTCGATGCCGGTGATGAGGTTGATGAGGGTGCTTTTGCCGCTGCCGGACTTGCCGATGATGGCCACGAATTCGCCGCGGTTGACCTGGAGATCGATGCCCTTGACCGCCGGAAAGTCGCCGGCCGGGGTGCGAAAGACCTTGGTGAGCCGGCGGGCGTCAACGAAAGGGCTGTTGTCGGTCATGGGGCGGTGATTATAGAGGAAGTCATTCACCACGGATAGCACGCAACAACACGGATTGATTGCCCTTGTAGAGAAAACATCCACAGATGACACAGATTCCACAGATTGCCCTCAGAGAAATCTGCGTAATCTGTGAAATCTGTGGATGCTTCTTCTGTTAGAGGTCGCGGACGTACCGGTTGTCGCCGTCGACGAGGATTTGACGGGCGGGGATGGCGTGGTCGGTCAGCTCGAAACCGATGATGATGATCTCTTCGCCGGCCTTGATCAGGTGCGCCGCCGCGCCGTTCATCGAAATATAGCCGGAGCCGCGCTCGCCGGGGATGACGTAGGTTTCCAGCCGCGCGCCGCTGGTGTTGCTGACGACGAGCACCTTTTCGTGCGGCCAGAGGCCGACCCGCTCGATCAGGTCCTCGTCAATCGTGATGCTGCCGATGTAATTGACGTCGGCCTGCACGACCGTCGCCTTGTGAATCTTGGAACGCATGACCCATCTCATACTGAGAAGTATACGCCGGCGGGCATATGAAGTTGCTTAGAGAGGGTCGATCTGGCTTCCCTGGATTGGGTCGCCTGCGAGTGGGTGACGGCCCACCAGCACGCCTTCCTGGCGTATCGCCACGATGAAGGCGATTTATATTGAGAGCGTCGAGGGTTGCCCGGCCGACGGCTGAATCTCCTGGCTGTGTCTCCCTACCAGCTCAGCGATACCTCGTGTTCGCCCAGCTCGCCCAGGTCGAGGCGCAATGCGCCGGAAGCGTCATCATAAGCAAAGGGAGCATCACGCCCGTCGAGCCACGCCCCACCCGGCCGCCTTTCGCAGTAGATGAGACACTCCCCCGCCCCGCGCAGCCGGACGGCATAACGCGCCTCGTCGTCCCAGCCGTTAGCCAGCACCGCGCCGCCGCTGTTGAACAGGTGCGGCAGACCGATGGGGGCCACGCCGCGGTCGACCGGGACGATAGTGAACAGTTCGGCCGTAAGCGCCGGCAACGTCATCTCCCAGCGGTCAGCGCGGCCCAGCAAGCGCAGCGCGCCGGCGTGGTGAGCGTAGACGGCGTAGCGCTCGCCGTCCAGGCCCGGCACGTCGGCCGGCGAGACGGCGCCGCGGATCGGCGGCGCGCCGGTTTCCTCATAGCGGCAGTGGAACGCGCCGACGACGGCCCCGGAATGGTTATGGCTGAACAGCTTGAGCAACACATCCTCGCGCAACGGGTCGCGGAAAAGGCAGTCGCGCGCCGGCAAGGCGGGCGTTTGCGTCCGCAACACCGTGCCGTCGGGCAACACGAGCTTGCGCAGCAGGGCGAAGTCGTGCTCGCCCGGCTTGTCGGACACGTAGACCGGCCCGCCGCTGATGGCCCGCGCCGCGGCGTGGAACGCGCCCTGCGCGTGGCCTGATTGGAACATGTCCCAATCGGGGTGGACAAACTCGCCGAACCACAAGCTGACCTGGGCGTTGGTGAAGAGATGCAGCCCGTGGGTGGCCGGCTTCAGGGGCCAGAAGTCGGTTGAGGTGCGCGTCAGCGTCGTGCCCAGGGCCATGTAATGCATCTCGTTGGCGTTGGACATGCAGTTGATGAGGTTGCCCTGGAAGTGGACGTGGGCGGCGCCCTCCAGCGCCTGGCGGTAGCGCTTCATCACGTGGACGCGGCCGCCCAACCCCGCGCTGACTCCCTCCAGCACCGCCTGCGTATCCACCTTGACCCCGTCCACCCCCTCGCGGCGCAGGCGGTCGTGGTAATCGTGGAAGAAGCGGTCGATGTGGTCGGGCGGCACCACGCCCACCTCGGTGCCCCACCAGTGCTGCACGCCCGGCTCGTGCGACAGGCAGCCCTCGGAGAAGGCGCGGGGGATGACCTGCGC
The DNA here is from genome assembly GCA_964608255.1 of uncultured Ardenticatenaceae bacterium. Taxonomy (GTDB): domain Bacteria; phylum Chloroflexota; class Anaerolineae; order Promineifilales; family Promineifilaceae; genus Promineifilum. The sequence continues at coordinate 3,707 of CAZSOD010000117.1, forward strand.
GTGGTACGCCGGCAGCGACTCCGGGTCGACGCCGCCCCAGTAGCCGACCATGGCGTGCCAGACGAGGAAGGTGCTGACGCCGAACTCCGCCTTGGCCATGGCGACGGTGGGCGCGAGGCTGCCGTCAAATTTGTCGTTGGCCGCCAGCGAGGTCAGCCGCCGGGCGACGACCGGGAAACCGCGCTCGCTCTGCCAGCCGTCGTCGAGGATGAACAGCCGCGGCGACACCCCCCCGGCGGCGAATGAGGCCAGCCCGTCGCGTATCTTCTCCGGCGAGACGTCCTGATAGAAGGCATCCCACGTGCACCAGCCGAACTCATCCACGAAGGCGGGCAGCGGCTTCTCGCGCCGCAGCCGGCCCGTGCCGAGGTGGGCCATGACGCTCTCGGCCGCGCGCCGCATCAGGTCGTAGGGATCGTCGCCCACGGCGACGAACAGGGCGATCATGCCGTCGCCGGTCACCGCCGGATCACCGGACTCGATGACGACCTGGAGCGTGTCATCGGCCGCTCCTTGCAAGCAGGCGCGGAAGCGCTCGTCGATGAGCGGGACGAGCAGGGCCACCGCGCCGCCCGGTAGTTCCAGCAGCAGCGACTGGGTCTCGGTTGGAACCTCGCCCAACCCCTCGCCAATGCGGGGGACCATCCAGAACGGCTCGTAGCGGTGGCAGGCGACGAAGCGGCCGAACGGGCCGGCAGGGCCGAGCGACAAGACGTGCCGTTCCGCGGCGGCCGGGGTCGAGACACGCACGAACGCCCCTACGCCTATCGGGTCGGGCAGCAGCGAAACGCAGGGCGGCAGATCGGACAGGATCGTGTGATTGCGCAAGGACAGGCTCGGTTCAGACATGGCGCAATTGTCGCAGATGCAACACGGTTCGGAAAGCGTGTTGCGCCTGCTCAGCCCGTTCTTGCTAGTCCTCCGCGCAGACTATGAGGCAACGGCTTCGCCGATCTCGAAATCGACAAACAACTGCTCAACCCAGTCGGCGATTCGACCTTCCGTCAGCGCGGCCTCGTTGTCGTCATCCAACGCCAACCCCAGAAAAATACCGTCTTCTACGGCCAGAGAGTGGCTGAACTGGTAGTCGCTGGCATCGGTGAAGCCAACGCGCTCGGCCCCGCGCTCTTCCAGTTTCTCCCCGAGGATGCCCATAGCGTCGAGGTAGTTATCCGGGTAGCCAAACTGGTCGCCCGGAGCAAACAGGGCTAGCTTTTTTCCGTGCAAGTCCAGCTCATCCAACTGGTTGAACTTGAGGTCCCAATCATCCTGCAACTGGCCAATATTCCACGTGGGACAGCCAACAATCAGGCGATCGTACGATTGCATGAGCCGCACGTTCGTTTTGCCGATATCGTATAAGTCAACAAGGCCTGGAAGCTGGCGTTCGAGCGCAGCCTTGATCATTTCAGCGTCGAGTTGTGTATTACCGGTGTTGGACCCAAAGAAGATACCGATTCTCATGCTGTCCGCTCCATTGATGAGAGATACCGCTGCACGTGCAGAGGGTGGCTGGAAGCCAACAGTGGAGTCATCTCTCATCTGTAACCAGATACTACGCCGGCTCTGTGAACCTCTGGTGCGTCGAGCGGGGCGGCGTGGTCCCAAGCATAACAAAGCCGGCTATTTTTATGATAAACATTATAAAAATAGGCGGCGCGCGGCACAAGACAAGCCGCCCAGTTTGGATTTCAGGCCGGTTAAGTTTTCCGTTAACCGCCTTTCAGTTGAGGGTTGGAAGCCGGGTGGCAACTAATAGCGCCGGCCGACGCGCGAGGGCAGCAAGAGGGATCATCCAGATTGTGCCCGCAAGTCTGAGCGGTGGGCGCGAACGAGTTGGGCGACCTCGGCCGCCGGCAAGGCGTGGCGGGTGTGGCCGTTGCGGCCGGTGATGGTGTGGGCCATGAGCAGGCTATTGTAAATGGCCTCCTCAATGCATTCGACGACAGCCAGCGCGAACCAGTCCAACAGCGGCTGCTCGTAGAGCGCGGGGCGCGCGGCCAAGGGCGAGTCTGGCCGGTCGGGCACGCGGTTGGTCGTGCTGAAGGCGATCACGAAGTCGCCGCTGCCGCCGTGGCACGTGCTGCCCGTCCGCGCCAGCCCAAACGCCGCACGCACGCACAGCCGCCCCAGCCCCCGGCTGTCCAGCGGCGCGTCGGTGGCGAGGAGCATCATGATGGAGCTACCCGGTTCAGGGGACGAAGACCGACCGCCGACCGCCGGATAGGGTTCGAGGTTCGAGGTTCGAGGTTCCAGGGCCGACCGCTCTTCCCCTGGCCCCTGGCCCCTGGCCCCTGGAACCTCGTTTCGCGGCGGTCGCAGCCACCGCCCCACCGGCACGCCGCACACCACCAGCTCCTCCGCCCGGCCGAAGTTCGTCTGCGCCAGCGCGCCGACGGTGTAGCCGCCCGCCCGCGCCGGCAGCACCCGCGAGGCCGTGCCGATGCCGCCCTTCCAGCCGTAGCAGCTCGTGCCCGTGCCCGCGCCGACCGCCCCCTCCGCGACATCAGCCGACGCGGCGGCGATGGCGGCGCGCACCTCGGCCAGGCCGATCGGCCGCGCCTGGAGATCGCTCAGGTAGCCGTCGCTGGTTTCGCCGACGACCGGGTTAACGCTGACGTAACCGCGCCAGCCGGATTCCGCGAAGCCGGCGCCGATGTGGGGATTATCTTCCACCGCCAGCGTCATCAGCGCGTCGGCCACGCGGGGGACGTTCATCGTGCCTGTCAGCGCGATGGGCGTCTCGATGACGCCCAATTCGCGCACCTGCTCGAAACCGGCGACCTTGCCGAAGCCGTTGATGGTGTGGACGGCGGCGACCACCTTGTCCTCGTAGCAATTGCCCCCGTGGGGCAAGACGACGGTGACGCCCGTGCGGAAGGGGCCATTGCCGGGCCGCCAGTCGGAATCGGCCGCGCCTTCGCCGGCGATGAGGGTCATATGGCCGACGGTGACGCCGGCTACGTCGCTGATGGCATTGCGCGGCCCCGGCGGCAGGGCGCTATGATAGATTTCCAGCTCGCGAATTCGAGGCATCGGCTAAGCTCTCAAGATAGGCCGGGTGAGACAGGTGGGGCCGCCTTCGGCTTTAAGCGACATCTCGTCGCCGCGATAGGTCAAGACCCGGCAGCCGGCCGCTTCCAGAGCGTGGCGCGTCTCGTGGTTTTGCTCCAGCAGCAGGCAATGGCGCGGCGCCAGGGCCAGCACGTTCGTGCCCATCGTGGCGAACTCCTCGTCGGGCACGTCGATGAGCCGCACGCCGCGCGCTTCGAGCAACTGGTAGAACGGCACGGGCAACAGCGGCCGGTAGACCACGGCCAGGTCGCGGTCCACGAGACTGATGAGCGACATCAGGTGCAGGCACGCCTCCGGCCCCTCGAAGTAGGGCAAGTGGACGGGGACGAGTTCGACGCCCGAGCCGGTCAGCGCTTCGGCCAGCTGAGCGAAGCCGGCGGCGTTGGTGCGAAAACCAAGGCCGGCGCACAGCGTTCGCTCGTCGAGCCAGAGCAGGTCGCCGCCCTCGGCCGTGGCCGGACCGTGGAGCCGGTAGTGAATCGGCACGCCCAGCCGTTGCAACGTCAGCGCCAGCGCGTCCTCTTCGCCCGCGCGCAGCGGCTTGCCCATGCGCAAGATGATCGCACCGCGGTCGGTAATGAGCGCCGGATCGTGGACGAAGATGGCGTCGGCGTGATCGGCCAGGGGCGCGTCGTGGTAGACAACCTCGACGCCGCGGCCGAGCAGGGTGTTGACGAAGGCGTCGTGTTCTTGCTGCGCCAGCGGCAGGTAGGGCTGGTCGGTGTAGTGCCAGCGCGCGGGGTCGGCCGCGCCGAAACTCGCGTCGGGCCGCCGCACCAGCACGGTCTGGAGCGGGGCGATCATGGATTGGGAGCCGTAGTGGG
>CAZSOD010000117.1:7705-11424 GCA_964608255.1 uncultured Ardenticatenaceae bacterium
CCCTACCAGTGCGTGACGTGGCGGGAGGTGCGAGCGATGACCGCCTGAAAGCGGGTCAGCTCCTCGCCGGGGCCGCGCGGAATCATCAGGTTGGCCGGGTGCTTGACGTGCCACAGGCCGCAAGCATGGCCCACCTCGTGGGCCAGCAGGCGGCGCGCTGTCCGGAGCGTCTTGGCCTCGACCGTGACGTAATCGGTCGCCGCGCCAAGCGAGCAGCCGTTATGGGTCGACATGCTGCGGACGATGAAGACCGTCAGCGGCGCGCCGTAGCCGAGGAGCGTGCCGGCGCGCGTCCGCGCCATCAGGCTGCGGAAAAAGGCTCCCGCCTGACCCAGGTCGTCGCGCCAGGCGCCATCGGTGCAGCGTACGTCGAGCGCGGCTTTGGGCGCGGCGTGCGGCGCGGTGACGACGCGCCAGCCCGAAGGCTCGACGGCGATCCCCGCCGTGCGCGCCAGGATGCGCCGCGCCTCCTCGTAGGCGGGCAATACCTCCTCATTGCTCGCCAGGGGCAGCCCGCGCTCGTCGCGCAGGATCACGACCCGCAGCCGGAGCCGCTTGGTCGAACGCCAGCCGGCCAGCGTCAGGAGCAACTCCGGCAGCTTGACCAGGCGGTTCAGCGTTTCCTTGATGATGTTGAAAATCTCCCACAACAAACCAGACATAACCCCTTCCCGGTACAGACCTGCGGGGATTATATGCCAGTTCATCAGACCTGACAGGTGGGCGGCAGCCGCCCATCTGTCAGGTCTGGGCGCGGGCCCCTTGCCCCCCGCCCCTTCCAGTGGTATCACTTGCCAATGGATGACGAGGAGCCGGCCGGCCGCGACCCGGTCGAGGATTCGGGCGACACGCCGGCCGAACGCGAGCGCTACGCCGCTGCGCGCGCCAGGATGGTCAGCGAGCAGATCCAGGGGCGGGGCATTGACAACGCAGCCGTGCTGCGGGCCATGCGCCAGGTCCCGCGCGAGCGCTTTGTGCCCCGTTCGTCCCGGCCCTTGGCCTATGACGACTCCCCGCTACCGATTCTGGCTAACCAGACCATCTCGCAGCCCTACGTGGTCGCCTATATGATCGCGGCGCTGGCCCTTGCGCCGGACGAGCGGGTGCTGGAGGTGGGCACGGGCTCCGGCTACGCGGCGGCTGTCCTCAGCCGGATTGTGCGCGAGGTCTACACCGTGGAACGCCACCACGGGTTGGTCGACTACGCGCGCCGGCGGCTGGCCGCCGGCGGCTATGACAACGTGCGCGTGCGCCACGGCGACGGCACGCTCGGCTGGCCGGAGCACGCGCCCTATGACGGCATCATCGTCGCCGCCGGGGGGCCGGGCGTGCCCGAGTCGCTGCGCGTCCAGCTGGCCCTCGGCGGCCGGCTGGTCATGCCCGTCGGGCGCAGCAAGCACCAGCAAACGCTCGTGCTCGTGACGCGTTGCGCGGCCGAGGACTACGCCGAGGAAACGCTGGCGCCCGTGGCCTTTGTGCCGCTGATTGGCGATGAGGGGTGGTAGGCGGTGGGCCCTGGGGAGTGGGCAGTGGGCAGTAGGTCAGTAGATCAGTTGAAAACGTTCCGCCCTGGCCCCTTCCCTCTAGAACGGCCACCAATTGAGAATGACGACCGCCGCGGCGGTGATGGTCAGGTTATCGAGCCCCCAGATGGATACCGCCTCGATGACCGTGGTCACGCTCATGATGACTAAGGACGGCAGCACGGCGGCCAACGGCGTGATCTCCGGCAGCCCCGGCATCAACCACAACGCCAGCCAGGTAAACACGAAGCCGGCCACGAAAAACCCGGCCGAGCCCTCGAGCGTGCGGATGCTGGTGTGGATGGTGTAAAAGCGACGGCCGTAAGCCGCGCCGACGACCGGGGCCAGCCCATCCCCCCAGGTTAGCGGCATGAGCGCGGCGACCATAAGCGGCGGCCGCTCCCAGAAAACAAGGGCGACGACGGCCGCGGCCAGCGGGAAGTAGACTGTGCCCAGATTGGCGCGGTTGCTGCTCTGCATGGCGTTGAAGAAGCCATAGCGCCAGTCGAGCAGGTTAATGACCATGAATGCAGCGCAGGCCAGGACGAACGGCCAGGGCGACGTGAACAGAAACGGCAGGAACCAGCTCATCATGCCGACGCTGATGTGGATGACTTTGCGCGTGAAGCCGGAGCTGTAAGCCCGCCAGCGCCGCAGCCCTTCGGCCGCGCCGATGACGGTGAAAACGTAGACAAGACAGAGGATGAAGCCGAGGGTGTTGGTCATGGTGGGTATCGATGGGCCGGCGTGGCCGAGGCTGTCGGCCGTCGTTCTACACAATCAGATGGTCATACAACATGTCCAGGCTCAGATCAGGCACGACGGTATCGGGCGACTGGAGCGTTAGCGCCGCGGCCGCCGCGCCCAGGCGAATAGCCTCGATGGGCGGCAGGTCGTTGAGCATGCCGAACATGATCGCCGCGGTGGCCGCGTCACCGGCCCCGGTGCTGTCCACCATGCGGCTATGCGACGGAGGGATGTAACCGACCTCGTCCACGGTGGCATAATCGAGGCCATAGTCGGCCAATGTGACCACGACGTTCGTCACCCCGGCCGTCAGTAGCCGCCGCGCCAGCGCCAGACTGGCCGTTGGGTCGTGGCCCTGAAAGTCAACCTCCAGTAATGCCGCCTCTTCGGCTTCATTCGGCACGACGAGGTGCAGATGGCGCAGATAAGGCCGGAGCTTGTGGGCCAGACGGGCCGACGAAGGGTCGGCGCAGAGCGGCGCGCTATACTCGCGGGCCAGCGCGACGACGGCGGCTGTCGCCGGCGTCGTCAAACTGCCGTCGAACATGACCATCGCCGCGTCGGCGAACAGCTCGCGCCGCTCGTTCAGGTAGGCGGCGTCAATCGTTTGCATGACGCGAACGTCGTCGACGGCCACGGAGAGGATGCCGTCCGGCTCCAGCAGGGCGACGTACGAGCCGGTGTTCCAGCCGGGCACGATCTCGACGTGGTCGAGATTGACCCCGGCTTCGGCGGTCTGGATCATGAGCTGCCGGCCCGTCGCGTCGTCGCCGACGGCCGAGACGAGAACCACCTCGGCCCCCAACCGGGCCAGGTTTTCGGCCACGTTGCGCGCCGTGCCGCCGCGCGTCGAGCGAATCTCGGCCGGGTTCGACATGCCGGGAGCCAGTCCGGCGACCGGCTTGCCCTTGGTGTCCAGTAGCGTTGCGCCAATGACCAGAACGTGTTTCGCCATCTGTTCCCCCATCTATGCGCCGGGAATCGGGACCGGCGGCCGGCCGCTGAGTTGATGCCAGATACCCGCCACCACGGCCAGGACAACTGCGGCGCCGGCCGGCGTCGGCCGGCCGTCGCCGTCGAGAAAGAGCTGGCTGCCCGCTGTCGTCGTGTCGCGGTAGCCGAGGTAACAATAGGTCGTGGCCGTGGTATGGCCGGCCGGTTGAAGGACAATGCTGCCCAGTTGCGCTTGCCAGCTGCCGGCGACGACGTACTCGCGGCCCGCCGCCGGGGACTCCGCCTCCGGCAAGCCGTAGACCCACGCGCCGGCCGCGGCCTGGGGCAGAAAGTCGGCCTTGTTCTCGACAACCTGATACCAGCCGTACCGCTCATCCACCACCAGGCCGCCGGGGCCGCCGGCAACCTCGTCCATCTCGCTTGGCAGATTGGAGATGGGCCGCGGCACGCGCGCGGAGGGATCGGCCGGGCGCGCGGCGCGCCGGAAGGCGCGGC
>CAZSOD010000118.1:0-11385 GCA_964608255.1 uncultured Ardenticatenaceae bacterium
CTGCTGCTTGTTTGCCGGCGCGCAGGCGCACTGCGGCCGGAACTCGTGCGCGCGGACCCGGCCGGCGGCGAGCCGGTGCGGGTGAGCGGGCTGGCGACCTTCGCCGACCCGATGATCGCGCCCCTGCCCGCTCGTGACGGGGTCGTCATCTTCGGCCGCCGCCAGGGCGAGGATGCGCTGGCGACCACTATATGGCGGGACGGTGCAAGCGTCCCGGTGACCTTCACTGAGGAAGGCCCACCGCTGGTCGCGCTACCCGGAGCGGCCCATGACGACGCGCTCCTCCTTGTCCAGGACAGCCCATCGTCTACGCCGCTCTACGCTCTCCTGCCGCTGGACGACTGCAATGGCGACGGGCTGTGCCGCGCCGACGCGATTCTCGGCCCGCCAAGCCTGTCACCGGACGGGGCGTTGAGCATTTTGTCAGTTGGCCAGCCGTCGCCGCTCGTCAACGATCGCTGGCAGTCCATGCTCTACCTGGGCGACCCAGCCGGCAGCCCGGACACGCTTATCGAATTGGGCGTTTCCCCCTTCTGGCTGGACAGTCAGACGTTCGGCTACATCGGTCTCGCCCCCGACCCGGCCGAGCAGCGCGTTGTCACGCGCGCCGTACTCCGTAACGATGAAGTTTCCGACGCGACGCTGCTATTTACATCCACGCGGTTAAACCGCCTTCCCCTGGGCGAGGAGGGCAGCTCGCGCATTATCGACCGGGTGATATCGAACCCGACGCGGCCAGAACTTCTGGTGTTCACGGCCAGCCCCTTTCGCGCCGGGCAGTCAAGCCTGATGCTGGCCTATGACCTGGCGTCGGCCGAGTTTCACCCGCGCTTGCGCTTCGGCGACGAGCCGGCCGACTACCACCGCGCCTACCGCTTCTCACCGGACGGCCGCTGGCTAGCCGTCGCCACGCTGAAGCAGGCCGCAGCCGGCATCGACCGCCCGGAGTGGAGCGTGTACGTTCAGTCCACCGACGGCGCGATTACGCGCGGCTACGCGCTGCGTGGCGGCGACACCTGGCCCGCCGACTGGCTGATGGACTGGACGGCCGACGGCCGCTGGCTGGCCCTGGCCGGCAGCGGCTACGTCAGGCTCATCGCCCCGGAAGAAGACTACACCATGCCCCTGATCCTCCCCGACCGGGCGTGCAGCGCCGCGGTGTGGGTGAACTAGGGAAGGACGACAGCAACACCCATGTCGGCCAATTTCGACTGGCAGACTGAAGAAGACCAGCGCCGCCCCCAAGGCGGCTGGGACGACCCTATCGAGGAGCCGCGCCCGACCGGCCCGCGCCGCCGGCCGCCATGGCGCTTGCTGGCAGTCGTTGGGGCGCTGCTCGCCGCCGTCGCCACCCTGGTGTGGTGGCGCGTCGACCAGCGCATCGACGCGACAATGCAGGCGGTGCGTACTGACGTGATCGCCAGCCACAACGTCGTGCAACGGGCGGCGGCCGACGGCGACGCGGAAGTTTTCCGCTCGTTCCTCTCCGGCCGCGACCCGGCTTGGACCGCGGGGCAACTTCACGTATTCGAGCATAGCCTGTTCGCCGACCGCTCGCCTTTCGGCCTGACACCCGCTGCGGGTTCGCTGCCCGCCGTGCAGCCCCCGCCAAACGAGGAAACCGCGGCGGACCAGCAGCCGGCGGCTATCACGTTCTCGCCCGATCTGAATGAAGCCGTCGTCGCTGTCGCCCAGCCCTTCCTGACGACGGATGGGACGACCGTCCTTCTGGAACAGACGGCCGTCTACCGGCGCGGCGACCAGCGCTGGTTGCTGGCTCCGCCCGTGGATGAGTTCTGGGGCGATTGGGAGACGGCCGAGGGCGAGAACCTGGCCCTCATCTACCCCCGGCGCGACGCGGCCGTGGCGCTGCGGCTGGCCGACGACCTGGACGCGGAGATCGCGCGGATGTGCGCCACGTTGAACGGCATCAACTGCTCGGCCGATCTTTACCTCACCGTCCGCCTCGACGTGGACCCCGAAGCGCTGGCCGCGCTGGCCCGGCCGCTGGGGCCGCTGCGCCGCGCCCGTGAAAATGAGGACATCCTGGAACTGCCCGCGCCCACGCTCATCGGTCTGCCCGCGGGCGACGAGGCGGAGCGCGAGGCAGCCTACGCCGCACTGCGCGACGGCTACGCTCGCCAGATCCTCGCGGCCGCTATCGCCCAGGCGACCGGCTGGCGTTGTTGCGACGAGGAGCTGCTCTTCCAGATGCTGCTGGAGTATCAGTTCAGCGAGTTGAGCCTGGCGCGCTGGCCCGTCGGCCCGGCGGACTACCGCCGCGCTCAGGACCAGCGGCTGCGGCTGACCGACCTGGGCAGCTATTTCCACGAGCGCTACCCGGCCGAAGTCCCGGCCGACCGCCTCTGGGAAGTGCGGACGGCGGTCGATTTTCTCATCCACGCTTTGCCCGCGGCGCCGCCGGCCGAGATGGAGCGCATTGCTGCGCGCACGCAAACGCTGAACGGGTTCCTGAACACGCTGCGCTCCGGACTACTGGACGCCAGCGCCGCGCAGACCAACCTCGATCTCGCCTTTTGGCTCTACGCCTTCGAGGTCGGGGCCAGAGCCGCCGACGAGACCTTAGACGCTCCGCCGCCGGATGAGACGCTCTACCTGGCCTGCGAGACCACAGCCGCCAGCCAACGGCCGGAGCCATCAACCCTTTTTCGTTATTCGGCCGACGAAGAAGCCTGGCAGGAGCTCTACCGGCTGGACGGCTACGTCTGGATGAGTTCTCTGCCCGACCCGCGCGAACTGTTGTTGCAGGAGTTTGCGCTGGAAACGGAACGGTGGCAGACGAACATCTGGCGCGACGGCGCGCGCCACGCAGCCTATAGCCCGCCGCGCGATGGCTACGCGGTTTCCTTTGGCGAGACCGATGCGGCCGGCCGGCAACTGGTTACCTACAGCTACGACCCCGGCGCTGGCATCACCCAGGCGCTGGCGATTGACCTGGCCACGTGCGACGGCGAGTGCGCCACCCGGCCGCTACCCGGGCTGCCCGCCTGGTCGCCGTCGGGCGAATGGGCCATCTACACCCGATCGGATGAGTCATTTCCGGTCAACCTGCTCGTCGCCGCCGACGGCCGGCGCGTCATGCTCGATTCGTCGGAGCCGTTCACCGACCTGCCGCTGGCACTCGGCGACGGGGGCGCGACTTTGGGCGACGACCTGCGCGACGTCGGCTCCGGCTACTCCCCGTTCTGGCTCGATGAGCGCGCCTACGGCTTTCTACGCCACGTGATGGACGCCGGCAGCGGTCCGTTGAACGAGCAGGAAATCGTCATCGCCACGCTCGACGACCCGACGCCGCACACCCTGTTGCGGACGAGTGATATTGCCGCCACCCTGCCCGACGACGGCCGCTTGCGCCGTCTGCAACTGGCCTACGTGGCGGTGCAACCGCAACAGCCGGCGCGCCTGTTCGTCGTCGCCGTCGACGACCTGGAGCGGCGAGCCTTCATCTTCCTCTATGACCGGGCGACGGGCGAACTTGAACTGCGCCTGGACTTGCTCTACGCGCTCAACCACTCGCTCAGTTTCTCGCCCGACGGCCGCTACCTCGTAGTGACGGGGCAAGACCGCGACGGGACGCAGGTGACGGATGACATGGGCGTGACGCTGCTCCACGACATCGCCGCCAACCGGACGATGCCCTTCCTGACCCGTCTGCCGTTCTTCCTGCCGTCGGTGGTCTATGACTGGACGGAAGACGGCCGCTGGCTGGCGATGGTCATGGGCGACGACCTGGTGGGCTTGGTGGCTCCGGCTGATGGCGCGGTCAGGCTGGTGCCCCACGGCTTCGGGGTATGCACGTCGGTGGCGTGGGTGGAGGAGTGAGAGCACGACAGGCCACAGACGATGGACGACGGCAAGCACATTCCATCCGTGGTCTGTCGTCCCCTTAGCCGCCTTGACGCAACACTGCTCGATCACTAGAATCCCCATGCTCACGGGGTTACCCACGATGACCAAAAAATACCACTTCTGGATCACCGGCTGTCAGATGAACTACGCCGACGCGCGGCGCGTGGCGGTCGAGCTGGAACGGCTCGGCTACCAGGCCACGCCGCGCGCGGACGAGGCCGACGTGGTCGTTCTGGAAACCTGCACGGTCCGGCAGCAGTCGGAGGACAAGGCGTACCACAAGCTGCAAAGCCTGCGGCCGTTGAAGGCCCGCCGGCCCGACATGACCGTGGCCGTGATGGGCTGCGTCGTCGGTGTGCGCGGCAACGAGGCGCTGGAGCGGCGCTTCCCGTTCGTAGACGTGTTCATGGAACCGTCGACCGATGGGCTGCCACTCATCAGCCACTTAACGCAAGACAGCGACTACGCGCTGGAGCGGGCGCTGACGGAACGGCGGCATGTGCTGATGGATGAAAGCGATGATGAAAGCGCAGGGGAGCGGGGAGGCAGAGGAGCAGGGGAGATTCTTCTCACCCCCGCCCCCTTGCTCCCCGGCTCCCCTACGCTTCAACCCGTCTCCGCCCCCGTCGCCGTCGTCTACGGCTGCTCCCACGCCTGCACCTTCTGCATCATTCCCCAGAAGCGCGGCAAGGAGCGCAGCCGGCCCCTGGGCGAGATCGTGGCCGAGACGCGCCGCCTGGTCGCCGGGGGCGTTAAGGAAGTCGTCCTGCTGGGACAGATCGTCGACCGCTATGGTTACGACGTGCCCGATGGCCCCGATCTGGCCGACCTGCTGCGGGCCGTTAACGGCGTGGACGGGCTGGAGCGCATCCGTTTTCTGACCAGCCACCCCAACTACATGACCGACCGCATCCTGCGCGCCGTGGCCGAGTTGCCCAAGGTGATGCCGCAGATCGAGATTCCCATCCAGGCCGGCAACGATGTGGTGCTGGCGGCCATGAAGCGCGGCTACACCCGCGACGAGTACCGGGCGCTCATCGACCGCGTGCGCCGAGCCATCCCCGACGCGGCCATCCATTGCGACATCATCGTCGGCTTCCCCGGCGAGACGGCGGCCCAGTTCCAGGACACCTACGACGTGCTGGCCGAGTTGCGGCTGGATAAGGTGCACCTGGCCCGCTATAGCCCGCGGCCGGGGACGGTTAGCGCGCGCAATTTGCCTGACGACGTGCCGGATGAAGAGAAGCGGCGTCGCTTCCACCTGATCGAGGCGCTGCAAAAGACCGTCTCGGCCGAGAAGATGCGCCGCCACCTGGGCGAGACGGTCGAGGTGCTGGTGGAAGATCGCGAAAAAGGGCGCTGGCGCGGCCGCACGCCGCACAACAAGCTCGTCTTCTTCGACGACCCGCGCGACGTGCGCGGCCGGCTGATTCCCGTCCACGTCACCCATACCGGCCCGTGGAGTATGTCGGGCCGGGCCGCGGACGACAGACCGCAGACCGCGGCCGTCGAGTCCATTCCCTTGAGCATGTTCTAGCGCCCGTGGCCGCGCCCAAGATTGACACCTCCGGCCTGGCGGGGAGTCTGGAACGCACAGTAGCTGTCGGCCGCGTGCGCGGCCGGATTGTTTATCTGCTGGTTCTGGTCGCCCTGCTTCATTTCATCTACCCGATCACGCTCGGAGCAAGCGGCCCGCTGCCGCTCATCCTCTACAACGTTCTCTACAGCGCCATGTTCCTCGCCGGCATCTTCGTGGCCGGTGCAAACCGGCGACTGCTGGCGGTCACGGTGGCGACAGCGCTGGTTTACTTCAGCTTCTCGATCCTATACGCGCTAGACCCCGGCAACACAACGCGAGTGGTGATCACGTATCTGGCGCTGATCCCATTCCAGGGGACGCTGATCTACGTCCTCGTGCGCTATATATTTTCCGCCCACCACGTGAATCGGGATGTGCTTTACGCGGCCGTGACGGTCTACCTGCTGTTGGGAGCGGTTTTTGTGCCCGTCTACGGCATTGTGGAGATCTTAGGCCCGGGCGCATTCGTGGACAACCTGCATACCGGCGCGCCGATCGCGTGGCAGCAGCTCATCTACTACTCGCTCGTCACCTTGACTACCACCGGCTATGGTGACGTCTTGCCGGTGTCCCCGTGGGCGCGCGCGCTTGCCAACGCCGAGTCGGTCATCGGCGTTCTGTTCATCGCCATCACCATGGCTCGCCTCGTCGGCATTTACTCGCGCGATGTGGCTGACTGAAGCCGCCGCAAAGCGAGGCCGCGCCGACCGGGGCGCCGGGAGTTCACGCCCAATCGCTAGACCCGCAGCGAGGCGCGGAAGCCGCGGGCAGCGTAATAGGACTCCGCGCCGTTGTGATAAGTGAAGACGTGGTCGTAGCGGCGGTCGCAGAACAGCGCGCCGCCGCGCCGGCGGATTTCCGCCGGTGTGGCCACCCAGCTTGAGGTCTTGGTGTCGAACTCACCCAATTCCTGTAACGCCCGGTACTGCGCCTCGCTCAGCAGTTCAACGCCCATGGCCGCGGCCATCCCCAGGGCGCTGCCGGCCGGCTTGGCTTCCTTGCGCGACTCCCAGGCGGCCCGGTCGTAGCACAGGCTGCGGCGGCCGGGGCTTTCGGGCGAGCAGTCAATGAAGACGAATTCGCCCGTCTGCGAGTCGCAGCCGGCGACGTCCGGCTCGCCGCCCGTCTCTTCCATCTGGCTTAGCGACCACAGCTTGCCCGGATTCGCCTCCAGCCGGTCGCGCACGGCCGCCCACTCCAACCCCGGATGGCGGTGCATGTTCTTCTCAAACCGGTTCTCCAAAGCGCCAAGCAAGGCTTCACGCTGTTCCGGGGAAAGTTCTTTTTCCATAGGGCGTCTATCCCGCCGGTCTAAACTGTGAAGTAGCCGCTCTGGGTGCGGCCGCGGCTGAGGGCGTCGCTCAGGTCGTCGCCGTTGTTGACGAGGTAGGCCACCTGCCCCCCGGCTTGCAGCAAGTGGAACAGCGGCTCGGCCGAGCGCGAACCGTAGAACGACGCCGGGTTGACCAGGATGGTTACCACGCGCAAGCCGCGCCGGGTGAGTTGCCGCGCCGCCAGCGACCACTCCTCGCGCGCGAAGGGCGTCACGACGATGACCGTCGTGCCGCGCGGGAAGAGGTGGGTCTCGGCGTAGAGCATGTCCTGCAGCGGCACTTCGCCCTCGGCCCGCAGCACAGCCAGCGTCTCCAGAATGCGGTTGAACTGCCGCTCACCGCGGTCGGGCTGGAGAATCTCATTCGACTGGCCGTAGGCCAGCATCCCCACCGCGCGGTCGCGCCGCAGGAAAAACTGGGCCACCGAGGCGGCAATCGTGACGGTGTACTCCTCGGTCGACTCCGGCAAGTGGAACTCGCGCATCTTCAGCCAGCCGGGAATGTCGCCGGGTGGGGGCGGGGCAGGCGCGGCTTGCTTGCGCGGCGTCACGTGGCCGAAAACCGACATGTCGGGCACGACCCAGATGTCGGCCAGCGGGTCCAGCTCGAACTCCTTGACCACCAACCGGTCGCGGCGGGCGGTAGAGCGCCAGTGGATGCGGTTGAAGCTGTCGCCCGGCTCGTAGTCGCGCACACCGGAGGCGTTGGTAGTGATATAGTGGGTGCGACGGCGCAGCGCATCGCCGCCGGGGAGGATGCCCACCGGCAGGGCGAACTGGTGAATGTCGAAGGTCATCGGAAAAACGACGACGTTGCTCGTCGGGGTCAGGTCGCGCTCCAGCGGGAAGAGACCGAACGGGTCGCTGGTTCGCAAGCGGATGGGGCCAAGCTGGTAGCGGCCGCGCTGTTGGCAGATGGTCGTCACGCGCCAGCTATAGCTCTGCTTCGAGCCGAGGCCATTGACGACGTGGCTGGAGTAGTGGTAGGGCAGCGTCGAGAAGTCACGCACCTCGAGCCACAGCTTGGGCAGGAAGGTCGTGTTGCGCACAGTGAAGCGCTCCTCCAGCGGCCGGCCGACCTGCGTCCGGCGCACGCGGGTGACCCGCGACAGGTGGACGCCGTTGAGGTTGATCCACGACCACAGCGCGGACAGGATGAGCAGCAGCAACAGCAGGTAGGCGAGCGTGAAGAGCAGGTCGCGGCCGGTGATGAAGCCGGCCAGCAGAGCCGCGAGGGCCAGGACAAAGACGACGGTGCTGCGCCGCGCCAGGAGCTTGCTCATCAGGCGCGCGCCCGCTGCCGGCCCACCTGCGCTCCGGGCACGGCCAGGTTATCCATCAGGTCCTGCACGATCTGCTCCGGCTCGATGTCCTTGATGCGCGCCGCCGGGCCGACGATGATGCGGTGGCCGAGCGCCGGACCGGCTAGCGCCTTCACGTCGTCGGGCAGCACGTAGTCGCGGCCGAGCAGCGCCGCCCGCGCCTGCCCCAGCCGGTAGATGGCCAGCGCTCCGCGCGAGCTGCTGCCC
Source organism: uncultured Ardenticatenaceae bacterium (assembly GCA_964608255.1). Lineage (GTDB taxonomy): Bacteria > Chloroflexota > Anaerolineae > Promineifilales > Promineifilaceae > Promineifilum. Next base: position 8,312 of record CAZSOD010000118.1, read on the forward strand.
AGATAGACGTCGGGGTGCTCGCGGGTCTGGCGGACGATGTTGACGATGTATTCCTTTACCAGCTGGTCGACGTAAATGTCCTTGACCGCTTCCTGCGCCGCGCGCAACTCGTCCACGTCCACCACCTGTTGCAGCGAGTTGACCGGGTGCTGGTGCTGCTGCCGGTCGAGAATTTCGATCTCCTCATCCTTGCCCGGATAACCCAGGCGGATGCGGAGCATGAAGCGGTCGAGCTGGGCCTCGGGTAGCGGGAACGTGCCCTCGTACTCGATCGGGTTCTGCGTCGCCAGCACCATAAACGGGGACTCTAGCGGGTAGGTGCGGCCGTCCACCGTCACCTGCCGCTCCTCCATCGCCTCCAGCAGCGCCGATTGGGTCTTGGGCGTGGCGCGGTTGATCTCGTCCACGAGGACGATCTGGGCGTGGATGGGGCCGGGGCGAAACTCGAACTCGCGCGTGCCCTGGTTGAAGACCGAAACGCCGGTGACGTCACTGGGCAGCATGTCGGGCGTGAACTGGATGCGCTGGAACTTGCAGCCGACCGACTTGGCCAGCGACTTGGCCAGCACCGTCTTGCCCACGCCGGGCACGTCCTCGATCAGGATGTGGCCTTGGCAGAGAAGGCCCAGCACCGTCAACTGCACCGGCTGGCGCTTGCCCACCATTACCCGTTCAACGTTCTCAACAATCCGATTGGCCGTAGCCTGAATATCCGCCATCATGTGCTCCTAGAAGGACTCGCGACTTAAGGGAACCGGCGGCCGCACCATCGGGCACGACCGGCGCGGCGAGGAGTATATCACCCCTTACGGCGCAAGGTAATATTTCGGTGGCATTTTGGGGTCATCCAGAGAGGCCAAACGGCCCATCCGATGCTAGGTCTAGCATAGCGCGAATGGGCGACAGTCAAAAACAAAGCTCACTGGCGGTTAATCAGGACACCGCGCCGTTCCTGTTGGCGGGCACGGGGGATGGGCAGGTGTGGCAAGTGCGGGCGGACGCGGAGCCATAGGCAAAGCAAGAGGGCCGGGGCAGGGGAGCGGGGAAGAGGCTTCCCGGTCTCTGCTTCCCTGCTCACTGATTTCGCCTGTCTAGAACAAATGTGGTATACTCCGACAGTTAGCCATGGTGCAGAAGCAAGAGAAACCGACGGCGCTTCCGGGCGTGTTGCCGACATTGGCGGCAGGCTTTGACCTGACTACGCGCTACCTGTGGCTCATGGTCATCCCGGCACTGCTCGATCTGTTCCTGTGGATCGGGCCGCGGCTCAGCTTCCAGACCCTGATCACCACGCTCCTGGCGCAGATTCCGGCCGAAGCGCTGCTGATGGACCCGCGGCCGCTGCTGGAAACGCTCGCGCCGCGTCTCAACCACTTTACCTACCTGAGCGTGTCGTTCCTCGGCGTGCCCGCGCTCATGGCCGGGTTGTCGCCCGAGCGGACGCCCATCGCGCCGGCGGTCATCACCGGCGGCGGCTGGGGCGCGTGGGCGGGCTACCTGCTCTTGTTCACCGCCGGCGGACTGCTGCTGACGGCGCTGTTTTACAACTTGATCGCGTATGCAATGCGACGGGCGATGATTGCGAGCGGCCGGCTGCCGGCTGCCGCCGGACGAACGACCCACGGCGAACGGCCAACGACCAACAACCCTGCGCCATCCGGCGTCGCCCGCCTAACGCCCGCCCGCTTTGCCCGCCGCACGCTCCAGACGTGGTTCCGGCTCATGGCGCTCGCGGCGCTGGGTATCATCGTAATGATGGCCATCGTCATTCCCATCAGCCTGCTGGCCGGGTTTATGGCTCTGATCAGCCAGACGTTGGCGACATTCGTCCTGTTCGGCGCGATCATGCTGATCGTCTGGGCGCTGATGTTGCTGGGCTTCGCGCCGCAGGGAATGTTGCTGAACCCTCGGCCGTTCCTGTTCGCCGTGGGCGATAGCGTGCGCCTGTTGCAAAGGAACCTGCCGGCGTCGCTGGGGCTGCTGGTTATCGTCCTGCTGCTGCGGCGACTGTTGAGTTTCATCCTGCTATCGGCCGACACCGGCACGTGGGTCACGGCCATCCTGATCCTGGCCCATGCCTACATCGCCACGGCGCTGACCGTGGCTCTCTTTCTGTTCTATCGCGACCGCTTTGTCGCCCATTTGAAAACAGTGCAACAGACCTGACAACAGACCTGTCTAGAAATAAGTGATATGACGAGCAAGACCAAGCAAAGCGAGGCCCTGGCGGCCACCCACTACGACGCCGGCAATATCCAGGTGCTCAAGGGGCTGGAGGCGGTGCGCCGCCGGCCGGGCATGTACGTCGGCGGTACCGACGTCAAGGCCTTCCACCACCTGACCAACGAGATCGTCGATAACTCCATCGACGAGGCGCTGGCCGGGCGCTGCGACCGCATCGAGGTCACCATCCACCCCGATTCGAGCGTCAGCGTGGCCGACAACGGCTACGGCATCCCCGTGGCCGAACACCCGACGGAAAAGGTGTCGGCCCTGCAAGTCGTCCACACCAGCCTCCACTCCGGCGGCAAGTTCGACAACGCCGCCTACAAGGTGTCCGGCGGCCTCCACGGCGTCGGCGCGGCGGCGGTCAACGCCCTGTCGGAGTGGATGGAGGTCGAGGTCAAGCGTGACGGCGCGGTGTGGAAGCAGCGCTACGAGCGCGGCGTGCCCGTGACGCCGGTCAAGCGGCTGCGCGACCTGAAGAAGGGCGAAGAGACGGGCACCAAGACGACCTTCAAGGCCGACGAGACCATCTTCGTCGAGGACCACGAGTACCGCTTCGAGATGCTGGCCAACCGCTTCCGCGAGATGGCCTTTGTCACCAGCGGGGTGTTCATCAAGCTGCGCGACGAGCGCGTCTCGCCCGCGCGGGAGATGAGCTTCTACTTCGAGGGCGGCGTGCGCTCCTTTGTGCGCTATCTGAACCGCAACCGCAAGGCGCTGCACGAGCCGGTGCACGTCCGCAAGGAAGTGGACAACATCGACGTCGAGGTGGCGGCGCAGTACACCGACGGCGTGGCCATCTCCGAGTACGCCTTCGCCAACACCATCAACACCCCCGACGGGGGCAC
>CAZSOD010000119.1:0-4889 GCA_964608255.1 uncultured Ardenticatenaceae bacterium
CACCCCGGCTATCGGCGTCGTCCTGCTCCCGGGCGGCCACCGCCCGCCGGTGGACGGCCGCCCGCCCGAACCGGGCGAGGCCGGCGGCATCCCCGCGCACTTACTGCCCGTGGTTAATGCCTACGTCCCGCCGCCCATCCCCACGCCCGGCCCGGAGCAGGCGCGGCGGCTGGAGATTCCCGCCCTCAGCGGCGACTACCCCATCGTCCAGGGCGACGACTGGGAGCAACTGAAGAAGGGTATCGGTCAGTATATCGGCAGCGGCCAGCCGGGGCGGCCGGGCAACGTAGTTCTCTCCGGTCATAACGACATCTACGGCGAGCCGTTCCGCTACCTCGACCGGTTAAAGCCGGGCGACGAGATCATCATTTCCACCGAGCGCCAGGCCTATACCTATCACGTTAAGGAAGTCCGAGTCGTCGAACCGACGGACGTGTGGGTGATGGGCCCGACCGACCACGCCCAGGTGACGCTCATCTCCTGCTATCCCTACCGCGTCAACACCCGGCGGATCGTCGTCTTTGCCGAATTGGCCGAAGGCTCATAGTCGCCCGCTTCAAGGCGCGCTTCTCCTCGCGGAGGAAAACGACACCCGCAAGGGCGTTTCCGTGAACGCCGGAGGTGACAAAAAGCGCGTTCACGCTTATACTCCGCAGGTTGCATATCATTCGTTAACCGGAAAGACCCATGGCCAAAAAAACCAACCGGCCGAAGAGCAAATCGGCCGCCAAGCCCGCGGCGAAACAGCCCGCGGTCGCCAAGACCCCCGCGCCCATCGAAGAGGCGGCGGCCCAGACCCCCGTCGTCGCCCCGCCGAGCGCGCCGCGCGCGCTGCGGCCGGTGAAGCAGAGCCGCAGCCAGATCGCGTCGGAGCAGCTAGAAGACCAATATGCCTACATCACCGGCGACCTGCGGCGCGTTTTCATTTTGGCCGCGGCCATGTTCACCCTGCTGGTTGTCGCCAACATCATCTTCAGCCGGCTGGCCGGTTAGAAGGATAGGGCGCTGAGTGGGGACAGGCGGCCGGAACGCGAGGATGGGGGCCAGCAACCGCTTTTCTGGCGCGGCGTGCCGGGCCGTTGACGCGCTGAACAACCTGTGCTATCATCGAAACTTGGGCAGTTGGCCCAGGTTTCTTGTTGTTTACATGACAGGTGTCTTCTGGGTAACCAGGATTCACGCCACGAGGATTCAGTAGATTAAGAGAGTAAAGCGACCTCCAGTAGTAAGAAACGACACTGTCAATTACCGGATCAACCGGCAGATCCGGGCGCGCGAAGTGCGCCTGATCGATCAGAACGGTGTCAACCGGGGCGTTCTGCCTTTCTTCGACGCCCTGCGAATCGCCGAAGAAGCGGAATTGGACCTGGTCGAGGTAGCCCCGAACGCCAATCCGCCCGTATGCCGCGTGCTGGATTTTGGCAAGTTCGCTTACGAACAAACAAAGAAAGAACGCGAGGCGCGAAAGCATCAGACGAAGGTCGAGATCAAGACCATCCGGCTGACGCCGCGCACGAACGGTTACCATAAGGATATTGGCGTGCGCAACGCCCGCAAGTGGCTGGAAGAGGGCAAGAAGGTCAAGTTCATGGTCCGCTTCAAGTCGCGCGAAATCTCCTACCCGGAGATCGGCCAACGGGCGCTGCAGGAGATCGCTGAGGACTTGAAGGACGTGGCCGTGGTTGAGCAGCAACCGACGCTGGAAGGGTGGCGCATGACGCTGACCCTTTCGCCGGAAGGTGTTACTGCCCCCGCTGCCGCGCCGAAGAGTTGAGCCGAGCCGATCGCGCCACGCCCGATCGGCATTACCGTGGACGAAGAAGCCCCCCGGGGCTTTTTTTTGTCAGGCCACCGCCCGGACGAGCGGGCAGGCCCAACGTCGCAAGGGATAGAACAATGCCAAAGGGAACAAAGAAATACAAGTTAAAGACCTACAAGGCGGCCGCCAAGCGCTTCCGCGTAACCGGCACGGGCAAGATCGTCCGTACCAAGGGCGGTAAGAGCCACCTGCGCCGGCGCAAGTCCGAGCGCAGCAAGCGGCTGTTCTCCGAGATGATCGAGGTCACCGCTCCCGGTGACCGCCGCCGCATCAAGCGGATGGCGCCGTATCTGAAGAAGTACAAGGCCAATCCCCCCGCCTAGGGTGATCGGCTGAGTCAGATCAATCGCTGCCCGGCCTTGCCTCGCGGTTAAGTGTCCGGGCTCCATAAAATGCGAGGTATGCAACAATGCGCGTAAAAGGTGGTTTCGTAACTCGTCGTCGCCACAAGAAGATCCTCGAAATGACGAAGGGACAGTGGGGCACGCGTAGCACCCTGTTCCGTCGGGCTAACGAGGCGATGATGAAGTCGTACTTCTATGCCTATCGCGACCGCCGCAACCGGAAGCGTGACTTCCGCCGGTTGTGGATCGCCCGCATCAACGCGGCGACGCGGCAGCACGGCATGAGCTATAGCAATTTCATCCACGGCCTGAAGCTGGCCAACGTCAGACTCGATCGCAAGGCGCTGGCCGACCTGGCCGTGCGCGATGAGGCGGCGTTCGCGGCCGTGGTCGGCATTGCCAGGAACGCTTTGGCTTAATCCCTGTCACAATCAACGCTGGCTCTGACAACGCCGCGCGCTCGTCCGCGCGGCGTTTTGTTTTTCCCGGCGGACAAGCGAACGGTGAACGGCGTCCGGGCGTAGTTGCGACCCCTCCGCCCTTTCAGTAATATCGGCGCGGCAGAGGAGTAATTCGCAGATTGGGCAGATTCCTCAGAGAAAACGCCGCGGCTCGCGCCGCCCTTGCCAACGGCCCCCATCATCTATGAGCGCCGGTCGTTCGCGCCGCCTTCGCTTCCTGGCCGCCGCCGTCCTCGTGTTGCTGGCGGCGGCCGCGCTGCGCCTGGCAACCCTGGCCAGCGTTCCGCCCGGCATGACCCATGACGAGGCCGACCACGGGCTGACGGCCTGGAGCATCGTCAACGGCGCGCGCGGGCTCTACTTCCCCATCGGCTACGGCCGCGAACCGCTCTACGATTACGCCACGGCGGTGGTCATGGCCGGGACAGGCCCAAAGCTGCTGGCCGCTCGCCTGACCTCGGTCTACTTCAGCCTGCTCCTCATTGCCGCGGTCTACGCCTGGGCGCGGCAGGCATTCGGCCGGCCGGTGGCGCTGCTGACAGCCGCCGGGCTGGCCGTTGGCTTCTGGCCGCTCATGGCCGCCCGGCAGGCCCTGCGCTCAATTGCGTTGCCGGCGCTGTTTTCGCTGGCGGTGGGGGCGTATTGGAGAGGGCTTGAGGGGGAAGGCAGGGGAGCGGGGGAGCAGGGGAGTAGGGGAGGCGGATCGCCCGCGCCCTTGCGGATTATCCTGCGCTTCGCCGCCGGCGGCCTTCTCCTCGGTCTGACCTTCTACACCTATATCCCCGCCCGCGTGCTGTGGCTGGCCCTTCCCGCGCTGGCGCTCTACATCCGGTTTGGCGGCGGGTTAGCAACCCGTCCGCGCTCACGGATTAAAGCGCGCGAGTTGCGAACTCGCGCGGCCTGGGGGACGGCCCTAACGCTGGCCGTCGCCGCGACCGTGACCGCGCCGCTGTTCATGTTCCTGGCCGCCAATCCGGGGCTGGAAGCGCGCGTCAGCGAGTTGAGTGCGCCCTTGAGGGCCGCGGCCGGCAGCGATTTTGGCCCTCTCCTGACAAACGCCGCAGCCAGTTTGCGCCTCTTCACCGTCGAGGGCGACCAGACGTGGCGCTACAACCTCCCCGGCCGGCCGTTCCTGCCTTTCCCGCTCTCCTGGCTCTTCTACGCCGGCCTCGCCGTCGCCGCGTGGTCGGCCGTACGGGGGCTGAGGAGGAAGAAATCCACAGATTTCACAGCTTCCAGCGTTCTTCAATCTGTGAAATCCGTGAAATCTGGGGTTCCTTCTTCCGCCGCGGCGTTTCTGGCGCTGGTGTGGCTGGCGCTGGGCTTCGCCCCGGTGCTTGTCACCGGGCCGGGGCTGGCGACGACGCAGGCCATCGGCGTTCTGCCGGTGCTGTACTTGTTTCCGGCGCTGGCGCTCCGGGAGGGGTATCGGCTGCTGGCGAGGCGGATGGACGACGGACGACAGACCATGGACGACAGCCAGAAGAGGCGCACTCCGGCCGTGGTCCGTCGTCTGTCGTCCGTCGTCGTGCTAATTCTGTTTACCGCGACGGCCGCCGCCACCGCCCGCGACTACTTCGGCCGCTGGGCCAACAGCCCGGAAGTGCGCGTGCAGTATGAGACGGCGATGGTGACGGCGCTACGCTATCTGGACGACCATGGGCGCGGCGCGGCGGCCGTCTCGACCATCACGCCGGGCCAGTACCACACGCCCGCCGTCGCCCTGCTGACGCTCCACAACCCGGCCGTTCGCCCGCGCTGGTTCGACGGGCGGCAAAGCCTCTTGCTTCCCGCAGAGCCGGCCAGCCTCATCGTCCTGCCTGGTTTCACGCCCTTGCCGGCCGCGCTGCAACCCTATCTTGAGCCGGCGGCGCTGGTGGACGAGCTACCCATGCGCCCCGACGACCTCGACCGGCCGATTCGGATATACTCGGTGGATGGGCCGGCCGCAGTGACGGCGGCGCTGGCGCGGCTGCGGGCGACGGACGACAGACCACAGACCCCATCCGCCTTTGGCGACTATCTGGAGTTTCTGGGGTATGAGTTATCGGCAAACGAGGTCGCGCCGGGAGAGACGGTGACGCTGGTGACCGCGTGGCGGCTGGCGCGGCCGCTGCCGGGCGCAACACTGTTCGCCCACGTGGTTGGCCCGGACGGCGCGCCACTGGCGCAAGCCGACGCCCTCGGCGCGCCGGGCGAGAGCTGGGTTGCCGGCGACGTGCTGCTGCAACTGCATACCATCACCCTCCCGCCCGACGCCCCGCC
>CAZSOD010000119.1:4989-11274 GCA_964608255.1 uncultured Ardenticatenaceae bacterium
CCAACGACCAACGACGAACGACGGCGTAGAGTCCGCATCCTCAGATGCGGAACCAACACCAATGGAAGCCTTCTTCATTCCTAGTTCCTAATTCCTAATTCCTAATTATTAATTATTAATTGACCCTATGGGCCCTATCACCGTCTACTCCCCCCCGCCGCGAACCCATCCCGGCCGCGAGCTGGCGCGGGCTCTGCTGCGCCGGCCCGCGACGTGGGCGGCGCTGGTCGTGCTGCTGGCTTTCGGGCTGCGGGTGGGAGCGCTGGCCGTCGTGCCGCCCGGCTGGCGCGACGACGAACTGATCGAGACGCTGGTCATCTCGCAGAAAATGCTCGACGGCGACCTGGCCTTCTACTACCCCGACGCCTCGGGCCATGAGGCGCTCTACCACGGCTTGAACGCCCTCTTCCTGGCCGCGTTCGGCCCCACCGCGCCGGGCATCCGGCTGCTGTCGGCCTTTCTGGGCACGCTGGCCGTCGCCCTGACCTACACGTTCGGCCGGCGAATGTTCGGCCCGGCGGTGGGCCTGACGGCCGCGGCCCTGCTGGCGGCCAGCTTCTGGGGCCTCATGTACAGCCGCGTCGGCATCCGCCACGTCCTGACCCCGCCGCTGGCGCTGGCAGCGTTTTATTACTTTTGGGCAGCTATCACGACCGCCGACGTCCGACGGCCGACCGCCGCAGAGCCTCACACCGAAGGCGCAGAGAAAGCTGAGAGCGCAGATGAAGTAAGAGCTTTGCGTCCTTTGCCCACTACGCGCTCTTTGCGTGCGCTTCTCGCTTCTTCACTCGCCACTCCGGCGACGGTCGGCCGTCGGCGGTCGGCGGTCCTCTTCGCCGCCTCCGGCCTCTTCCTCGGCCTCGGCTTCCACAGCTACTTCGCCTCGCGCGGCGCGCCGCTCATCCCGGCGGCGTTCGTCATCTATCTGGCACTGGTTGCGCCGGTGATGCTGAAGCGGACGTGGCGAGGGCTGCTGCTCATGGCCGCGGTGGCGGCGATCGTCGCGCTGCCGCTCTACCTGTCGATCGCCGCCCAGCCGGCGGCCGAAGCGCGCGTGGGTGAGCTGGCGCTGCCCCTCATCGAGGCCCGCGCCGGCGACCTCACCCGGCTCATCGACCACGCCATCGCCGCCCTGGCCATGCCCCACAGCGGCGGCGACCCGGAGTGGCTCTACAATATTCCCGGGCGACCGGTCTTCGGCCCCGTGGGCGCGATAGCCTTCTGGCTCGGCGTTGCCCTCGCCGCCTGGGCCGCGCTGCGGCCCGTGATTACTCGGGTGAGGAAGAAAGAAACCGCAGATTACACAGATTTCACAGATTATGGGGCTCTTCAATCTGTGGAATCGGCGAACTCTGTGGTTCCTTCTCATGCCTCCGCCTTTGTGCTGATCTGGTGGCTGGTGGGCATCTCGCCGGCGGTGCTGAGCGTGCCGCCGGCCAGCCTGGGCCACGTCATCCTGGCCCAGCCGGCGTTCTATCTGCTGGCCGCGCTGCCGATCGGGGCGCTGCTGCGCTGGCGGCGCATCGGCGACGGCCGTCGGCTTGTCGTCGCTGCCCTGGCTGCCGCGGTGCTGATCGGCGCGACGGCCGTCCGCGACCTGCGCGCCTACTTCGGCGAGTGGCCGGCGCGCGGCATGGTGCGCTACCTCTACCGCGCCGACATCGAGGACGTGGCCGCCTTTGTCCTGCGCGATCCAAGCGCGCCGTGGCCGGCCGATTTTGGCATCACCGGGCTGCTCGCCGGGCCGTGGGATCGTGTGACGCTGGAACTGGCACTGGGCGACCGCCCGGACGCGCGGCCGCGCTGGTACGACCCGCGGCGCGCCCTGCTGCTCTGGCCCGACGTCAGCTTCAGCGGCTACCCCGACGTGGAATCCCCCTACGACTGGGCCTTCGCCCCCCTGCCGCAGGACGCGCGGCTGCGCGGCGGCTACACCCTGGCCCGCGTTTCGCCGCCCATGACTCCGACGCTGGCCGGCGGGCCGGTCTTCCTCTCTGAAGCGCCACAGTGCTTCGCCAACGGACTCTGCTGGACGGCCGCAGCCTATGATCCGGCAACGGGCTGGCTGGAGCTCCAGTGGCGAGCCGACCGCGCCCTTGACCTGCCGCCGTTGCCGCTCATCAGCAATCCGCCGCCGCCGGGCGTCTACTCCGGTCCGCGGCTCTACGTCTTCGCCCAACTGGTCGACGCGTCCGGCGCGTTCCTGGTCGGCGACGACGGGCTGTGGGTCGACCCGCAAACGCTGCAAGCCGGCGACGCCTTCCTGCAGCGCCACCACCTGCCCGCGCCCCAAGGCAGCGCGCCCGCGGCCGTCCTCTTCGGCCTCTACGACCCCATGACCGGTGAGCGCGTGCCGACGGCCGACGGGCAGGATCATTTGCGGCTGGAGTTGGAATGACCACAGACGACGGACGACGGACGACAGCGGTAGAGGCACGGGGGCGCGGGGGCGCGGGTGAGCAGGGGGGACAGACCCCCGCCAGCCACCAATCGCTACCAGCCACCCCCGCCGTGGTCCGTCGTCTGTCGTCTGTCGTCCCCTCGAACTGGCCCCTTTTGGCGATACTGACCGCCTTCCTCCTCCTCGGCTTCGCCTACAGCGCCATCAATCCACTGCACGAAGCGACGGACGAACTGCGCCACTATCGCTTCATCGAGTACCTCATCCAGCGCCACGCGCTACCGGTGCAGGGACCGGCTGGCGGCTTGCCCTGCACGGTGCAGGGCCATCACCCGCCGCTCTACTACGCGACGGCTGCGCTCTTTACGTTCTGGGTGAATACGGGGCGCGATGTTTGCCATGAACCGCCAACGAACCCATTCTGGGCCTACCGCTACTGGGAGGTCGGCCGCGACAACAAGAACCAGTACCTCCACGGCCCGGACGAGGCCTTCCCCTGGCGCGGCGAGGCGCTGGCCGCCCACCTGGCGCGGATCGTCAACCTGCTCTTCGGCGCGGCGACGGTCTGGCTGACGTGGGCCATTGCGCGGGTCATCTGGGCCAGCCGTCCGGCGCTGGCCGCGGGCTCGGCGGCCTTCGTGGCTTTCAACCCGATGTTCCTCTACATGGCCGGGGCCATCAACAACGACGTCGTCGCGGCGATGGCCGGCGCGGCCGTCACCTACGCCTGCGTCCGGCTGCTGGTTGACGAGCGCGGGCTGACGTGGCGCTGGGGCATTTGGCTGGGCTTCCTCTACGCTCTGGCGTTGATGAGTAAGTTCAACCTGGCGGCGATCCTCGCCGTGATCGAGGCGGCCGTGACCTGGGTGGCGTGGCGGCGCGGGCAATGGCGGCAATGGATCGTCGCCAATCTGCTCATTGCCGGGGTCGCGGCGGCGCTGGCCGGCTGGTGGTTCGTCCGCAACCAAATGCTCTACGGCGAGCCGACCGGCTTCGTCGAGCTGACCCAACTGTGGGGCGTGCGCGACCCGCGCGACAGCTTCTGGCTGGCTCTCTCGGAACTGCCCTACGCCTGGACGAGCCTGTGGGGCCGCTTTGGCTATGGCCAGATTCCGCTGCCGGGGGGGGTGTACGCGGGGTTGCTTGCCGTGGCGCTGTTATCGCTGGGCGGGTATGCGTTTGCCTTCGTACAGGGGAGCAGGGGCGGCAAATTACGACTGACGAATGACGAATTACGAATTAAGAGCGACGCGCCACTCGCCGCTCGCCACGCGCCACGCGCGGCCCAACTCCTTCTGCTCGCCCTCAACGTCGCCGTCTTCTTCGCCGTTCTTTTCAACTACCTGCTGGTTAGCCCCGCCGGGCCGATGGGGCGGTTCTTTTTCCCCGCCCTGCCGGCGCTGGGGGTGTTGCTGTTTTATGGGTTGACGCTGTGGGGGCGGACGATGGCCGACGGCCGACGGCCGATCGAAGAGTCCGCATCCTCAGATGCGGACGGCCCGGACGCGCCTCTGAGGATGCGCACTCTACGGATTGTCCTCGCCTGGACCACCAACCTCGCCCTCATCGCTCTGTCACTGGTCGCCCTGTTTGGCTACCTAGCCCCGGCCTATGCCCGGCCGCCGTCATGGGCCGAAGGGGACGCTCTGCCGAACCCGCTGGACGTCCAATTCGACACGCTGGTGAAGCTGCGCGGCTACGCCGTCGACACAACCACGGCGCGGCCGGGCGAGCCCATCGGCGTTACGCTCTACTGGGAAGTAACCGGCCAGCCGCCCGGCGACTACCTGCTCTTCGTCCACCTGGTGGACGCGGCGACCGGCGCGCTCGTCGCCCAGCGCGACACCCATCCCGGTCTGGGCAACTTCCCCAGCAGCCAGTGGCGGCCCGGCGACCGCTTCGTGGAGCGGCTCAGCCTCTACGTCCCGGAAACGGCGTGGGTTCCCGCGACGGCCGAGTTGCGCGCCGGCCTCTACGCCCCCGGCAGCTACCGGCTGGGCATCACCGACACGGCCACGGGCGAAGGACTGGGCGACAGCTTCCCGCTGGGCGCGGTCGCCCTGGAGCCGGTCGATCCTGCCGCCGCCGTGCCCAACCCCGGCCAGTACCGCTTCGAGGATCGCTTCCGGCTGGCCGGCTACGGCTACGACCGCCGCGTCCTGGCCCCCGGCGACCCGCTGGCCGTTACGCTCTACTGGATGGCCGGCCCCGACCCGGCCGACGGCTACGAGGTGCAGTTGCGGCTGCTGGACGAGGCGGGCAACGTGGTCTACAACGAGCAGCGGCCGCTGCCCGCCCTGCCGCCGGGCGAGGTCGTCGCCGACGCCCACGTCATCCCGCCCGACGCCGCCCGGCCGCCCGGAAGCTACACGGTGCAGGTGGCGCTGGAGGGACCGGACGACACGCGGCTGCAACTGGTGGGCGAGGACGGCCGCTGGCTGGACGACCGGCTGTTGCTGTCGCGCGTGCGGCAGGAGTGAGTGGGCAGTCGCCCGGTTGCCCCACAAATGCCACCCGGATCGTAGGGCAATCGGCGCGCTCGGCCGTTGACACTCGCGCCAGGCTCGGTATACTAAGTTCATGGTGCTGAAAACAATCACAGCAGCCTACAACCGAATATGTCCGTAGACGCACGCCTCACCGCGTGCGTTTTTTGTTTACCGGCAGAGAGTTCGTCGTTCAGTACTAGAGAGGAGACATCACAATGGACTATGGTATGATCGGCAAAATTGAAAAAGCGAAGTTCTACGCTGAAGAGCGGGACAAGCGCATTCAATTCCAGACCCTGCAGGCGAGCATCCTGGGCGACAACGATATGACGCATCAGGTGAAGTACGACAGCGGTCAGTGGTACTGTGACTGCAACTACTTCGGTTCGCATCAGGTGTGCAGCCATACCATGGCGATGGAACGCGTGCTCGGCAATATGGTGGAAATGGGCGTTCCAGCGTAGCAAGCTAACCCCCTTCGGGTGATCGCCGACGTGCCCTGTTTCTGCGAAAAACAGGGCACGTTTCGTTATGGAATGGACTCGACACGGATGGATTACTTCGGAGACTGACCATGGAGTACGTAACGCGGCTGGCGGACCACGTGGGGGCGCGGCCGGATAAGTTCCACAAGGCGACGCTCTTCCGCAGCGACGCGCTGCTGCTGGGCGTCAACTGCCTCGAGCCGGGCCAGGTGCAGGCTCCCCACGACCACGCCGACCAGGACAAGTTCTACTACGTCGTTGAGGGCACCGGCCGCTTCTGGCTGGGCGAGAACCGCGTCAGCGCCGGGCCGGGCGAGGTGGTCTGGACGCCGGCCGGCCTCGTCCACGGCGTGGCCAACGAGGGCGACACGCGCCTGACGCTGCTGGTCGGCATCGCGCCCGCCCCATGAGCCACGACCCGGCTGCCGCGACGGGCCGCCAGGTCACGGTCCTCGGCGTCACCTTCGACCTCCGTCTGACGCTGCTGATCATCTTCAGCACCGTCGTCCCCATGCTCGACTACTACGGCCACAGCCCGACCGGTGTCAAGGCGTGGGACCGCTTCCTGTTCTACTTCATCGGCTCGGCGCTGTTCATCTGGCTAGTCTACCGCGAGCCGCTCGCCAACTTTGGCTTCCGGCTGGGCGACTGGCGGCGCGGGCTGCTCTACACGGCGCTGGCCTGCGGGGCGATGGCCGCCGTCCTGTGGTTCGTCGGCCGCACGCCGGCTATGCAGGCCTTCTATCAGGCCAAGGTGACGATGGGACTTGGCCGGCTGACGTTCCTCAACGGCGTCGAGTTGTTCGGCTGGGAGTTCATCTGGCGCGGGCTGGTGCTGTTCGCCTTCGCCCGCGCCTTCGGGCCGGGGCCGGCCATCTTCCTGCAGGCCGTCCCGTTCGCCTTCATGCAC
>CAZSOD010000120.1:0-1633 GCA_964608255.1 uncultured Ardenticatenaceae bacterium
CCCACTCGTGGTCGGCCAGGTCGCCGCGCCGCAGCCGCTGCGAGTCGATGCGCGTCTCGGCGGCGATCATGCGCTGGAGCAGTTGTTCGCCCGACATTTCCAGATTGAACATTGCCACGCGCTTGTCGTAGCGCCGCGCGGCGTTGAGGGCGATGGCGTTCTGGAGCGCCGTCTTGCCCATGCCCGGCCGCGCGGCGATGATGATGAGGTCGCTCTTGTTCAGCCCGCTCAGCATCCGGTCCAGGTCAGTGAAGCCGGTGGGGATACCGATGAACTCGTCGCCGCGCTCGCGCAGCAGCTCCATCCGCTCCAGGTAGGCTCCGGCGATGTCGCGGACGGGTTGCAGGTCGCGCGTGGTGCGCTGCTCGCTAATGCTGAACAGGGTGTGCTCGGAGCGGTCGAGGACAACGTTGATGTCCTCGGCCTCGTTGTAGGCCAGCTTGGCGATGGAACCGGCGGCGAGGATGAGCTTGCGCCGGATGGAGGCGGCCTCGACCATGCGGCCGTAGGCCTCGACGTTGATCGACGTCGGCACGGCATTGAGCAGGTTGATGATCGACGATTCGCCGCCGATCTCTTCCAGGCGTTCCTGCCGCCGCAACTCCTCGATAAGCGTCACCACGTCCAGCGGCACGCGCTGCTCGCTGAGTGACAAGATGGACTCGTAGATCCAGCGGTTCTGGGCGCGATAGAAGGCGTCGGCTTTCAGGAAATTGGAAACCTCGAATATCGCATCGGGGTCGATGAGCAGCGAGCCGAGGACGGCCTCCTCCGCTTCAACGCTGTGGGGCGGCAGACGTTCTTCTATCGTGTCCATGGCCTATAAGTTAGAAACCGAGTTTCTTCGGAGAAACTCGGTTTCTATTTGAGCTTCGGCGAAGGGTTCTTCGGCGAAGGGCAGTTCGTGCAGTATGACCCCGCACTTCGCTTTTAGGGCCTGTCTTCTTCGTCGAAGTCGTCAAAATCAAGCGTGTCCAGGAAGTCGCTGAAAGCATCTAGCTTGCCGACCGCGCCTTCGCCGCCGCCTTCGCTCTTAGACGCTTCCTGCAGGTCAGGTTCCGGCTCGACTCCGGCGACGTCCATGACTTCCTCGGCGATGAAGATCGGCACCTTGGCCCGCACGGCCAGGGCGATGGCGTCGGACGGCCGGCAGTCGATCTCACGCGGCTCCCGCTCGCCCTCGATGTTGATGAACAGGCGGGCATGGAAGACGCTTTCGTTCAGTTCCTTGATCAGAACGTGGGAGACAGTGCCCCCCAGTTCGCTGATAACGTTCTTGAGCAGGTCCTGGGTCAACGGCCGCGCCACTTTCACGTCCTGCAACTCGATGGTGATCGCGTCGGCCTCGCATGGGCCGATCCAGATGGGAAGCTGGCGGTCGCTGTCCACCTCGCGCAGCAGCACGATGCGGTGTTGAGAAACGAGACTGATGCGGATGCTGTCGATCACAACCTCGATCATGGACAACCCTCAAGCGTTCGCTAGGCTCCACGCGGCGCGGGGCCTGATATGGGGGTAATTGTAGCACACATCGGCGGCGGGCCAAGAGGACGGCGGACGATGGACCACGGACCACGGCCGGAAGGGGATGCGGGGGCAGTGAATTAGCGGGTCAGTGGGTCGTTGTCAGGCC
>CAZSOD010000120.1:1733-3349 GCA_964608255.1 uncultured Ardenticatenaceae bacterium
GACGCCCGCTCAGTGCGACAAAATCACCCAGTTCTGCCCCCGCTGCTCCATGAGCAGCGGCGTGAGCTGGATGCGGGGGGCCTGGGTGGCGATGGCGCGGGCTGTCTCGCCCATCAGATCGACGGATTGCAACTCGTAGCCGTACTCCGACGCCGCGCGGACGATGCGCACGTAGGCTGTCGCCATCGGGTCGATGACCGCCCCGTTGTTGTTCAGGATGTTGTCCACGCTGTCGAGGATGACGTTGGCCCGGGAGTAATCGCCGGCGCGCGCCGCGGCGTCGGCCGCCGTCAGCATCACTTCCAGCGTGACGTTCATCTCCCCTTCCGGCCGCCGCGTCAGGTCGGCCGGGTTGCCGAACTCGCGCACTTGCGTCGGGTGGGGCAGCCACGCGCTAAGGTAGTGGGCCGTCGGATCATACGTCTCCTGGTAGCGCCGGGCGACGTCGTAATAGCGGATCGTCGTCCGCAAGTCTTCGACGGCTACCGGATCGACCGGTGTGGTCTGCAACGTCGCCAGCCACTCCGCCTCGATCTGGGTCAGTGTCGCGCCGTAGTAGCGCTGCAAGTTCACGTCCACCGCGTCGGCCAGCGTCGGGCCATCGTCGGCCGAGACGTCGCTGTAAAACTCCTTGAACGTCGCCCAGCCGCCGCGGTCGATCAGGTAGGTGACCAGCCCGGCCGCTTCCAGGTAGCCGATCTCGTGTTGCACAGGGTAGAAGTCGTCGATCAACTGCGTCAGCGGTATGTCCTTGTCCAGCGCCACCAGCGCCGCGGCCCGCTGCTTCAGGTCTTCGGCCTTGTAATGGCCCCCGCTGACCCACACGGCCAGCCCTTCGGCCAGGAAGGAGATGCGCTGTGGGGCGAACTGCTGGTCGAGGATGTGGGTCGCCTCGTGAACCAGCAATTCGTAGACGCCGCCGCCGGCATAGCGCCGGTCGACGTAGGACACGACCATGTCCGTGCCGGCGAAGCCGCCCTGGCCCACGATGCGGTCGATGAAGTAGACGTGGAGCTTCTGACTGGGCTGGACGGTCAGCCGGTCAGCCGCCTGCTGGACGGCCGATTCGAGCAAGGGGGACAGCGTCGCCAGGTCGCGCGCCGCGGCCGTGCCGCTGACCACGTGAACGACGCAGCAGTTGAGCTCGACCGTCTCCCACGTGGCGGCTATGTCACGCGCCGCCTGGCCGGTGGCGACCACGACGCTGGTCGTCAGCGTGACGCGGTTGTTCGTGGCGTCCTCGTCGCCGGTCTGGATGGCGTCGGCCGGGTCGAGCACTACCTCGAGGGTGTGGTCGCCCGCCAGGCCGGTTGTGTCCCAGGCCCACTCATAGACGCCCTCGGCCTGGCCGTTCCAGTTGCGCCGGTCGAGCGGCCCGCCGGCGATTTGCTGGCCGTCGACAAAGATGGCGACGCTGACGTCGTTGACGTTGAGTCCGCCCGGCACGTGGGGCAACAACTGGAAGGTAACCTTGTCGCCGGCGTAGATGACCGGCACGGGGTAGAGAACGACGTCGGCCGCGTCGAGAGCCAGATCGGCGGCTGTGGTGTGGGCCGGGCCGGTGGTCGGCGAGGGCAGTAACTCGATCGTGGGCGGGGTTGTGGGCGTCGGCAGCG
>CAZSOD010000120.1:3449-11192 GCA_964608255.1 uncultured Ardenticatenaceae bacterium
GTCGGCAGCGCTTCCGTCGGCGGGATGAGTGTGTCGGTCGGGGCGGCGGGCTGGGTGGCCGGGTCGGCGGCCGTGGGCGGGAGCGCCAGAGAGGCGGTGGCGGCCACGGTCGGCGACGCGCCGGCGCTGGTCTGGTGGTTGCATGCCGCCAAACCGAGCGTCGCCAGGGCCAGCAGGAGAAGCGCGTACCGCTGCATCACCTGTGACTGTAGCCGATGTGAAATACGATGACTGAACGCCACGGTTATGTTTAGCCTACCCTTCGTATTCTATACGCCAACGCAGAACTGAACGTCACAGGTGAAGGGACATTTACTCAGTATTAAGCTGTGGTGGATGGTGTAACTGCCCTTACCCAAGCCGGCAAACGATCGTATAATCCCAAGTCTGCGATTTTAACACACCCTGGCGCGCTCAAACAGGCGATCAAACGCTGCCTACGTTGACCGGACCGCGAGACGTTGTCTTGCCCTGAGTCGACGCGGGATGGCGTCGGCGTGGAGCGTTTCCCTGACCAATGGCCCGCGGCGCGCAACGAAACCTACCAGGAGTTGAACCATGTCCTTCCAGAACATCCAGGTTCCCGCCGGCGACAAGATCACCTATCAGAACGGCCGGTTGCAGGTTCCCGATCACCCGATTGTCGGCTTTATCGAAGGTGACGGCATTGGCGTTGACATCACCCCCGCTTCCATGATCGTATGGGATGCGGCTGTCGAGAAAGCTTACGGCGGGCGGCGCAAGATCGCCTGGATGGAGATCTATGCTGGGGAGAAGGCGGCGGAAAAGTACAACGGCAACTATATGCCCGAGGAAACCTTCGACGCCATGCGCGAGTACATCGTCGGCATCAAGGGGCCGCTGACCACCCCCATCGGCGGCGGTTTCCGCAGCCTGAACGTCACGCTGCGTCAGGTGCTCGACCTCTACGCCTGCGTCCGCCCGGTGCGCTACATCCAGGGCACCCCCAGCCCGATGAAGCATCCGGAGAAGATGAATATCGTCATCTACCGCGAGAATACCGAAGACGTCTACTCCGGCGTCGAGTGGGAGGCCAACACCGACGAAGCGCGCGCCATCATCCGTTTCATGAACGAGCAGTTGGGCAAGCACGTGCGCGAGGGTTCGGCCATCGGTATCAAGCCGGTTAGCGAGTTTGGCAGCAAGCGGCTGGTGCGCCAGGCCATCCAGTACGCGATTGACCACCGGCGGCCGTCGGTCACGCTCGTCCATAAGGGCAACATCATGAAGTTCACCGAGGGCGCGTTCAAGAACTGGGGCTACGAGGTGGCGGCGCAGGAGTTCGGCGATTTCACCGTGACCGAAGATGATCTGTGGAGCCAGTACGACGGCAAGGCGCCGGCGGGCAAGGTGGTCATCAACGACCGCATCGCCGACAACATGCTCCAGCAGATGATCACCCGGACGGACGAGTACAGCGTCCTGGCGACGCTGAACCTGAACGGGGACTACATCAGCGACGCCGCCGCCGCCCAGGTT
The DNA here is from genome assembly GCA_964608255.1 of uncultured Ardenticatenaceae bacterium. Lineage (GTDB taxonomy): Bacteria > Chloroflexota > Anaerolineae > Promineifilales > Promineifilaceae > Promineifilum. The sequence goes on from CAZSOD010000120.1 coordinate 4,950, forward strand.
GGCGGGTTGGGCATGGCCCCCGGCGGCAACATCGGCGACGGGCTGGCGCTGTTTGAGGCCACGCACGGCACGGCTCCCAAGTACGCCGGCAAGGATATGGTCAACCCCGGTAGCCTCATCCTGAGCGGGGCCATGATGCTGGAGTACATGGGCTGGAACGAAGCGGCCGATCTCGTCGTCGAGGCGATGGGCAAGGCCATCCAGGACAAGGTTGTGACCTACGACCTGCACCGGCAGATCGAGGGCGCGACCAAGGTCAGCACGTCGCAATTCGCCCGCGCCATCGTCGAGCGCATGTAGCGCGATTCTCCAGAATCGCGCCTGTCGCCAATATAAGACCTCTGAGGTTTGCCGCAAACCTCAGAGGTCTTTGTGTGTTGGCGCGCTTCCTAGCCGCCGCGGACGACCGGCATAAAAGTCTGCCCACCCTGTATCTGCAACAGGATTTTCTGGTCAATGACCAGCGACTCATTACCTGCCCCATCGCGGAACTGACCATAGACGGTGCAGATCTCGCCGTCGGCGCAAGCCAGTTGCCACGTCTTCGTCGGCTTCAGCGGCTCCCACGGGGCACTGTCGATGCCGGCGGCCGTGTTGGCGAACCGCATCTCCACGTTGCCGCTGACGGTGAACATTCCGTCTTCCCCGGGGCCCACCAGCCCGTGGGGGATGGTGTGGGAGCCAAGCCCGGCGCCGGCCGGCCCGTCGTAGTCGCTGTCGGTATCGACGGCGTCTACGTAGAGGACGACGTTGCGCGACGTGGCGACGTCGCCGCCCTCCTTCACGGTCGGTCCGTCGATGTAGAACGCGCCCTGCGGCGGGATCGGGTCGGCGGCCGGCGTGACGGCGATGGGATCGGAGTACGTTCCCTGCGCGCCGTCCTGTCCTTCGCCGTAGAGCCGCACGTAGTACGTCTGGCCGTTCGCCAGCCCCGTCAGCAGGAAGTCGCCTTCCGCGCCAATGTCGCGGCATTGGCCCAGTTCGCCGGGCGTGGGGCTCAGGCACAGGCGCACGTTGGTATGGGTGTTGGCGCGCTGCGACCAGCCGATGGCGATCGCTGCGTTCAGGGGCCGGATGGTAATGCCTGTCACCTTGAACGCCTTGTCGTCGGCCGCCCACAGCGGATTGCGACCGCCGCGCACCTCGCTGCCGTCGCGCTCGCCGCCGCGGTCGGTGTCGTCGCGGCAGGGCGACGTGCCCAGCTCCAGTTCCTGGATGTTCAGCAACCCGTCGCCGTCCTTGTCGCCCCGCGCGTCGTTCTCGCCGACGACCAGCTCGCAGCGCTTCTCCCAGTCATCGGGCATGCCGTCGCCGTCGCTGTCCCCCTGGTGGCCGCCGTCGCCCTGCGGCCCGTCGACCCAGAAGCCGCCATTCCATTCGCGGAACAGGTTGTCGGCCGGGTTGAGCGGATCGGGGAACAGGGCCACGATGCGGACGCCGTAGGAACCGCCGTGGGTTGTCAGGCTATAGGGGAAGCCGTAGATGCCGTCGCCGGCCGCGCCGTCGTTGTGGTTGCCGTCGTCCAGCAGCAGCGTAACGTCGGTTCCGCCTTCATTGGCGATGGCCGCGGCCACGGTCGCCCCGGGCAGCAGCCCCCGGTGGTCCATCAACGTCGCCACGATCGGCACCGTGTCGCCAGCCTTGGCCATGCCGTTGGTCAGGTTCAGCAGGTTGCCCTCCAGCCGGATGGGCGTCTGCACGGCCAGGTTCATGATGTAGTCGCCGGGGGTTTCGGCGTAGCGCACCCGGAAGCCCCACAAGCCGGGCTCCGGCTCCTTGACGATGACCACGTCCTGGAAGGGGTCATTGCGGATGTCCCAATCGGCGGGCGTGGTCGCATTCGGCGGGCTGATGGGAATCCAGCGGTCTTGCTGGGGGTCCATGCCCGGCATCAGTAACTCAACCCAGCGGATGCCCTTGTCGTCCTCCTGCTTGCCGACCGCGGTGAACTGGAAGCTGCTGACCGACTTGTCGATGACGGCGAAGTGGGTGCTGTAGTTGGCCGTGGGCACAGCCTGGTGGAGGAAGTGGAAGATGCGCGAGGCGTCCTGGGCGTTCGTATCCAGATACTCGTTGGCGTTGGCGATGCCCAGTTGCGCCGGGTAGAAGTCGGCCGCGGTCGTGGCCCCCACGGCGTTGATCAACGCGTCCGGCGCGCCCATGGCTGTCAACTGATCTTGCGCCGCCGCCAGCGTGGCTCCGGAGCGCAGGCCGGTTCCCAGACCGGACGTCGGCACGGGGGTGTACGTGCCGCAATTTTGCGCCGCGATCTGGGCCATCAGCGCGCCGGGCGCTTCCGGGCCGAGGCCGATGGTGTCCACGCAGACGCCGGCGGCCTGGAGCACGTCGCGCACGGCGGCCGTGTTGTAGAGCGGGTTGACGTTTTCCTGCCCGTCACTGAGCAGGATGATGTGGTCGGGGTTGGTGTTGCCCGGGTTCGCCAGCAGCATGTCCTTGGCGTCCAGCAGCCCCTGGCCCGTATTGGTCCAAACCAGGCGGGGAGTCACCGCGTTGACGGCTGCCTTGGCAATGGCGATGTCGCCGGGCACCGACACGTTGTTGATGCGCGCCAGGCGCACGATGTTGGCGTTGGGGCAATTGCCCGTGCCGCCCGGCAGGCCACAGCCGGGCGGGTTGTCGGCCGCGCCGTGGCCGATGATGCCCAGACGGTCGCCGTTGCGCAGCAGATCAGGCAAGACCAGCCCGGCTTTCTTGGCGTTGGCCATGCGTGTGCCCTCGCCGGGCGTGTCTTCGGTCGTCATCGAGTTGGACTCGTCGAACACGTACACCGTGTCCACGTTGCCCGGATCGACGTAGAGCAGGGCGTCGTTCTCCGTGTCGCAGATGGACGTGTTGAGACATACCTCGTAGTCGACAAAAGTCGTGCCGTTCGGTTTGTTCGGCGGGATGATCGCTGCCCAGTACTCGCCCGGGCCGACCTCCTGGAAGGAGCCGGCCACCAGCGTGGCCGCGTCGCCCTCGGCGTCGAAGGCCATCGTCGAGGCGGCGATGCCGCTGACGGGCAAGCCGCCGCTGAGGACCTCGAACCGGGTCAGCGTGGCGATGGGGTTGTTGGGCGCGCCGACCATGGCGTGGCCGGGATTGTGCACCGGTTGCAGGATGTTGAGCGTGGGTGTGACGCAGGTCGCCCGTACCTGATAGGTCATCACGCTGTCGAAGCTGACGACGTTCGCCACTAGCTGGTTGTTGGCCGGGAAGCCGGCGAACAGGCGCGTGGCGTTGTCGCCGATGTGGGCCGAGCGCTGCACCGTGGGCGTTCCGGTGTTAACGGCCATGAAGTTGATGCCCACCTCGCCGCCCGCCGGCTGCGTCTCCACGTGCAGTTCCACGAACGGGCAGCCGGCCTGTGGGTTAATCCGGTAGTACTTGCCCGTCCAGTCTTCCGGCGACGACTCTACCCAGTTCTGGCTGCCGCCGGCCATATTGACGTTCTGCGCGAACGACGGCGTGCCGGAGGGTTGATCGTCGTTATCGGGGAACACCAGTTCGGGCTGGGCCACCGGATCGGCGTACGGGTAGGCGTAGTAGGCGGCCTCGAAATCGACGAAGGCCCATTTCTCCGTCTTGGCGCCGCCGGTCAGAGCCTGGATAGTCTCATCCATGACGAAGATGTCGTCGTGCTGATCGCACTGGCGGTAGTGCTCGTAGACGGCCTTCACGCCGAACAGCGAGTCGCCGGGCGCGCCGTTGCCGCCGTACTGCTGGATCAGGTAGCCGGCGTGGAGGTTGGTATAGTCCAGGTCGTAGTAGGAGTTGCTGCTGTCATAGGAGGACACGCTGTAGTCTGCGTCGTTGGCCGCGTTGGTGGCGTTCTTGCCCGCCCAATTGGCCCAGCCCTCGATCCAGGCGTTGCCGGCCGAGTAGAGTGGCTGGAAGTCGGCATAGCAACCGTCATTATAGGAGTACTGCGTATAGTGCTGCACCTCATGAAAGACGACGCCGTCGTCGCCCGTGCCGACACCGTTGCTGATCATCGGCGCGTCGATGCCGATATTGCAGCTGCCCGGCGAGCCCCAGTAGGCGATACCCGACCAGCCCTTGCCGTCGCGCAACTGGATGTTCAGGACGGAACTACAGCCGTCGATATAGGGCTCGTGAGCGGTATGGCCGCCAATGGCGCTCTGGGCAAAGACCGCCTGCCACGCCTCGGCCACCGCGTCGGCCACGTCGGACGCCTGTGACTCGCCGGTAACGCCGTGGACGTACGTCTCGTCGTCCACGTCATAGCTCGTCATGTCCGTGGTATACCAGACGCGAATGATGCGGCCGTTGCCGCCGACGGTGATGTTGCGCTGGTAGCAGAGATCGAGGGTGCGGCCTTCAACCGCGGGGGCGGTGCCGCCGGTGCAGGCGGCGTCGGCGCTCAGCGGGGCCTGGACGTCGGGCGCGGCGTGAACCGCCGGCGCGCCGAAACGGGCCGTGGCGTCCGGGCCGCCGGAGCTGGCGCTGCCGCGGTTGGCGAGCAGGAATGCGCCGGCCGCCAGACCCAAACACAGGGCGACCGCCAGGACGTTGCTCCTAAAACGGTGCTGCGTCGTCATCTTTCCACCTCCGGTTTCTATTTGCGTTCAGCAATGGACAGAAAAGGAATCGCCAGAACGCCCCGGTGATGGTGTTGACGTAGGGCAAGCGCCTGGCCCAACCGACGAGAGGGACTAGTTGGCAAGGCGCAAAAGCTGCCCATTGCCGGCCGATCAATCGCCAAGTTTGTCTGCCAACGAGCGCAGTGAGGGGGAAGAGCGCGGGTTGGACTCGCCGCCTAAATCGTCGGTCGCCTTCTGTCGCCACTCGATTGCTGGGAAGCGCGGCCGGCGCAGCGAAAAACATCATAACACGGCCAATGGGCGATCACAAGACCCCCTGTACGAAATCCTCTCAGGCGTGGCGGCGAGAGCGGTGGGAACGCGGGGCACACGAGGATGACACGAAGGCGCGGAGGGACAGGGATTGGATGATTGGCTATGATTGGCCCTATGAAACAGCCGTTCCCCCTGCTGACCATCGCCGGCTCCGATTCCGGCGGCGCGGCCGGCCTCCAGGCCGACCTGAAGACGTGGGCGGCGCTGGGCGCCTATGGCATGAGCGCGCTAACGGCCGTGACCGCCCAGAACAGCGCGCGCGTCGTCGCCGTCCACTACCTGTCGCCCGAACTCATCGCTGCCCAGATCGACGCCGTGCTGTCTGACTATGGCGCGGCAGCTATTAAGACCGGGTTCCTGGGGCGGGTGGAGATTGTTGAAGTGGTGGCAGAGCGGCTGGCGTGGTGGCGCAACGGCGCGCCAGGCCGGGGCGCGCAGGACGCGGGCCGGGGCGGGTCTCGGACCCACCTCGACGCGAGGCCGATCGTCGTGGTCGATCCCGTCCTGGTCAACTACCGCGGCGAAGCCATGTTCCCGCCGGAAGTGGCTGACGCCTACCGCGAGTTGCTATTCCCCGTGGCCGACCTGGTGACGCCGAACGCGGCCGAGGCGGGGCTGCTGGGGTTCGCCGCCGAGAACGGACGGCAGCCCACCCCTGACGGCCGCAAGGAAACTATTGTCCGTGACGCGCCGACCGGCGTCCCGCGCCTGCTGGTGAAAGGGGCGGCGCGAACGACCGCTGCGATCGCGGATGTGTACGTGGATGGTGACCAGCGCCTTGAACTGGCCCAATCACGTATCGACACGATCAACACCCACGGCAGCGGCGACACGCTCTCGGCCGCCATCTGCTACTTTGCCGCCAGCGGCCACGACTGGCCCACCGCCGTTCGTCGCGCGCAACGCTTTACTCATGCCGCCATTGCCCGCGGCGCGGGCTGGCGACTGGGCGAGGGGCACGGGCCGCTGGGTATTGAGGGCTGGTAGCTATCAGCCGTGGCCCAAAACACGCCCCAACGACCGGCCGCAGACCGGCCCCGCAACAAAACGTCAAATGTCCCTTGCCCCGGGCCATCTCCTCTGCTAATCTCTCAGCATTCAAAACATTTTGAACGCAGGGATTTATGGATCAGACACTGGTAGCGGTCAACGATAGCACCGTCTCGGGGTTGGGCCGCCTGGCCCGGTTCTTCGGCTTCAGCGATGTGATGGGCCGGCTCTACGGCACGCTTCTCCTCAGCCCGGAGCCACTCTCGCTCGATGAACTGGCCGATACGCTGGAGATTAGCAAGGGGTCGGTCAGCATGAACATGCGCGACCTGGAGCGCTGGGGGATGGCTAAGGAAGTGTGGGTGCGCGGCGA
>CAZSOD010000121.1:0-10973 GCA_964608255.1 uncultured Ardenticatenaceae bacterium
GGGTGAGCGCCGGGCGCGCGGTTACGAGCGGGGGCGGTGTCGGGAGTGGGGCGGCGGGCCGAGGGCGGCACGCGGGCAGGGCCGCGACGAACAGGACGACGGCAACGACGAAGGCGCGACGCATGGACAGGAATTATGAAGGCTGAGGGGCGAATGACGAAATGCGCGGCGCATCTCTTGCGCCGATTCTCATCCCTGGTTCTTAATCGCCTGTCGCTTGATGATCATCAGCGTCATATCATCGAACTGCGGCGTTTGGCCGGTGTGGTCGTTGATGCTGTCGGTGATATGCTGTACGATGTCGGCCGAGGGACGTCGGGCGGCCGCCCGGGCAGCAACCTGCAGCCGCTCCAGGCCAAACTCGTCGAAGTCCTCGTTGAGCGCCTCGGTGACGCCGTCGGTGTAGAGGATAACCGTCTCGCCCGGCCGCAGCGGAATGGAATGACTTTTCATCGGCAACTCCGGCAGGATGCCCAGCGCCGGGCCGTGGCCGAGAAGGGTGTTAAACGCGCCGCTGGGTTGCAGCAACAGTGGCGGATTGTGGCCCGCGTTGGCGTAGGTAAAACGCTCGGTCGCCGGGTCCCAGATGCCATAGAACACGGTCACAAACAGGTCGGACTCCGCCTCGCGGCCAATGATCTCGTTGGCGCGCACGAGGACGTAGGCCGGGTCGTTGTGGCTGAAGGCCACAGCCCGTAGAATGGTGCGGCTGAGGGCCATGAATAGCGCCGCCGGCACGCCCTTGTCGGCCACGTCGGCGATGACAATGCCCCAGCGGTCGTCGCCCAGCGGCAGGAAGTCATAGAAGTCGCCGCCTACCTGCCGCGCCGCTCGCCAGTAGGTAGCGACGGAGCAGCCGGGAATGTTGGGGCTGCCGTCGGGCAGGAAGCTGGCCTGAATGGTGTGGGCGACGTCCAGCTCCTGCTGCATGCGCGCCCGCTCGGCCGATTCCTTGTAAAGTTGGTTATTGACCACCGCGGTGGCGGCTTGCTGGGCGATGCCGTTCAGGATATTGATCCGTCGCGTGGAAAAAGGTGTCTTGCCCAGCCTCTCGCGCTGGAGGCCGACGATCTTCGCCCCCACAAGACGGCCGCGCGCCATCAGCGGGAAGTTATACGCCGTGGAGGTGTTTAGCACCGCCTCCAGCCAGGCCGGCACGCGCAGGGCGTAGTAGGCCGCGCTTGGCAGGCGCGGCTGGCCGAAGTCGAGCGCCAGTTGTGGCGACATCGCCAGAAACTCGTCGCGATCGATCTCCAGCGTCTCGACCAGCCCGCGCCCCATGGTGCTGACGCCGTAGCTCGGCCCGGCCTGGAAAAGTTGCCGATCCTCGTCCCAGACGAGGATAAACACCGAGTCCACGCCGACCAGCAGAGGCACGAGCCGGACAATGGTATCGAGGATTTCATTCAAGTCGGTCAGGCTGTTGACCGCCTCGGCGACTTGCAACAGGGCGGTGTTGACCCACGCCTCTTCCTGTTGCGCCGCGCGCAGGTAGGCGCTCTCCAGGGCCTGCGCCGTTTGCCGCGCCAGGTTCTGCACCAGCTCCTCACGCCGGCGGTAGAGAGGCGCGGGTTGGGGCGCCCCCGGAGTCAGCTCTGGGCAAGGCTCGTCCCCAACGCCCAGATCGACCAACATGGCCCCCAAGGTCTTCCCCTGACTGCTCAACAGCGGGTATAGGCGCAAGCAGGAGGGCCTGGTAACTGCGCCCAGCCACGCGGGACGTTGGGTGGTGGTCAGGGCCTGGCGGCCGACATAGAGCGCATCCAACGGCCCCCAGTCGCCAATGCCAAAGGCCCGGCCGGCAAAGGCGGCGTCTTCATTGCCGCGGCTATCGACAAGCGTTGCCCCATAGTAGCTTTCGCTGTCCTCATCCCATAGCAGGAAGCCGCACATATTGACGCCCAGGAGCAGCGGGGCCAGCCGGGCGACGGCGCTGAGCATCTCATCGCGCTCGTCTTGGCGGCTAATAGCCTCGGCTACCTGGAGTTGGGCGGTGCTGACCCAGGCTTGCTCCTGTTCGCGGGCCAGTTGTTGCGTCTTGTAGACGGCGCTGGTCACCTCGGCGGCCAGCGCCTCGAGGACGACCTGCTCGTTCGCGCCGAACGCGCCTATCTGCGGGCTTTGCACGTCGAGTACGCCCAGCAGCTCGTTGTTGACGATCAGGGGGATGGCAATTTCAGCTTGCGTCGCCGGGTTGAGATCGGCGGGCACACCGTCTAGCACGGCCAGATAGCGGCCGTCTTCTTGCGTGTTGTTGACGACAATGGTTCGTCGTGTGGCCGCGGCCGTTCCGGCGATGCCTCGACCCACCGGCAGACGGACGGCTGGCGGGTGCGGCGCGCTTAGCCCGGCCCCATTCTGACGAGTGGGATCAACCTCGGTCAGGCTGCTGGCCTGGATGACCACTTCGTGCGTCGTCGGGTCGATGCCAAATACCGTGACCGGGTGAAAGCCAAACGTGCGGCATGTCAGGGTGACCACTTGCTCCAACACCTCGTCCAGTTCGTCGGCGGCGTTAACCTGGCGGGCGATCTGGGTAACAAGTTCGAGGTGGGCGGCGCGGGTGCGCTCCTGGGCGAACAGGCGAGCGTTGGCGATGGCTGCGGCGGCCTGGTTGGCCAAAATGGTCAGGCGGCGCAGGTCTTGCTCGCTGAAGTGATTGGGTAGCGCGCTTTGAGCGGCGACAAGGCCAATGGTGCGCCCGCCGCTGATGAGCGGCAAGAAGAGCGCGGCGCGGGGCGGACTGACGCTGTGATAGCTCGGCCGCGCCGGCAGCCGGTCCATTTCGCTCTCAAAGTCGCGCACCAGCAGCGACTGCTGCGAATCGCGCACCCAGCCGACGAGGCTACTGGCGCGGTTGCCGTCCGGCTCAGCGTCGAGGTCGAAGCTCTGCGGCACGGGTTGAAGCTGACCGTCAATGCGCCAGTAGCGAATCTCGTAGAAATCGTCCTCAAAAAGGCCGACCTGAAAAGTGCGGCTGTCGATAATCTGCCCGGCTTGCTCGGCGATAAGGTTGCAGAGGGCGTCCACGTCCAGCTCGGCGGCGACAAGGGCCCGGCCGGCGGCGCTCAATGTCTCCAGTTCGGCGACGCGCTCCAATAGGAGGCGGCGCGTGCGCTGGCGGCGCAGATAGTAGGACGTGAGGATAGCGGCAATGGCGGCCAGCGCGCCCGCTACCAGCAGGAGGATTGCGCCGCCGTTATCGAGGGCAGAGAGAGACATGGCGGGGAGGGCGGAGTCCGTCCGCGAGTCGTCAGGCCGGCCGCGGAGGGCGCGCAGCGCCTTAGGACCCGGCCTTTTGCCGGCCGGCGGCGCGGGCGGCGGCGCAGTCCTCGTGAATGGTGAAGACCTTGTCGAAGCCAACCATAGCGAAGATTTCCTGCAAGCGGCTGTTCAGGCCGCATAGCGCCAGCGACCCTTGGCCGTTCTTGGCCCGCCGCCACGCGCTCACCAGGCAACGCAGGCCGCCGCTATTGATGTAGCTCGTATGGGTCAGATCAACGACGAGATGGAGGTGGCCGTTGTCGAGCAGCTCGTTCAGCGTCTCTTCCAGCTTAGGGTTAAGGCCCTGGTCAAGGCGACCATTCACGCCGATCAGCCAGGTGTCGCTATGGGGGAGTTTCTCCTGCCAGACACTCATTGCTCGTCCTTCTGTAGCTTCTTCACCATGACCAGGCGGTTGCCTTGTCGTCGGTCCGAGGTGAAGTGGACCTCGTCCATCAGATTGCGGATAAAGTGCAGGCCGAGCCCGCCGATGCGTAACTGGCTCGTCAATTCCTCGGTCGAGGCTTCATCTATCTTCGAGCCGACCGCCGGGGGTGGAGGGACCTGGCTCGGATCGAAGGCCTGGCCGTTATCGCTGAGCACGATAGTGAAGCTACTGTCGGTCACCTCATAGCTGATCACGATCTCGCCGACGCCCTCTTGCCCGTAGGCGTGTTCGATAATATTAGTCGAGGCTTCGTCGCAGCACAGTTCAAGGTGAAAGATCGTGTTCTCGTCGAACCCCGCTTCGGCCGCGCCGGTCGCGACGAAGTCGCAGATTCGCCGGATCTCCTTGTAGCGTCCGGGAACAGTTAGAACTTGTGCGTGGGCCATGTCAAATAGAGCCGCTCGGCGAGCGATGGCGGACTCGGCCGTATGCCGCGACCGGCCAAGCAGCGCCGCGGCTAAAAGCTGCCGACGGCGGCTGTTTCGTTCTCCTTGACCTGGAACAGAGTGTCGAGTCCGGCCAGGGCCAGGACTTCCATCACGCGCTCCGACGGCCGGGCGAGAACAACGTCGCCCTTGTGCTTTTTGCACTCCCGCAACAAGGCAACCATGGCCCGCAACCCGGCGCTGCTGATGTAATCCACGCCGCTCATCTCCAGCACCACGTTCTGCTTGCGGCCGACCACTTCTTTCAGCACGCGGTCAAATTCAGCCGCATTGCTGCTGTCAATGCGGCCGCTGATTCGCACCAGTTCGACCCGCTTGAGGTCTTCAACCTGGATGTCAACTAAAGATTCGGTCATGATCACCTTCCTCGTGTAGCGTAGCAGGTCTGGCTAAGCAGGCGGATTATACCATAGGATGAGGGGAAAACGTCAATCGCAGACAGGGGTGGTATCATTCGCTCCCGATGATCGTCGCCTCTACCCTTGTCACCTCGTTGCGCCAACAGGCCACCGCGCTGGGCTTCAACCGGGTTGGGATTATCCCCGCCGGGCCGGCGCGCCGCCTCGACGCCTATTTGCGCTGGATCGCTGACGGGCGGCACGGAGAAATGGCCTACCTGGCACGCCCTGACCGCGTGGAGCGCCGCCGCGATCCGGCAGTCATTTTGCCTGGCGTCCGCTCGCTGGTGGTCGTCGGCCTCGATTACCACACAGCTGAACTGCCACCGGCAATCGCCGCCGACCCGTCGCGCGGCCGCTTTTCTAACTACGCCTGGGGCGTGGACTACCATGAGGTGATGACGCCGCGGCTCGAGGCGCTCGCCGCGTGGTTGCGCGAACAGGCGGCCGGGCGGGAGGTGGTTAGCCGGGTCTACGTCGATACCGGCGCTCTGCTGGAGCGCGACCACGGTGAGGCGGCCGGGCTGGGCTTCACCGGCAAGAATACGATGCTGATCGACCCGCGCCGCGGCTCGTGGTTCTTTCTCGGCGTTTTACTGACGACGCTCCCTTTAACGCCGGATACCTACGTCGTAGGGGCAGACCTTCGTGTCTGGCCTCCCGGTTCCTCTTCGAGTGTTCGGGACGTGGAGGGCGTACAGAGGAGTGTGCAAGAGGGCGCCGAGGGGCACGCGCAGGGCGGTGCAGACGCAGGCATACAAGGGGGACCACACGCAAGTGCGCCTGGAGGCGCGGACGCAGGGGAAGAGGGCGCAGACGCAGCTGCGCCCCTACGGCAGCCGTCGTGCGGTCGCTGCCAGCGCTGCCTCGACGCGTGCCCGACGGCGGCCTTCCCGGCCCCTTATGTGCTGGATGCCCGCCGCTGCATCTCCTATCTGACCATCGAACTGAAGGGCTGGATACCGGCCGAGCTCCGGCCGCTGATGGGCAACTGGGTGTACGGCTGTGACGTCTGCCAGGCGGTCTGCCCGTTCAACCGCTTCGCCGCGCCGACGGCCGAAACCGCCTTCCGGCCGCTCTCATGGGATGCCGCCGCGCCGCCGCTGCTCGACCTGCTGGCGCTCGACGAAGAGGGCTTCGCCCGGCGTTTCGCCCATAGCCCAGTGCGGCGGATCAAGCGGGCGCGCCTTGTCCGCAATGCCTGCGTGGCGGCGGGCAACTGGGGTAGCGCGGCGGCCGTGCCGGCGCTCGTCGCGCTCCTGGCCGATCCCGCGTCCATCGTCCGCGGTCACGCCGCCTGGGCGCTGCACCGCATTGACGGCGCGCCCGCCCTCGCCGCCCTCGCCACGGCTCTGCTCACCGAAACCGACCCTGCCGTCCGCCGCGAACTCGCCGGGGAGTAAGCGCTTACACCGCCTGGCGCAGGGCGCGAATGTTGCGCAGCGGGGTGGTGGTCATGATGACGCAGCCTGTGCCCAGCAGGAGACGACGGTCGCCGGTCTGCCGCCGGGCATCGGCCGCCTCCGCCAGGGCGCCGGCCGGATCCTCACGGTGGAGCGTCCACTGCGACACGCCGCCGCTGGCCGCGCCGGGGAAACGGCCTAGACCATCGCTCAAGGCAATCCCTGTTTCCCGATCATGCCAGTTGAGCAGCGGCACGGGGTAATCGGCTACCAGGTCGAACATGACCCGCCGGCCGTGGAGATGTACCACGTTGCACCACAGGTCGCCGGCGCTCTCCAGCACGCGCTGGTCATAGGGGCGGCCGAAGGTCGCAAACTCATCGCGGCTGAGCAGCGGGTAGGCGGCGTGCTGCACGGCGTAGTAGATGCCGGCGATCCCCGTGGCCCGCGCCGCGTCAATGAACCGGATGGTGCTCTCGGTCAGCGTCTCCAGCCCGCGGTGGAAGGCGTCGGGCGCCTGGCGCATGTGGCTCAAGGCGACGTCGTTGCCGGCCAGATGCTTGGCCATTGAGAGCGGCGAAAAGACCGTGGCAATGAATGGAACGTCGCCGCGCAATCCTTCGCCGACCAGACGCAGCGCCTCGATCTGTGTCGCCAACATCCCGCGGCCGGGGTCGGTCGGCCGCAGCGCTTCCCAGTCGGCCGGCTGCTGCACTGCGTAGCCCGTCGTCTCGCGCGTGCCCTCGATATGGCCGACCCATCGGTCTTGCACACCCCAATCGATCACGGAATAGCTGCTCGCCGGGCCGACCTTGACCAGGTCCCAGTCGTAATCGGCCTGCCACTTCAGATGGGCGGCAGCCAGCGCGGCGGCATCCTGGTCGTCGCCGGGCCAATGCCGCCACAGCGCCACCGGCAGCCGATCCGCTGCCTCCCCCGCTATCGCCGCCTCCAGTCGTCTGCGCTTGCTCCAGTCACTCATGGTCTGCACTCCCTGCTATTGTCCAGCCACCTCGACCGGGCCGAGGATGAGCCGGTCGCCGATCAGGTTGCCCGCCGCGTCGGCCATGTGCAAGCGGCGCTTGCTGACCATCTCGTACAACCCAACCTCGATGTAATACTCGCCCGGCGGCAAATCGGCCGGCAAGACCAGCCGGTATGGGTCGAGGAAGCGCTGTCCCGGCAGCCACTTGGGAATCCACAGGTGCGTCGGGGCCGAGCCGCCCAGAGGGGTGTAGTCCAGCGTCACCAGCGGCCGGTTGGCGGCGTCGATGAGATGGACGAAGACGGTGTAACTCTCCGTCGCCGGGGCCAGGCTCAGCCACTCCAGTCGCAGGTGGATCGTGTCGCCCGGCTGCGCCGGCAGCGGGTCGCTCCAGACGGCCGTCCGGCGCTCCAGCCCGCGGCGCGCCGACGCTTCACGCAGCCCGACCTGCTGACGATAGTTAGCCAGAAGGCCGCCGGTGTCCGGCGGCCGTTCCTCCGCCACTATCGCCAGTTCGCCGAGCGCCACGTCTGGCCCAATGGCTCCGTCCGCGCTCAGGTTCTTCAGCGCCACCGCGACAGGGTAGACACCGCCGGGCAGGTCATGGGGCAGGGCGAAGTCGAAGCGCTCGACGATGACCTCGCCCGGCCGCCACTCCGGCGTGAGCAGGTGGCTGTCGGTCGTGAAGGGAAAACTCAGTTCCCCGACGCGGACGACGGGCACGAAGTAGTCGGCCGTGCCGGCCGGCGCGCGCAGCGCCAGCGTCAGCGACACATACTGCCCGGCGGACACGTCGCGCCGCGGCAAGCCATAGGCGACGAATTCGACCGGGCCGGGCGGGCTGCCAAGCGGCGTCAGGGACGGCGGCACGCTCGTCTCGCCCGGCTCCACGACCCGGTAGAACGGGCCATCCGGCCGCAGCCGGAAGCCGGCGTCGACGATCTCGCGGCGGTAGTTGCTCAGGTAGACCGGCCCGCCGGGCAGGGTGGCGAAGACGCTCTCCAGCCACGGTTGCGCGGTGGAGACGAGGATGGGGCGCACGTCCGCCTCGGCCGGCCAGCGGTGCTCGACGAACTGCGCGTACCACAGCGGCGTCATGTGCTCCCAATCGTTGAGCAAGGTCGCCCCTTCGCCCGTGCCGTCGAAGCGCTCGAAGACAGTGCTCGTGTAGCCGGCGGCCTCGCTGTAGTCGCGCAGGGAGATGCGCGGCGCGTTGCCGGCCAGTTGCCGCGCCGGGCCAAGAAGAAAAACGGCCGCCGCCAGCAAAGTCAGTGGCGCAGCCCGCAAACGCAGCCGGCCGGCGGCCACGGTCAACAGCGCGTGGAATCCCAGCCCGGCCAGCACGGCGACGATGACCAGCAGCCCCAGTAAATAGGCCATCACATCCTGCGCCCGCAGGCTCATGACAAAGGCGTAGTTGCAGGCGAACGCGCCCAGGTAGAGTGCGCCCAGCTTCCAGCCCCTCCACGCCTCTCCGCGTCCGCCCTCCACGCCGGCCGTGTTCCCATCCCGTCCGCCTCGATGGGCGACGAAGAGCCATGCCGCGCCTAGGACGGCCAGGGCAATGACCGGCAGCGCATATTGGAGCCGCAGCAGCGTCCAGAAGACCACCGCCCGGTCGGGCGCGTCGGCCAGGCCGAAGAAGGGCAGGCTCTCGCTCAGGCCGCGGGCCAGGACGTGGTCGAGGAAGCCGTTGAGCGTGTTCATGGTCGACGGGCCGAACGCCGGTTCCATCGGGCTGCGTAGCGGGAAGTAGAGCCAGACGGCCAGCCCCAGCAGCGCGAAGACGGCCATGCTCAGCAGCGTTCGCCCCTCCCGCCAGAGCCGCGGCCGGGACAACAGGACGAAGACGGCGTAGGCGGGCCACGACATGACCGTCAGCGGGTGGTGGGTAACGCCGAATCCGGCCGACAGGGCCAGGGCACGCAGCCAGCGCGGGTCCTCCGTCCCACTCGCCGCCCAGCGCGTCAGGAAAAACAGGTTGGCGGCCAGGAACGCGGCCGTGACGATGTGGGGGTTGGCGTGGATGGCGTGCTGCCATACGTCGGCGGCCAGCCCGTAGCTCAGCGCGGCGAAGACGGCGGCAACAAGAGCGGCATCGAGCGGCAGCCGGCGCTGCGGGGACAGGACGCGCCCGGCGGCGCGCACCGTGCCATAGATGAACAGCGCCGCCGTCGTGGCCGCCGTGGCCGAGAGCAGGTGCATCCGCCACGGCGCCTCGCCGAACGGGTTGAGCGTTTGGGCCAGCTTGCCCAGCAAGGTGTAGAAGGCGTAGCCCGGCGGGTGGGCGATGCCCAGGATGTTGGCGACGAAGGTGTACTCGGTAGGGTCGCCATAGACGACCGTCCGGGCCAGCGTCAGCACGTAGGCGACGGGGATGGCCGGCAACAGCAGCAGGAGGAGTGACGAGCGCGGCAAAGCTCGCGGGCGGCGGTGGTTCATCGGCGGTCTAGCAGCGGTCAGCGCCACGGACGACGAAGGGCAGCGCCAGGCGGTAGCCCGCCAGCAATTGGCCGGACGGGCGCAGGAACAGGCGGCCATAGCCGAACTGCGCGTCGACGCAGGACGGGCCCTGGTCGATCGACGACTCCTCGAGGTAGAACCGGATCTGCGCCGGGCCGAAGGTTGGATAAGCGTTGCCGACGAGGGCCGCCGCGCCGGCCACGTGAGGCGTGGCCGCCGACGTGCCGCTGAAGGCCCGCGTGCCGTAGCTGGCGGTCGATATGTTTGCGAAGGCGACGAGGTCGGGTTTGAGGAAGCCGCCGGCCGGCGCGCCGCCAGGGCCGTTGGTCGGCCCTTCAGAGCTGTAGGCTTCGAGCGCGTGGGGCGCGCTGCTGCCAACCGCGCCCACGGTCAGCGCCGCCGGCGCGTCGGCCAGATTGCCCAGGCTCATGGTGGTTACGCGCCGGTCGAGTTCGCGGTTGGGCGTCAGCAGGTCGAAGTAGACCGGCCGCGCGCCGCTGACGCGCTGGATGGCGACCCCGTAGATAGCCGCGCCGCCCGTGGTGACGTAGTTGACGCGCTCCGTCGGCCGCTGGCCCGCCGCACCGGTCTGCGGGTTGTTGGCCGTGGCAACCGTCTCGAACGTCGTACCATTGTAGCGAACCAGCAGTAGCCGATAATCCTCGCGTACCGCGGTCCAGTCGTCCCAGCGCAGGGCGATCGAGAGGGCGTAGCCGGCGGGAATCTGGAAGGCGGTGTTGTTGCCGGGGCCGAAGACGTTGACCTCGACGCCGGGGGCGAACTCGTGGATGCCGTCGCCGTCGCTGTCGGCGTAGCGGCCCGCCCAGTGATCCTCGCGGTAGTTGCCGGCGGCCGTCACCCACAGGATGCCGGCGTCGGCGGCCCGTTGGGTCATGACGGCGAACTTGCCCGTGCCGTCGCCGGGGGTGACGTTGACGAAGGTCAGCGAGGTGGAGATGACGTCGACACCCTGGGCGATGGCGTAGTCCACGGCCTGGGCCAGGTCGACGTCGGTGGCGATCTTGATCAGGTAGAGCGCGGCGTCGGGGGCCATGTCGTGGACGATCTCGGCGCAGGCCGTGCCGTGGCGCGTCGTGGCGTCCACTTCGGCGTCGGGCTGGCCGTCGACGAAGTTCTTGGCGACGACCTCGGCCGGCAATTCGCCGCCGAGCAGGGCCGGGTAGCCCTGGAAGCCGGCGTCGATGATGGCGATGCGCTGGCCTTGGCCACGCGCGCCGGCGGCGTGCCAGGCGGCGGCGTTGGTCAGAGCGACGCCTTCGGATACGGCGACACCTGCGCTAGGGGCGGGTCTTGGAGCCACCCTTACAGGGGATGCGGCGGGTTCGGCGGGCACGGCGTAATCGGGCGCGCCCAGCCAGGAGACGGCCGCGCTACCCGCCACCGCCTGTAACCGCTCCGGCGGTAGCCAAACCTGCAACACATTGTCCAGCGCGCCGGTCACCTCGCCGCCCGCGTCCGCGACGGCAGCGCGCGCCGCGGCTTCCGCGCCCTCGGCCACGACCAGCCGGGCCTGCACTCGGCCGTCTTCCAACCGCAGACCATTGG
>CAZSOD010000122.1:0-10923 GCA_964608255.1 uncultured Ardenticatenaceae bacterium
GTGGATTCCGGCGGCCGCAACTCCGACTGCGCCAGCGGGCGCTGCGTGCGGCCCTGGCTCGCGGGCGTTTGGTCGGCGGGGGGCGGCCCCGCGGTGGGCGTGGCCTGGTCGTCGACCGGGGGGCGGCTCTGGGTAGCCGTCGCGCCGGTGACCGACAACGGCGGCAGCTCGATGGTCTTGGCTTCGGGCGGCTGGGGCGGCGTTTTGGCCGGGTCGGAGGGCGCTTCGCCCATCAAATCGAGCAGCGAGATCGTCTCCGGCTCGTCGGGGGGCGGCGTATGCCGCGGCTGCGGCTGCAAGGGCGCGGAGCGTCGCTCCTGCCCGGTCGGTTCGTCGTCGGTCGGTTTTTTCTTGTCTTGCATCCTGTTTACCTGACGCCCCGGAGAGAGTGGAAGTTCCCTGCGCCAGGCCTACGCCAAGACGGCGCTCACCCTCTGCTCTTGACCAGCATCGTCCAGTTGCCGCGCTGGACGGCCGCGCCCTTCTGGTTCACGACGGCATACTTCATCACCACGTTGCCGCCCTTCAGCCGCGGAAATGCTTTCTTGTCGACGATTTCGATCTCCACGTGCACCGTGTCGCCGATGAACACCGGCAGGCTGAACTTGGCGTCCAGTTCGCGAAAGGCCAGCACCGTGCCCTCGATGACGCCCGACTGGACGGCCAGCCCGGTGGCGATGGACTGGACGAGCAGGCCGTGGGCGACACGCTGGCCGAAGGTATCGGCCGCGGCGTGGGCGGCGTTGGTGTGAATCTGGTTGAAGTCCCCGGACAGCCCGGCGAAGTTAACGATGTCGGCCTCGGTCACCGTCCGGCCCGCGGTGCGCAGTTTCAGGCCAATCTCGAAGTCTTCAAAATACAAGCCTTTGGGCTGGTAGACAAGTTCGGTCATGGGTTCCTCATGCAGAAGAGGAAACCACCGATTACACCGATTACACAGATTCGAACGAGTTAATAATCTGTGTAATCGGTGTAATCTGTGGTTTCGCTCTTATTCCGTCGCCGCGGCCAGCTTCTCCGTCTCGTCGGCCAGCGTCAGCGCGTCGATGAACGGGTCGAGGTCGCCGTCCATGACGACCGGCAGGTTATAGCTGGTGAAGCCGACGCGGTGGTCGGTCACGCGCGACTGGGGGTAGTTGTAGGTGCGGATCTTCTCGCTGCGGTCGCCGCTGCCCACCTGCGCCTTGCGATCGGCCGCCACCGACGCGTTCTGCTTGTCGCGCTCCATCTCCTCCAGCCGGGCCTGGATGATCGCCATCGCCAGGCGCTTGTTCTGCGTCAGGCTGCGCTCGGACTGAATCTTGACGAACATGCCCGTCGGCTTGTGGACGACGCGGGCGGCGGTGGCGTTCTTCTGCATGTGCTGGCCGCCGGGGCCGGAGGAGAACTCGGCCGTGATCTGCAAGTCCTTCTCGTCGAGGGTGATGTCCACGTCATCGAGCTCGGGCATGACGGCCACGGTCGCCGCGCTGGTGTGGATGCGCCCTTGCGACTCGGTGGCCGGCACGCGCTGCACGCGGTGGACGCCGCTCTCGTACTTCAGGCGCGAGTAGGCCCCCTTGCCCTTCACGGCCACGATGACTTCCTTGTAGCCGCCCACCCCCGTCTCGCTCTCGTCGACGATCTCCGTCTTCCAACGGCGGGCTTCGGCGTAGCGGCTGTACATGCGCAGCAGGTCGCCGGCGAAGATGCCGGCCTCGTCGCCGCCCGTCCCGGCGCGGATTTCGATGAAGACGTTCTTGTCGTCGCGCGGGTCGCGGGGGATAAGCAGGGAGCGCAGACGGGCCTCCAGCCGCTCGCGCTCGGCCGAGAGGCGCTCGACCTCGTCGGCGGCCATGGCGGCCATCTCCTCATCCTCTTCGGCCGCGCTCAGTTCCTCGGCCTGTTCCAGTTCCTCGCGCAGATGCTTGTAGTGGCGGTACGTTTCCACGAGATCGCTGAGTTCGGTGCGCTCCTGGGCCAACTCGGTCAGGCGCACGTGGTCGGACAGCACCTCGGGGTCGGCCATCTGGCGCTCGATGTCGTTGTAGCGATCGACGACTTTGTCGATTTTGTCGAAGATGGTGGACATATGAATTACGAATTAGGAATGACGAATTACGAACTACGAGTTATGAATTACGAGTTCAGAGGCGCGAAGTGCGCCTCTGGACTTCAGAATTCGGATGCTGTGCATTATGGGGTCATATCGCCGTTGGAGCGGTGATTGGCCGCTCTTTGGAAGGCGTCAGTGATTGTATAGCGCGGACGGAAGGGGAACAACGTTTCTCAAGTTGACAGCGGGTATAACCCCGGTTATACTAACCACATGAAGACGGCAATCTCGATCCCCGACCCGCTATTTGAGGCAGCCGAGAGTCTGGCGCAACGACTGGCAATGTCCCGCAGCGAACTCTACGCGACGGCCGTGGCTCACTTTGTCGAGTTGCACCGCGAAGAGGCCATTACCGCTGCGCTCAACGAGGTCTACGGCGCAGCCGATTCCACGCTCGACCCCGTTTTGAACGAGCTTCAACTGCTGGCTCTGCCCCGTGAGGAGTGGGAGTGAAGCGGGGCGAAATCTGGTGGGCATCGTTGCCGGACCCGGTCGGCTCCATGCCGGGATACCGGCGGCCGGTGCTCGTCATCCAGTCTGACGCTTTCAACGCCAGCGCCATCAAGACCGTCGCCGTTCTAGCCATTACGACAAACCTGTGGGTGGGCAGCGCCCCGGGGAACGTGCGCGTCGGCCCGGGCCAAAGCGGCCTCAAGCGCGACGCCATCATCAACGCGTCGCAGATTCTGACCGTTGATAAGTCGGCCCTGACCGAACGAGTTGGTCGGCTGGCGGATAGGGTCATGCAGGCAGTCGATGAAGGACTGCGGACCGTGTTGGGGCTATGACGGACGCAATGAACAGGTTCGTAGTTAAGCGCTTCAGCGCGCTCTGAAGAACGCGCTAAAGCGCTCGACTACGAGCGAAGACGCGGTAGCAAGCTATCGTTGTCTATCCCAAATACCGCTCAAACCACCCCGCCATATGCTCCAGACGGGCGATGCGGCGGTCGGTGCGGCCGCCGCGGCTGACGCCGTGGGACTCGCCTGGCAGCAGCAGCAGTTCCGTGTCCACGCCCAGCCGGCGCAGAGCGATGAACACCTGCTCGCCCTGCTCCTGGTCGCAGCGGTAGTCGTTTTCGCTGTGGATGACCAGCGTCGGCGTGCGGGCGTTGCCGATGGCGCTGATGGGCGACTGCGCCCAGCAGCCCTGCACATCGTCCCACGGCGCGGCCGTGCCCGCCAGGTTCTCCAGTCCCCAGTTGAGGTCGCTGGAACCGTAGAAGCTCAGGAAGTTGCTGACCGCGCGCTGGGCCACGGCGGCCTTGAAACGGTGGGTGCGGCCGATGATCAGCGTCGTCATGTAACCGCCATAGCTGCCGCCGGTCACGCCCATGCGCTCCGGGTCAATGTAGGGTAACTGCTCCACATAGTCAGCCCAGGCCATCACGTCGTCGTAGTCCACCGTGCCCCACCGGCCATAGATGGCCCCGGCGCAGTCCTCGCCGTAACCCTGGCTGCCGCGGGGGTTGCTCCAGTAGACCACATAGCCGGCCGCGGCCAGATAGTGGAACTCGTGCATGTAGATATTGCCGTACTGCGTCTGCGGGCCGCCGTGGATTTGCAGGATGGACGGGTATCGCCGCGCCGGGTCGAAGCCGGGCGGCTTCAAGATCCAGCCGTGAAGGTCGTAACCGTCGGCCGCCTTGAACCACACCGCTTCGATCTCGCCCGTCTCCACCTCGGTCAGCCAGGGGTTGAGCGTCGTCAGTTGGCGCGGCTCGCCGCCGTCCAGGTCGCGGACGTAGAGTTGCGCCGGGTCGTCGAGCGTTGACCACAGGTAGGCGACGCGCCGCCGCGCCCGGTCAAAGGTATGCCCGCCAAGCACGCCAGGCTCGGCGATGAGCCACAGCGGTTCGTTGTTCGGCTCGAACGCTGCCAGCGAGACAAGCGGCTCGTTGCCGCGCGCGGTCGCTCCGCAAAAGATGCGCTGCCCATCGGCTGACCACACCGGCAAGGATGGCGACGACCCATTGAAGATGTCGCCGTTCGTCGCGCCAACCATGTGCAGGTCAAGGTGGCCGGTGATGTTGCGCACCGGGCCGCGGCCGTCCAGCGGGGCGACGTAGACAGTCGCGTTCTGATACCAGCGGCCGCTCTGCTCGCGGCCGAGGTAGGCGATGTGGCGGCCGTCGGGCGAAAATACCGCGCCGAATTTGCGGCCGGGGCGCGTTTGCACCTGTTCCATCTCGCCCCCTGCCGCGGGCATCAGGTAGAACTCGGTCGCGTCCAGGTCCATGTCGGGCCGCTCGCTGCGGTTGGAGGTGAAGAGGATGCGCTCGCCGTCGGGCGACCAGCGCGGCTCGGTTTCGTCCTTGTCGCCGTCGGTCAGTTGCGTCGCCTCGCCCGTCGCCGCGTCGATGACCCACACATGCCAGCGCTCCTTCGGCAGATAGCCCGCGCCGTCGAACTTATAATCGCTGCGCGTGATGTGGCGGTAAGAGATGCCCAGCTTCTTCTTGGCCTCGTCCTTTTCGCGCTCCTCGGCGTCCGCGTCCTTCTTGCGGAACTGGCTCAGCAGCTTCGTCCCGTCGGGCGACCACTCCAGCGAGGCAAAGTTGCCCTTGAGGCTGGTCAGCGGCCGGGCCTCGCCGCCGTCGACGGGGAGGAGATAAATCTGCGCCTGCTCCTCGCTGCCGCGGTTGGAAAGGAAGGCCAGCGTGCGGCCGTCGGGCGACCAGCGCGGCATGGTATCGGCCCACTTGCCGTGGGTGAACTGGCGCAGGCGCGCGCCGTCGGCCGCGGCCAGCCACAGGTTAGTGTATTTCTTCTCCGTCTCGCGCTCCACGCGCTGGACGCAGAAAGCAACCTGTGCCCCGTCGGGCGAAATGCGCGGCTCGGCGGGGGTCTGGAACAAGTAGAGGTCGTCGGCGGTCGTCAGCCGCGGCGCGGCCGGGGCTTGTGTGTCGGTCATGGGGAATGCTCCGTTCGGTGAAGTGGCGTTAACGATACCACAAGCGCCGGTGGAAGGCAGCATATGAGGGCGCGGGGCGGGGGAGCAGGGGGGAGACGACGGACCCCAGACCACGACCGACAGCCCGCCCCGGCAGAGTCCGCAGCCTCAGATGCGGACGGGTAAGAGCGGCGCGCATTTGAGGATGCGGACTCTGCGTGCGGGCGCGGGCCGCAGAGTTCCTTCTCCGTCCACTCCGCTGGTATAATGAGCCAAGCAGCCGGAAAGACGGTGGAGCGCCGGTGTTGGTCTGAGAAATCTACGCAATTTGTGAAATCTGTGGATGCTTCTTCTGGAAAGGGCCAACCATGCTCAAGAACAGACGCCAGCCCGCGCCCCCGCCCGCATCCCACCCCGACACGCTCATCGACCTGCGCGCCGTGGCCAAGACGTATCATAGCGATGCCGGGGACTTTCCGGCGCTGCGCAGTGTCAATCTCCAGGTGCGGCGGCGTGAATTCGTGTCGGTCATCGGCAAGTCCGGCAGCGGCAAAAGCACGCTCATCAACCTGATCACGGGCATCGACCGGCCGACGGCCGGCGAGTTATGGGTGGCGGGTGCGCCGCTCCATGCCATGACCGAGGACGGGCTGGCAGTGTGGCGCGGGCGAGCGGTGGGGGTGGTTTTCCAGTTCTTTCAACTGCTACCCACGCTCACCGTTCTGGAGAATGTGATGCTGCCCATGGACTTCAGCAACGCCTTTCGACCCGGCGATCGGGAGCGGCGAGCTATGCGCCTGCTGGAAGCGGTCGAGATCGCCGACCAGGCCGACAAGCTGCCCGCGAACATTTCGGGCGGCCAGCAGCAGCGGGTTGCCATTGCCCGGGCGCTGGCCAACGATCCGCCGCTGATCGTGGCCGACGAGCCCACTGGCAACCTTGACTCGCAGACGGCCCAGGCCGTCATCAGTTTGTTTGAGCGGCTGGTGGAACAGGACAAGACGGTGCTCATGGTCACCCACGACATGGATCTGGCCCTGCGCGCCGGACGGCTGGTGCGTTTGGCCGACGGGCGGATCGTCGGCGACGAAACGCGCATCCCGGCGCCCACGGGGGCAGCGGCCTGATCCGGCCGCGCCGACCGGTAGACACTGTGAGCGCAATTCTCGACCATCTGGAGCAATTGGAAGCTGAAATCGCCTACAACGACCCGCCGCCGGGCCGGCAACCGCCGTTTCGCTACGCGGCGGGGCGGGTGCCGGTGCTGCTTTCCGCGCCCCACGGCGCGGCCCACCGGCGCGACGGTCGCTATAAGGAGGAGGACGAGTACACCGCCGCCTTCGCCCGCCTGGTGGCCGAGCGCACCGGCGCCCACGTCCTTTACGCCTGCGCCCGCTCCGAGAGTGACCCTAACTGGGACGCGGAGTCGCCCTATAAGGCGGCGCTGGCCGAGGTCGTCGCCGCGTCGGGCGTTCGTTTCGTGGCCGATATCCACGGCATGGGCAACCGCCACCGGTTCGGCATCGCCGTCGGCACCATGTGCGGCGCGAGTTGCCCCGCGCGGCACGAGACGTTGATCGCGTCGACATTGAGCGGCGCGGGCTTCCACGAGGCCAGCGCGGCGGAGACGCGGGTGTTCGAGGGACTGCACTGGGACCGCTTCGTCATCAACCACGGCCGCTTCACCGGCGGGCTGTTCAACCACACCGTTACGCGCTACGCCGTCGAGCGGTTGGGCATCCATGCGGCGCAGTTCGAGTTGTGCGCCAGCCTGCGCATCGTGCGCCGCCGCGCGACGGAGCGCTGGCCGCGCGAGTTCCGCGGCGACCCCGCGGGCATCCTGCAAACCGTCGCGGCGTTCGAGCGGCTGGTGCCGGCGCTTGCGGAGTAAGCCGTGTCGAGAAGAATGAAAGGCCGCGGGAAGTCCGACCTGCCGACAAAGACGTGTGTTGTGTGCGGACGGCCGTTCGCCTGGCGCAAGAAGTGGGCGCGCGACTGGGCGCAGGTGAAGTATTGCAGCGAGCGCTGCCGCCGAGCCGCCAGAAAGTGACGGCCGCGTGCTATAATCCTCTCCAGCACCACTGACTCTACTCTGGCCCTGGCCTGACTTCACAACCCGGAGCATGAATGTGAAACGGATCTGGTTTTTGTTTCTGCTGTTGGCGCTGACCCTGGCCGCGTGCCGCGCGCCGGCCGCGCCCGAAGCGCTGCGCACCATCCGCCTGCCGATGGGCTATATCGCCGACCCGCAATACGCGCCACTCTACGTGGCCGTCGACCGGGGCTACTTCGCCGCCGAGGGGCTAGCGCTGGAGTTCGACTACAGCTTCGAGACGGACGGCATCGCCCTCGTCGGCGCGGGAGAATTGCCCTTTGCCCTGGTCAGCGGCGAGCAAGTGTTGCTGGCCCGCGCCCAGAAGTTGCCGGTGGTTTACGTGCTGCAGTGGTGGCAGCAGTACCCGATTGCCGTGGTCAGCAAGGCGGCCGCCGGCATCAAGACGCCGGCCGACCTGGCCGGGCGCAAGGTCGGGCTGCCCGGCTTCTTCGGCGCCAGCTACGTCGGCCTGGTCGGCCTGCTGGCGGCCAACGGCATGACGCTGGACGACATCGATGCCAATGAGATTGGCTTCAACCAGGTCGAGTCGCTCCTGACCGACCAGTCGGAGGCGGTCGTGGTCTACGTCAACAATGAGCCCGTGCAACTGGCGCAGCGGGGCGAGGCCATCGACGAGATTCGCGTGGCCGACTACGCCAACCTGGTCGCCAACGGGCTGCTGACCAACGAACAGACCATCGCCGCCGAGCCGGAACTGATCGCGGGCTTCGTCCGCGCCTTCCTGCGCGGCCTGCAGGATACGCTGGATGACCCCGACGCGGCCTTCGAGATCAGCAAGAAGTACGTCGAAGGGCTGGACGACAGCCGCCGCGGCGTGCTGGATGCGTCGCTCGACCTGTGGCGGGCGGAGCCACTCGGCCGCACCGACCCCGCCGCGTGGCAGGAGACGCACGACCTGCTGCTCCAGATGGGCTTGCTGAGCGCCCCCCTGCCCGATCTGAGCGCCGCGTACTCCAACGAGTTTGTTGACCGGGTGGGGGAGTGATTGAACACGGAGGGGATGGATTCTCACCGATCCAGCTTCATCCTGGTCCGTCTTCTCGCTGTTCGTCCGTCTCAATCGCCCCAAGCCTGATTAACTCATGGACGACTTCCTGACCCTGCGCGACGTGGGACTGACCTATACCGACAGCGGCGGCGAACTGCATGGGCCGGTGCTGTCCGGGGTCTCGCTCGGCATCCCCGCCGGGGCCTTCGTCGCCCTGGTCGGGTCGTCGGGCGTGGGCAAGTCGACGTTGCTGCGCATCATCGGCGGGCTGCTGCGGCCGACGGCTGGCGCGGTGCGGTTGCAAGGCGAAGACCCGCTGACCTCTTCCGCGCCCATCGGCATCGTCTTCCAGCGCGACAATCTCATGCCCTGGCGCACGGTAGCCGATAACGTCCGGCTGCCGCTCGAAGTCGGCGGCGTCGTGGGCACTGCGGATCGCGTGCGCGACGTGCTGGCGCTCGTCGGACTGGAGGAAGCGAGCAGCCGCTACCCGGCGCAACTCTCCGGGGGCATGTCTCAGCGCGTCGCCATCGCCCGGGCCCTTGTCCACCACCCGGCCCTGCTGCTGCTCGACGAGCCGTTCGGCGCGCTCGATGCCCTGACTCGCGAGCGGATGGTCCAGGAGTTGCTGCGCATTTGGCAGGCGCGGCCGGTGACGGTTTTAATGGTGACCCACAGCATCGGCGAGGCGGTCTTGCTGGCGGACGAGGTGCTGGTGATGAACGGCCGCCCGGCGACGATTACCGATCGCATCGCTATCGACCTGCCGCGACCGCGGGGCGCGGAGTTGGCGGCCACGGCCGAGTTCCAGGCCTACGCGACCGCTGTCCGCGCGGCCATCCGCACGATGTAACGCGATTCTCCAGAATCGCGCCTTCTATCAAAAGAACGGACTCCCGGGGAGTGGTCTCGCTCCCCGGGAGTCCTTTCTTTTTTATGCTGGCGGGCAGCGCGATTCCGGAGAATCGCGCTGCCCGGCGATCTAGACGAATCGCGTTACTCGGTGGGCGGCGTAACCGGTGTCTCCTGCGCCCGCTCGCGGCGGCGCAGCCGGCGGATGAGCCAGATGAGCAGCAAAATCGGAATCAGGATGATGATCAGCACCGGCAGCGCGAAGATGACGAACCAGATGGCGACGTTTGCCAGGGCCTGCAGCGCGCTGACCAGCGCCTCGACCGCCTGCCTGGCGACGCCCGTCGGCTGCCAGCCGGCCACCTGGATAGGCTGGGCCAGTTCGTCGGGCGTCACGTTGACAGTGATGGACGAGAAGGCCGACGACTCGCTGAGGTACTGCATGCGCCCCTTGGTCAGCTCGATCTCGCCTTCCAGGCGGCTCAATTCCTGATTGACGGCCAGGGCTTCTTCGACCGTCCGGCTTTCGTCCAGAAAGCCGCGCACCCGCTCGGCCGTCGCCTGCAAGTTCGCCAGTTGCGAGGTCAGGTCAACGTACTCTTCGGTCACGTCCTGGCCCGAGGTGTTCAGGCTCGTCACTTCCGTGGCCAGCCCGCCGATGGCGTCGATCACGCTCTGGAAGCCCTCGGATGGCACGCGAATGGTGATGTAGCCCGTCTTGCTGGTTTCGGACGACTGGTAGATGTTGCTGCTGACGACCCAACCGCCGCCGCTCTCGGCCATCTGGGCGATCTGGGCCAGCGCCGTCTCGGTGTCGGGCACGACAATAGTCATATCGGCGGTGCGGATGATGAGACGCTCTTGCATGGCGTTCTTTACGCCACTGCCGGTGTCTGTCGGGAGCGCGGCGTCGGCCACCGGCGCGGCTTCGCCCGACACGGCGCTCTCGGCGTAGTAGGCATCCCCGGCCATCGGCGGCGCCTGGGGCGCTACCGCCTCTTCCGAAACGGCCGCCCGGCCACCACAGGCGACCAGCGCCAGCGCGACGGCGATCAAACTTACCAGCATGAAGATTCGGCGTTTCATCTCTAACCCTTCCTGTTTGCTTGCCAACGACTCGTTTGGGCTTGCGCCTCTGGCATAATGACGCTGCCGGCGGGGAGAAGGTTCCCGTCGCGGGAGCGGTCGCTACATTCCCTGCTCCAGCCGCTTGATCAGCCGTTTCGGCGCGTTGAAGTGGCGCATAAGGCTCTGGGTCACGGCGATGTCGTAGTCCACGCGGCGGAAGCGGGCAGTCATGGCCTCGTCGTCGAGCAGGGCGTAGGCGGCGCGCGGATCGCCGTCGCGCGGCTGGCCGACGCTGCCGGGGTTCAGGATGAGCCGGTGGCGGCTCAGGTCGATGACGTCGCCGTGGGTCAGCAGGAAGTAGTTGAGCTCGGCCGCGTCTTCGTCCAGTACGAAGGCCATCGGCACGTGGGAATGGCCCACCA
This sequence comes from uncultured Ardenticatenaceae bacterium, assembly GCA_964608255.1. Taxonomy (GTDB): domain Bacteria; phylum Chloroflexota; class Anaerolineae; order Promineifilales; family Promineifilaceae; genus Promineifilum. Next base: position 10,434 of record CAZSOD010000122.1, read on the forward strand.
GGCAGAGCCGCGTCTGGAAGTGGGCGAAGTTCTCCAGCGCCGTCGGCAGGTCGAGGATGTATTCCCAGACCGGATGGCGCGGGCTGGCGTGGGCCAGCGTGAACGGGTCTTCGACGCGCAGCGGCGGCAGGTCGTCCAGCCAGTGGCGGTTCTCGATAACCAGATGGCGTCGCGTCCACTTGACCGCCTGGCGGGCATCGCTGTTAAAATCCTCGGTATCGAGCTTGCCCAGCACCGCCCAGTCGTGGTTGCCCGACAAAGCCACTGCCGGCTCCAGCGCCCGCAGCCGCTCCACGCATTCGTTGGGCTGCGGCCCATAGCCGACCAGGTCGCCCAGAAACCAGACCCGATCCCATTCGCCCTCGGCGTCGGCCAGCACGGCCTCGAGGGCGACGAGGTTGGCGTGAATGTCGGAAATGACGAGGGTGCGCATGGTAGGGAGCAGTATACAGTATTCAGTGGTCAGTAGTCAGTGGTCAGTGGTCAGTAG
>CAZSOD010000123.1:0-10845 GCA_964608255.1 uncultured Ardenticatenaceae bacterium
CGCAGCGAGTTCTCGCCGGAGCTGGCCCACCAGGTCAACGTCGACGGCACGCTGGCGCTGCTCCAGGTGGCGGCGGAGCAATCGCAGCGGCGCGGCAAGCCGGTCAGCTTCATCTTCCCCAGTTCCATCGCCGCCTACGGCGTGCCCAGCCTCCAGGTCAAGGCGCGCGACGGCCGGGTGAAGGAGTGGCAGTGGAACATGCCGACGACGATGTACGGCTGCAACAAGCTCTACTGCGAGCAGCTGGGCATCTACTATAGCAAGCACTATCAGCAGCTCTCGGCCAGCTTGCCGGTCATGCTCGACTTTCGCAGCCTGCGCTTTCCCGGCCTGATCAGCGCTTACACCGTGCCCTCGGGCGGCACAACGGACTACGGCCCGGAGATGCTCCACGCCGCGGCGCAGGCGAAACCCTACGCCTGCTTCGTGCGCGAAGATAGCGTGCTGCCGTTTATGGCCATGCCCGACGCCGTGACCGCGCTGCTGCAACTGGCCGCGGCCCCGGCCGAGTGCCTGAGCCGCTCGGTTTACAACGTCACCAGCTTCAGCCTGTCGGCGGCCGATTTCCGCGACGAGGTGACGCGCGCCTTTCCGGAGGCCCGCATCACGTTTGACCCCGATCTGCGGCGGCAGGGCATTGTCGATAGCTGGCCAGCCGACCAGGACGACGAGGCCGCCCGCCGCGACTGGGGCTGGGCCCCGGCCTATGACCTGCGGCGCGCCTTCGACGAGTATCTGGTGCCCAACATCCGCCAGCGCTACCACCGCGACAAGCCGGCGCGCTAGCGAGTCGCGACAAAGCGCGGGCCGGATGTCCGGCGACCGGGTTGAATTCGCTCTTGCGCCAACTCGCCCGCGCCTACTTTGGCAGTTAGGATGGCCTAAGCGCGATGTTGCCGAGTGAGTAGACATCGTCGCGAGGCTACAGGACAATTCTCCCATGCCCCAACGTGAAGGTCTGACGCGCTACGCCTGGCTGTCGATCGTGACAGCGCTGGTCATCATTGTCCTCAAGGTGGCGGCCTACTGGCTGACGGGCTCTATCGGCTTCCTGTCGGATGCGCTGGAGTCGAGCGCCAACATCATCGCCGCCATCATTACGCTGATCGCCCTGACCGTGGCCGCGCGGCCGCCCGATCGCGAGCACGCCTACGGCCACAGCAAGGCCGAGTATCTCTCGTCCGCGGCCGAGGGCTCGCTCATCATCCTGGCCGCCCTCTTCATCATCATCTCGGCCATCCAGCGCTTGAGGAATCCCGAGCCGCTGGAGCAGGTGGGCATCGGCGTCGCCGTCTCGGCCGTGGCCGCGGCGGCCAACTTCGCCGTGGCGCGCATCCTCATGCGCGCCGGGCAGCGCCACCGCTCGACGGCGCTGGAGGCCGACGCCCATCACCTGCTGACCGACGTGTGGACTTCGATCGGGGTTATCGCGGCGGTCGCCCTGGTTGGCCTGACCGGGTGGCTGTGGCTCGACCCGGTGATCGGTCTGGTCGTCGCCGTGCAGATCATCTGGACCGGCTACAAGCTCGTCCGGGGGGCAATCAACGGCATCCTGGATGTCGCGCTGCCGCCCGGAGAGGTCGCCAGCGTGGAAGCCATCCTGCGGCCGTATGAAGCCCAGGGCGTCACCTTCCATGCCTTGCGGACGCGCCAGGCCGGCGCGCAGCGCTTCGTGTCGTTTCACGTCCAGGTGCCGGGGACATGGAGCGTGCAGCAAGGACATGAACTGCTGGAGGATATCGAGCGCCAGATCAGGCACGCGCTTGAACCGGTGACGGTCTTCACCCACATCGAGCCGACCGAGGATCCGTCGTCCTTCCAGGACGAGACCCTCTATCGCGCCGATTGAGCGACGCCAGCCGCGCGGGCGGCGCTAGGGGCGATTGAGCGGCCGGTAGAGCAGCAGGCCGCCCATGCCGCCGGCCAGAATGAGGATGAACCCGGCGAGGCTGCCGAGCGCGGCGAACATGCCCGCGCCGGGCAAGCCCAGGGCAAAGTAGTTGTAAACCAGCAAGCCGCCGGTCACGCCCCACAGCAGCCGGCCCACCCGTTCCGTCAGCGCTGCGGCGGCGTCGCGCCGGTTCAGGTAGATGCCGGCGAGGGCTGTGGCCGCCAGCCCCACGACAACCCCCAGCAGGGAGGCGATCTGCGAGCGCTCAATCAGCCACCCCGGCTCGCGGTCCGGGGCGGGCGTCTCCGGCGTGGCCGGGGGCGGTTGCGGGGGCGTGGTGGCGGTCGGCGCGGGCGTCACGGTCGGCGTTGGCTCCGGCGTGGGCATGTCGGTGGGCGCCGCCGTCGGGACGATGATCGCCAGTTGCGCGTCTTCCTCGATGACGATGTCCACTTCCTGCGACACCTGCGCCTCGCCCGACTCGGCAGTGATGCGGAACTGGCCCGGTCCCATGCTGGCGTCGAGCACGTAGTCGAGTTGGGCTATGCCGTTGGTGGTCGGCCGGTCGCCCAATACCGTCACCGTGCCCTGGACGCGATTGCGCAAGATGAAGCGCACCAACGTGCCATCGGGCACCGGGTGGCCGTTGTGATCGACGACGACGCCCGTCTGCAGGCGCAATGTGTCGCCGATGGCCGAGGCCAGCGGCTCCTGGCGCGAGGGGGCTTCGATTTCTTCGCCAATGACCAGAAAGAGTTCGATCACCTGCCCGGCGGCCGGCTGGGTCTGGGTGAACAGGTCGTACTGGATGCCGTCGATGCCGACCGGCGAGGCCCCGGTAAGGGGCGACTCCATGAAAAGAGCGCGGGCGGCGGCATCGACAAAGGCGCTTGTCTTGCTGTAGATGCCGTAGTAGGCGGTTAGCTTGCTAATCTCGGTGCTATCGAGGTAGTAGGGCGCATCGAACGCCAGGACAACGACCTCGGACTTGCTCGCCAGGTCGGGCCGCTGCGCCAGGAACCGGCTGAGCGCATTGGAGTCCGGGCTGCTGCGGGGGCCGGCGTTCAGCAAGGCGAACACCAGCCAGTCGGCGTCGCGCAGCGCTTCCTGAACGCGGTAGTCAGCGGGCAGGGTGGGCGACGGGGCGGGCGTCACCGCGGCGGGCGCTTCGGCCGTCTCGTCGGGCGTGGGGGCAACGGCCGTCGTCGGCTCAGCGATAGGCCCCGTCCCGGCGTCCAGGTACTCGTTCAACTCGGCGAACGAAAAGCTGCTCAGATTATCGGGCAAAACCTGGCCGCTGCCGTCCGGGCCATAGATGGCCAGGATGCGCTCCTGCAGCGCCGTTGGCGAGAGCGCGGGGATGGGCGCGCAGGCGCTGCACGGTTGCAGGGTTTCCACGTCGGTGAAAATGACCATCGTATCGCCGATGCCGGGTGAGCTCGCCTGGCGGCCGCTCATCTCGGCCGGGCTGGGGGCCAGCAGCGTCACCGCGCTCGCGGCAATGTCAAAGAACCCATCGCCGCCGACCGGCTGGACGGGCGCGTCGTCGCCGGCTTCGACGAGTACGTTGGCCGCCGAGAGATCGCCGCCGTAGAGGCGCAGCTTGGCGATCAGAATGCGCCGCACGGCCTCGTCGACGCGCAACTGGAAGGTCGGGTCCGTGCCATACCGCTCGCGAAACCAGACGATGGTGTCCTTGACGTTGGTCATCTGCGCCGCTTCGTCGGCGTCGCCGAGGGCGAAGTTGGCGACGTAGAGCAGGTCGTTGCCCGCCAGCAGGGCGTCCTTGGCCACCTGCCGGTGCGGGAATTCGCGCTGCGTATCGTCATAGAAGCGCTCCACGCTGCGCGCGCCCAGCCGGTCGGAGATGATCAACCCGCCCTGGCTGCGCCACGGCGCAAACTCGGGCAGCGCCAGGAGGGAGTTGAGCGCCTGGGGGTCGAGGCTGACCGGGGCGGTGGTGGCGCGGATGTTGCCCTGGAAGCCCTGGTAGCGAATGTGGGTCGTCAACAGCGCGTCGGCCGTGGCCGGGGAGCCCAGCAGATCGCGGGTGACGGCGAAAAACGGCGCCAGCTCGATCTGCTTGAGCTGCTCCAGCGAGCGGCGCACGGTTGGCACCTCTTCATCGACGGGCCGGTCGCTGCTGCCCTTGCCGGGGAAACTGCGCGCGGCGACGATGAGCCGGCTGGCGCTGCCGCTATGGACGCCCTCGACGTAGGCGCGACCTAGCAGGCCCGTCCAGTAGGGGTCGCCGCTGAAAGCGTGGGTGCCCAGGTCGCCTTCGTTGAGCGGCGACGGCCGCTCCAGCACATCGAGTGAGGGGCCGAGCAACAAGTTGATGCCCGTGGCGGCCAGTTCGCGGCCGACGATTTCGCCTACGCGACGGGCGTAGGCAGGCTCCCAGGTCGCGCCGAGGGCCATGTTGCTGGGCACGGCCGTATAGCCCGCCAGGACGTTATCCACCGGCAAGCTGTCGCCGTCGTTGCTCGTGGCGATGAAAAGGGGGATGGCCACCGTCGTCGCGGGCGACTCCGGCGTGGGCGGCAGGCTATCGTCGGCGGGCGCGGCGTTAGGTTCCTCGCTGAAGCCCAGGAGGGCCAGGCGCTGCAAGTTAGCCGTCAGCTCGCGCACCTGCGCCGGGGCGTTGGCGGGTTCGCCATAGCCCGTCAGGTTGTCGTTGGCCGATAGCAACGCCACGCCGCCGATGTGGTAATTGAGAATCAGGTCGGCGATCGGGCTGTCGGCAGGCGCGCGGTCACCCTCGAACGTCACCAGGAATAGCTGGCCGATCCGTTCGGGGACGGTCATCGTCTGCAGCAGGTTATCCGCCTGCGCTTGCAGGGTGGGCTCTTCCTGGCCGCGCGCCGGGCCCGGCGCCAGCAGGACCAGCCCGCAAAGCGCCATTGCCAGCACGACCAGTCGCAGCGCGCCGGGTACTTTCATGTGGTTACAACTCAACAGGCGTGGGACCGACAGGCTCCCCCGCACAGATGGCAGCGGGCCGGCAGACCGAGGCAAGCGGCGTTTTGCGTGGTCGCGGCCGGCTGTTTCCATAGCCGCCAGCGGCTTTTCACCCCTGGAGGGATTAAGCCTTGCTAACAGCTAGCGCCGGAGATTATAGCCCGGATTGTCAGACGGGACACGAGTGTTAAAATCGCTATCATCCAGCGCCGCCGGCCCGGACGTCGTCGCGGATCCGGGCGTCAACGTCATGAAGAGTCACCTTCGCAACGGCCTTACCGTATTCATGCTGGTCGTCCTCACGGTCAGCGCCTTCGTGGCAGGCTACCTGGCGCGCGAGCTTGTCAGCGACCGCGACCGGACGCTGGCCCATGCCGAACAGGACGACATGGCCCTGTACCGCGAGGCGTGGGCGCTGATCAACCAGCACTTCCTCGGCGCGCCGCCGGACCCGCGGGCCGTGACCTATGGCGCGATTCGCGGCTCGCTGGCGGCGCTGAACGATCCCTACACGATTTTCGTCGAGCCAGCGGCGCGAGACGCCGAGCGCGAGCGGCTGCAAGGCTCCTTTGGCGGCATCGGCGCCTACCTTACCCGCTCCGAAGAAACCGGAGAAGTGATCCTGGAACCCATCGCGGGCAACCCGGCCGAGGCCGCGGGCGTCGTAGCGGGCGACGTTCTGCTGGCTATCGACGGCGAGCCGGTCGCGGCCGAGACGACGGTGCCGGATATCATCGCGCGCATCAAGGGCCAAACGGGCACCAGCGTGACCCTGACCGTGCGCCACCCCGGCGCGACGACGCCGGTTGACATTCGCATCGTCCGCGCCGACATTCTGCTGCCGTCGGTGACCTACCGGCTGACGGCCGAGGACCCCACCATCGGCTACATCGCTCTCTCGCGCTTTAGCGGCGAGAGCGGCAAGGAGATTGGCGCGGCGCTGCAAGACCTACTGGCGCAGGGGGCGACGCGCTTCATCCTCGACCTGCGCCAGAACGGCGGCGGTTTGCGCGATTCGGCCGTGGCCGTGGCCGACCACTTCCTGGACGAAGGGCCGGTGCTCACCATCGAGAGCCAGACCGAAGGGGAACGGGTCTTCAGCACCACCGATGAGACGCTGCTGCCCGACGCGCCGCTCGCCGTCCTGATCGATGGCGGCACGGCCAGCGCGTCGGAGATCGTCGCCGGGGCGCTGCGCGATCGCGACCGGGCCACGCTGATCGGCAGCAAGTCGTTCGGCAAAGGCTCGGTGCAACTGGTCTTTGACCTCAGCGACGGGTCTTCCGTCCACGTCACGTCGGCGCGCTGGTTCACGCCCGACCACCACCAGCTGGACCAGAACGGCCTCGACCCGGATATTCCGGTCGAGGTTACTCAGGATGACATCGATAACGGCCGCGATCCCGCCCTGGCGCGGGCCATCGACTTTTTGCAGGCCGCCCCAGGGCAATAGACACATGGCGCAACACGACTCCGCTCCCCAGAACAATCCCGCCGGGCGACGCTCGCCCGGTATTTTCTTGCTACTGGCGGTCCTATTCGGCCTGTCGATGGCCGCCGTCGGCTTTTTGGCCGGGCGGGCCACGGCCTCGCCGGGCGGGCCAGCACCGGTAGCGGCCGTGGATAGCGGCGCGGTCGCGGAGCTGGCTTCCCCGACCCCGACACCCCTCCCCAGTGCCACGCCGCCCATCGCCACCGATACCGTCGCGCCGCCGGCCACGCCCACGGCGGCCGACACCGCCACACCGCCCAGCCCCACGCCGGAGCTGGCCGCGCTGGAGGTCGCGCCCGCACCGGGCAGCCCGCTCCAGGGGGCGGACTTCGGCGCGTTCTACGAGGTCTGGAACCTGATCGGCAGCGAGTTCGACGGCTCCGTGCCGCCGTCTGAGGAGGTCATCCAGGAGGCCATTGCCGGGTCACTGGGGGCGCTGGATGACAACTACACGCGCTACGTGCCGCCGGCGGTGGCCGAGCGCATGCGCCAGGAAGAGGACGGCGCGGTCGAGGGCATCGGCGCGATGGTGCGCGAGAATGAGGATGGGCTGTTCGAGATCGTGCGGCCGATCGACGGCCAGCCGGCCGACCTGGCCGGGCTACTGCCCGGCGACGTGCTGATCGAGGTCGATGGCCAGTCGGTGCTGGAGATCGGCTTCGATGAAGTCATCATGATGGTGCGCGGCCCGGCGGGCACCACGGTGCGGCTGAAGGTGGCGCGCGAGGGGGAGGCGGAACCGCTGGAGTTCGCGATCGTGCGCGCGCGGTTCGAGGTGCCGGTGCTGGAGTTCGAGATGCTGCCGCCCGAAATCACCGGCGGCGCGCCTATCGGCTACATCCGGCTGACGGAATTCAGCCGCAACGCCGATGAGAAGCTGCGGGAAGCGCTGGACGCGATCCTGCCCCAGCAACCGGCGGGGCTTGTCTTCGATTTGCGCGACAACCCCGGCGGCTATCTCGACCAGTCGGTGGCCGTGGCCGACGCGTTCCTGCCGGCGGGCGTGGCCCTCTATGAGCGCAACAACCGCGGGCTTGACCAGACGTTCGTCACCCGCGACGGGGACGCGGCCGAGGCGATTCCGCTGGTCGTGCTTGTGAATGCCGGGAGCGCCAGCGCGTCGGAAATCGTCGCCGGGGCCATTCAGGACCGCGGGCGGGGCGTGCTTGTCGGCGAGACGACGTTCGGCAAGGGGTCGGTGCAGCAGATTCACCCGCTGTCGAACAACGCCGAGCTGCGCGTCACCGTCGCCCGCTGGTACACGCCCAACAACAACACCATCGACGGCCAGGGCATTACGCCCGACTTCGCCGTCGAGTCGCCGGCCGACCTGGGCGGCGCGGACGACGGTCAGTTGCTGCGCGCCGTCGAGTATTTGTTAACCAGCCCGTAGGGGCGGACCGGGGCGCCGGCCCTTGGGAGGGGTAGCGGCCCGCATCTGGCCGATACCGACGGAAAGCGTCCGCCCTTGGGATGGGTGCCTCTTCGGTCGCGTGTTGGCCCGTGGCGTATCCGGCTCTGGACGTGCGTGTCTGAGCTTTGAGGGCTATTCTCTATGAGAGCAGCGGGCGGACGCGCGGACCGAGCGGGCGAACGCGCATACCAAGAGACAGATGAAGAGGGCAGACACGCAGGTTTGCCCCTACCGATATGAAACCGAACGCCAACGTCAAAGTCATCTACAATAACAAGCGGGCGACCTTCGATTTCGAACTGATGGAACGGTTCGAGGCGGGGCTGGTGCTGACGGGCACGGAGATCAAGTCCGTGCGCGCCAACCACGTCAGCTTGCAGCGCAGCTACGTGCAGGCCCGGGGGGACGAGCTGTGGCTATTGGAGGCCAACATCTCGCCCTATGAGCACGGCAACCGCGAGAACCACGAGCCGACGCGGCCGCGCAAGCTGCTGCTCCACCGGCGGGAGATCAACCGCATCCTCACCAACCTGGCGCAGAAGGGGCTGACCGTCGTGCCGACACGGCTGTACCTGAAGGACGGCCGGGCCAAGATCGAGGTGGCGCTGGCGCGCGGCAAGCGCAAGTTCGACAAGCGCGAGGACATCGCCAAGCGCGACGCCGACCGGCAGATGGAGCGCGCCCTGCGCGAAAAGTACCGCTAGCCCGGAGGGCTGGACGGCGGGGAGACAGCACCTTGCGGCAAAAGCCCACGGGGTTCGCCGTCGCCCGGCCCCGGCGATAGGCCGGTAGCGTTGTTAATCCCCTAAAGCGCGGAACGACGAGCACTCGCCAATCGTTACGCGCGCCGGATCACTTCCCGCGGTCGCGGAGCAGGACGTAGCCGCTGACGAGGAGAACGACGACGGCCAGGGCGATCTGCACGGCCGTCAGCGAGGACAGGCGCGACGAGGGCGGGATGACCTTGGCCGCGGCGGCGGGCTTGGGCAAGGGGGTGGGATTGGCGGCGGCCTGGCCGCTGCCCACGGTCGCCGGTTCCGCGCCGACCTGGGCCAGCAGGAACTCAACCAGCGTATCCACCTGCGAGGCGCTCAGGCGCGCTTCGTAGTCGCGCGGCATGATGTTGGGCAGGCAGGGGCCGTTGGGACAGGCGGGGGCCATGTAGGCGTTGGGGTGCAGGATGGAGTTGCGGATGTAGTCCGCGCCGCTCATGCCCGGCACGCGGCCGCCGGCGTTTAGCCCGATGGCGCTCAGGTCGGGGCCGACTTTGTGGGCCTCGCCGATGGCGCCAATCTTGTGGCAGGAGCCGCACCCGGCGTTGAGGATGATGGCTGGCGCGTCGACGCCCTCGATGGGGCGCGGCGTGGGCGTGGGCGCGGCCGTGGGCGCGGCGGCGTCACTGGTGGGCGTGGGCAGCGCCTCCAGTTGCAGGGCGGCCAGCTCCTCCGGCGTCGGCTGGCGCAGTTCGCCCATCGGCTCGGCGCGCAGGATGGCCTCGCAGGGGGAGAACGCGGGCTCGGGGTCGGGCATGCACCACCACGGACCGCCCTTCTTCGTGTTCAGCAGCGGCACGTACCACAGCACAATGTCTTCGCCGGAGAGCGCATCGCCGTCGATCCACTGGCGCGGCGGGATGAAGGTGTCGCCGGGGCCGGTGGTGATGGGGCCGTCGCCCTCCAGCGGCTTTTCCCGCAGCAGGAACAGGTAGGCCTCGTCGAGCCCCAGCGGGTCGGTGCGCTCCAGCGCCCAGCGATAGTGCAGGTCGCCGTCGAACGTCGCCAGCTTGTGGCCCTCGGGCGACACCCCATCGACCACCGGATGCGTCTCGAACTCGGTCGCCTGCTCCACCCACTGCGTCTCGTCGAACAGCCACACCTCGTCGCCCGGCCCGCCGTTCAGGTCGAGGTCGATGCGCCAGAAGGGGCGATAGATGGAGAGGTCGTCGCAACCCGGCCCGTGGGAGAGGAAGCGCGGCTCGAAGCGGCCGTCGGCGTAGAAGCGCAGCACCTCCTCATAGCGGTAGCAGCAGATGCAGTTGGGCCAGCGGGTGAACTCGGTGAATATCTGCCGCACCTCGAAGCCGTCGCCCAGGTCGTTGACCTGGGTGTTGCCGAAGGGCGGCACCGTGGCGGCGAAACCGATCTCGTCGCGGTAGCCGCCGGGCCAGCTCGGGTACCAGGCCTCGATCTGGCCGATCTTGACGCTCTCGAAGATAGTCTGGCCGTTGTAGCTGGCGTCGCGGAAGTTGACGCCGTCGTTGGCGGTCATCTCCCAGCACACGGCCCAGCCATACTGCTCGTGGCAGCCGTCGGTGAAGGCGTTGCGCTGCTCCAGCGGCTTGCCCAGGCTGCGGTCGGGGCGGGCGCGGGTGTAGAAGGTGCGGGCGACCTGCTCCGTCTCCAGGTTGACGAAGACGTGGTAGATGCGGCCGCTGCCGGACGGGTCGTGGAAGGTCAGGTCGACGCACCAATCCTCGCGGCAGGCGCTGTCTACCAGCCAGCCCGACATGGGGATCATGGCCGGGTCCATCACGCCGAGGTCGTCGCCGAGGATGGCGCGCACCTGGCTGTCGGCCGCGGCGATGCCCACGGCCCGGGCCAGCACTTCGCTGGAGCCGCCGGGCCGGGCGTCGGCGTTGGCCCAGTAGCCGGCGACCGCGCCGTCGTCGAGGTTGACCACGGCCTCGATTGTGCCGGCGTCGCTGTAGTTGTAGAAGGCGACCCAGGCGCAGTTGAGCCGCGCGCAGCCCTGGTCTTGCCAGTAGCGCGCTTCGCCCGCGCTCAGGCGCACGGCCGACAGAAACTCGGTCTTCTTGCCCGCCAGCGCGGCCCGCAGCCCGGGGTCGGCCAGGGCCAGCGCCTCGGCGCGGCCGTAGTCGAGCGCGTAGCCGGGCGGGTAGCCAGCCAGCGCGGCGGGCATGTCGAGCAGCTGCTTGCTCTTGGCCACGGCCACGGCCACGGCGCCCAGGTGCTCGTGACGATTCCAGAGGACCAGCAGGAGAATGAAGGCGGCGTTGATGAGGCCGAACAGGGCCAGCCGCCGGGATCGAGGTTGGTGTCTCACAGGGGGGATTATAGCGGATGAGGG
>CAZSOD010000124.1:0-4663 GCA_964608255.1 uncultured Ardenticatenaceae bacterium
ACGCCGTCGGCCAGGCCGCTCGTCCGGCCGCGATTCCAGGTCAGGATGGCGTGGGAGATGACCGGCGTGGGGGTGTAGCCCAGCCCGGCCTGGATGACAAGGTGGACGCCGTTGGCGGCGAAGACCTCGACGGCCGTGGCCAGCGCCGGCTCCGACAGGGCGTGGGTATCCATCCCAGCGTAGAGCGGGCCGGTGATGCCGCGCCCGGCGCGATACTCGCTGATGGCCTGGGCGATGGCGGCGATGTGGTCGTCATTGAAGCTGCCGGCAAAGGACGTGCCGCGGTGGCCCGACGTGCCGAAGCTGACCATCTGGAGCGGGTCGGCCGGGTCGGGGTGGGTGGTGTAGTAGGCGGAGACGAGCCGCGGGACGTTGACGAGCTTTTCACGTGGGGCCGGTTGGCCGGCCAGTGGGTGTAGGGCCATGAGATCCCCTTTGCTTGAGTATGAGTTAGCGCTCCGGAGGCGAGTATAGCAAGTAGTAGAGAGATCGTCAGTACGGTGCTATTCAGGCAGCGGTTGCCCTGTTTACCGAAGCTGCTATATCGAAGTTCAACTCCGATTGATGAGCTTGCCCCTGGCTGGTTCTTTCGCGTGAGGGAGATTTCGAACAACGCCTGGCAGACAGATGGCAGTGACCAGTGGGGGCGCAAGGTATCTTGTCAGGGCAGCGACTATCAGAGCGTACTTGATGAGTGCGCTCAACAGGCTGGAGCGATCAACGTCCAGCTACAAGGATAGAATACGCCCCGTTAACGCCGCGGAATCATATCAGTCGCTTTTCAGGTTCCGCGCCAGAAACTCAACCCCCTGCCGCCACGCGTCCCCCGCCGGGCCGGGCTGGTCGTAGTTGTCCTCGTTGATGAAGGCGTGACCGACGCCGGGGTAGACCGTGATCTCGTTGGAGACGCCCAGCTCGTCCAACGCCGCCTCGAACCCGGCCACGTCGCTGACTGGAATCTGCTGATCCTCGGCGGCGAACACGCCCAGCACGCCGCGGCTGTCGCGCAGCGGCTCCAACCGGTTGGCGTCGGGAATGACGTCGCCGTAGTAGATGACCGTGTACGGGATGCTCTCCGGCTGGCGCAGCGAGAGCAGGAGCGAGTGCTCCCCGCCGAAGCAAAAGCCGAAGCTGGCGACGCGCGCCGCGTCCACCTCCGGCAGGGCCAGCAGGTGGGCCAGCGCCGCGTCCAGGTCGGCCGTCACCTCCGCCTCCGGTGTCGTCAGCCGCAGGTAGAGGGCGCGCGGGATTTGCGCGGCGACCCGCCCGCGGTAGGCATCGGGCGCGAAGACCACGTAGCCCTCCCGGGCCAGGGCATCGGCCAGAACGGTAATGCCGTGGTTCAGCCCCCACCACTCATGGAGGAGCAGCACGCCGGGATGCGGCCCAGGCTCGTCGGGCAGTGCCAGGTAGCCGTAGGAGTTCACGCCCGCGCCGTTGGTGTAGGTCGTGTTGGCGACGTCGGCCGTCTTTGGGCCGAAGAACACGTCGAAGGCAAACAGCCCCAGGACGACCAGAACGAGCGCGCCAAGTAAAACCAGCAGCCAGATGAGAACCCGTCGGAGCCATTTGCCCACAGCCCTCCCTCCATACATTGTCCGCAGTTCACTCCGCTACATTCTCAAAGGGCGGATCCCCGACCCGCCCCTGCATTAGCGGCGCAGTACCATAAACAGCAGAACCCCCAGCAGCAGCACGCCGATCAGGATCGCGCCTAGGCCCAAAAAGACCATCCAGGTTGGGCTGCCGCCGGTCGTCGCGCCGGTTGACGCAGGCGCGGTCGCGCTCGCTACCATCGCAGCCGTCGGCGACGGTTCGGTCCCGGGCGTCGCCGCGCCGCGCAGCCGGCTGCCGAACTCCAGGCCGAGCGTCTGACCGATGGCCAGGTTGATCGTCGCGTTCGCCTGTGTCGTCATCTCCAGCGTCGTCGGCAGCGTCTGCGCGACCTGGTAGGTCCCGGCCGGCAGGTTGCCAAAACAGATCGGCGTTTGCTGGCCGGTGGAGACAGCCTGCCCGGTGACGGCGTTGCCCTGGGCGACGGTCAGTGTAACCCCGGAGACGTAACCCTCCTCGGCGTCGTGCAGGCCGTTGCCGTTGGCGTCGAGAAATGCATTGACGCAAATGGTCGAATTGCCGGTTGCGGTGGCCGTCGCCGCCGGCGCGGCCGATGTCGCCGCCGTCGTCGGCGCGGCGGTCGTCGCTTCCGACGTCGCGGTCGCCACGCTAACCGGTTCGGTTGGGATGGCCGCCGTGGGCGGGGGCGGGGTAGCGGTCGGCGGCGTCTCGGCAACCAGTTGCGCCGCGTCATACCACGTGTCGAGGAACTGGCGGCACTGGTTGACGCCCGTTACGCCCCAGTTGGCCGAGGTGAACACGGTGATCTGATTGCCGGTGGCCGTCGCCTGAACGCTGAACTCCTGCCAGGCATCGTGCGGCGAACCAGCCGCGCCCCAGACCACATCGCCATCAGCCCAGTTGCCGCTGCCGTTGGGGTCGATGCCAGCGCGCATGTTCATCTGCAGGCCGGCCTCCGAGGGCGCGGGCGACGCTTCGTTTGTGCCCCGGCCGCGGCCGTAGAACGAAAAGCGATAGGTCGTTCCCGGCGTCGCGGGCACGGTCTGGTAGACCCCGCCGCCCCAGGTATCCCAGTTGTTGCCGACGTATTGCGACGCCGCGCCCTCGCGGACGAAGCCGGCGCCGGTCTCGACGTTCCACTTGGGCAGGACGTGGTAGGCGACAAGGCACTCGCTGTCGCTCTTGGCTGTGGTCATATTCCACCTTTGCCACTTGTCGGCCGCGCCCCCACCGTAAGGTTGCTCGAAGCCGGGGTTTTGCAGCAGGTTGGCCCCTTGCGCGGCGGGCGCGGCGTGGCCGGCCGCGGCCATCAGGCAAAAGAGGACGAGGACGGCGAGAAGGAGCGAGGTTGTTTTCTTCATAGAACAGCGCTTCGGAGCTTATTCCAGGTCGTCGATCTTGCGGAAATGGCGTTCGGCGGGTTCGTCCTCAACCGGAAGCCCTCCCGGCCCGCGGCGCGACGACCGCCGAAGCAAGATTAGCACAGCGCCGAGCAAGATCAAGCCGCCAGCGAAGAGAACGGCGACGCCGGCAAAGCCCAGCGAAGACGCGGGGGAGCGGGGAGGCGCGGTAGCCGGGGTCACTGATGCCGTGGCCGCGGTCACGAAGCCGTCTCCTTGTGAAGGGGATTCCGCTGCGCCCGCGTAGCTGCCGAACGACTGGCGCAGCTCACTCCCGGCGGACAGGCTTAGCGTCCAATCGCCGGCGGTTGTCAGCACCTCGCCCGGGACGACCGACCGCGTGACGCGGTAATCGCCCGGCGGCAACCCGCGCACACAGCGCGGCTCGGAGACCCCGTCGGTGATAGCGTTGGCAACGACAGCCTGGCTGTTGTAAATGGTGAATGCGACGCCGGCGCGCAGCGGCTCATTCGCGTCCCGCACGCCGTCCCGGTCGAGATCGTCGTAGGCGACCAGGCAAATGGCCGCCTCGGCGCGGGTTTCCGTCGGCCGCAAGGTGGGCGGGGGCAGGGTGGGCGTGGCTGTCCCTTCCTCCGGTGAGCGCGGCGGCTCCGGCGTGGCGTAGCCGATGATCAGGGCGTCGCCAGGATTGATGATGTCGCTCTCGCCCAGGCCGTTTAGCGCCAGCAGGTCGGGCAGGGCCAGTCCGGCGCGAGCGGCAATGACCCACAGCGACTCGCCGGGCTGGACGATGACGACAATCGCCCCCGTCTCGTCCGGCGTGGGCGAAACCCAGCCGGGCAGCGCTGCGGCAATTGTCGCTGTGGCCGTCGTTGTCTCGGCAACGGGTATCACCGGCGCGGGCGTGGGCGCCTCCTGCGCGGCCAATGGCGCGGCGCCGGCGAGCAGGCTGATCAGCAAGAGAATGGCGAGCGGTCTGAACATGACCTCGCTCCTCGCGGCTACGGCTCGGGCGCGATGACCAGAGCATCGCCCGACGGCCGGCCGCCGGCGGCGCGCAGAGGTAGCCGCGCGCCGCTATCCGGCCAATAGAGGCCGATCTCGATGCGGTCGCTGGCCGGATCGTAGGCTCGCATCAGAGCCAGTGTATGCCGCTCGCCGATGCGAAGCAAGGGCCGCCAGAGCGGCGCGGGCCACTGCCCGAAGGCGATCGGCCCGTCGTACTGGGCCAGCATCCCCTCCGGTCCGAGGACGTGGACGAATACCTGGGGCAGCGGCGCGTCCGGCGCGCCCTCGCCAACAACTGCCCACGCCAGATCGACCGCCACCGCGTCAGCCGCGGCCGGCGCCGCGGCGGCCGACAGCCGGAACGCTTGATCAAACTCGGCCGTAGCTGCCGGCCCCTCGCCGGGGGTAACGGTGTAGCGCGTATAGAGCGAGTAGGGGCGCGGCTCCAGGTCGCCGCGGGCCAGCGGGCCGGGTTCCACCGCGACGAGGGCCGGCGGCGCAACAGCGCGCAGGAAGTCGAGGCTGTCGTAGGGCCAGGCGTAGACGGCCGCCGGCCCGTCGCGCAGCGCCAGTCCCGTCGCCGGGTCGTAGACCGTGACGCCCCGGTCAGCGAGCAGGAAGGGGATCGACGGCCAGCCCTCCATGAAGCGCCTGTCCACGTAGACGGCCGTCTCCGCCGGCTCGTGGCGAACGGAAAGGGCCAGGTCAGCCGCCGCCGC
>CAZSOD010000124.1:4763-10757 GCA_964608255.1 uncultured Ardenticatenaceae bacterium
AGCATAACCAGTTGCCAGAGCAGCAAGAACGCCGCCGCCGGCCGCCGCCAGCGCCAAAGGCACCAAGCCAGGCCAACCAGGAAAGGCACAGCCATAAGCGGATCGAAGACCGGCCGCCCGGCGGGGTGGTCGCTCTTCAGGACCGCGTCGTAGCTCAACAGCGCGTTGTGGCGCAGGATGGCGTCGCCGCGCCAGACGTATAGCCCCAGGGCGCGACCGGTGCTGGCGAGTAGCGCGCCAACCGGGTCGCCGCCGTTGATGGCCGGGCTGAGGACCGACACTTGCCCGGCACGCCCCAAGACAAGCTCTGGATCGCGCAGCAGCACGGCCGCCAGCGGAGCCACGGCCAGCGCCGCGGCGAGCGCGAACCACAGGACGCGGCCGCCATCCCATAACCGCGCCCGCCGTCCGGTCACGACGAGATAGACAGCAAAGAGGGCCAGCAACAAGGGGGTGAAGCGGGCCGCCAGATAGGTGTAGAAGCTGAGGCCATAGACCGCGCCAGCCGCAGCCCACAGCGCCGCCCGCCGTTCGCGCCAGGCGCGCGTGCCCAGCCAGAAGGCCAGCGCCAGCAGCGGTGCGAGCAAGCTGACGCGCAAGCCGATGCGGCCGAGGTGGACGGGCCACAAGGTGATTGCCCACAGAAAGGCTGCCAGCAGCCCGGCCACGCGGCCGAACCACGAGCGCGCCAGCAACCACGCCGGCAGCGTTGCCAGCGTGCCTGCCACAGCCGCCGGTACGCGCAGCGCCAGCGTCGTCGGTCCGAGCAGGGCAATGGCCGCGGCTACCAGATAGATGTAGGCCGGCTCGCGGCCATTGTTGGCCGGGAAGAAAAGCGCCCGGTGACCGCGCAGAACGCTCAGCGCGTCGAGCCCGTTATAAGCTTCGTCCCGGTAGGGGCCGGGCGGCCACACCCCGAGCCGGTAAAAACGGAGCGCCAGAGCCAGTACGACCGCCAGAAGCAATAAGGCCCACCCCCAACGGGATGGGCCAAGCCAGCGATGCGCGAGGGACTTCCCCAAGGTTGCCAAAGCAGGCGCAGTATAGCAGAATAGGCATCCCACGCAAGGCTGTATAAGCCCGCCAAACGGGTCATTGCAGCGTCATGGGCAACGCGGAGAACACCGAGGGAACACGCGGAGAGCGCGGAGAAGCCCATGAATCTTTCCGCGCTCTCCGCGTCTATGTTTAAGCTTACGGCCGCGTCGCCACGCGGCATAGCGGATTTATTTCGCGTTTGATCGTGGTCTAGCCGATGCGCATACTGATGCTCTCCAAAGCCTGCCTTGTGGGCGCCTATCAAACCAAGCTGGAGGCGATAGCGCGCTTTCCCGATGTCGAGCTGACGGTCATCGTGCCGCCCAGCTGGGACGACCCTGACGGGCGGGTGACGCTGGAGCGCTGTTATACCGACGGCTACGAATTGCTCGTTGACCCGATTCGTTTCAACGGTCGCTTCCACTACTATTACTACCATACGCTGCCCCGCCGCCTGAAACAGTTTCACCCCGACATCGTCCACATCGACGAGGAGCCTTACAACCTGGCGACGTGGCTGGCCATGCGCCAGGCGCGGACTGCGGGCGCGAAGTCGCTCTTTTTCACGTGGCAGAACCTGGCCCGCCGCTACCCACCGCCCTTCAACTTGATCGAGAGTCAGGTGCTGGCCGGCGTCGACTTCGCCATCATGGGCAACCAGGAGGCGGTGGCGGTCTGGCGCGCCAAAGGCTACCGCGGCCCGCACCGCGTCATCCCCCAGTTCGGCGTCGACCCTGATCTGTTCTCGCCGCCGCCCGCGCGCGACCCCGGGCGGGCGTTCGTTATTGGCTCGGCCAACCGGCGACTGGTGCCGGAGAAGGGTGTGGACTTGCTACTGCGGGCCGCGGCCGGTCTTCCCGGGGTCTGGCGGCTGCACATCGCTGGCGAAGGCCCCATTCTGCCGCACCTCAGGCAACTGGCGGCCGATCTGGGTATCGCCGAACGTGTTCACTTTGACGGCGCAATTCCATCCGACCAGGTGCCGGGCTATCTGCGCAACCTGGACGCGCTGGCGCTGACCTCGCGCACGCTGCCCAACTGGAAAGAGCAGTTCGGCCGCGTCCTGGTCGAGGCGATGGCCTGTGGCGTGCCCGTCATTGGCGCTCACTCCGGCGAAATCCCCCACGTCATTGGCGACGCCGGCTTAATCGTTCCCGAAGAGGATGTAGACGCCCTTCGGAGAGGACTGCTACAATTAATGCAAGATGACGGGCTGCGTCTTGAGTTGAGCCGGCGCGGCCGACAGCGGGTAGTGGAGCGATTTACCCAGGCACAGGTTGCCTCTGCGACAGTGGACGTATACCGGAGCATGCTGGCGCTCTGACGCCGCGCTTCGGGCTGACTGTTATGACCGAACCCAGCGAGCCAAAGGCCAACACCGATCTGGCTGCCGAGCGGCGGCCGCGACTACTCGTGCGCCTGGTCGGGCTGGCTCTGGTGATCGCCTCGGTCGTCCTGGCCACCTATCTGCTTGTCGCCTACGTCGCCTACGAGAGCGGTCAGGCGCTACGGGCGCAGCAGGAGACGACGGCCCGGACCGAGCAGGTGAGCCGGCAGATTGAACTGGCCCGCCAGGACTTAGCTGCCGGCAGCCCTGATCTGGCGCTGACGCGACTCGACTGGGTGCTGGCGCGGGAGCCTGACAACGCCGCCGCCATGACCCTGCGCGACCAGGCGCGCGCCGCCGATGCCCCCGCCGCCACGGAGCCCGCTGCCGCGCCCGAGCCGGCGGCGATGGACACACCCGAGCCAGCTCCCGCCGTGGACAACGCCACGGCGCGGGCCGAGTTGCAGGCCATTGACCGCCTTGCGCTGGCCGAGCAATGGGAAGAAGCGCTGCCGCGGCTGGTTGCCTTCCAGCAGCAGTACCCCGACTACGACCGCCCGCGAACAGACCGGATGCTCTACGATACCTATGTCGGCCTGGGCCTGACCTATGTCAACACTGAAAAGGTCGAAATGGGTCTGAATTACTTTGCCCAAGCAGAGCGGTTAGGCGCGTTGCCGCCGGAGGCGGAGACTTACCGCGCCTGGGCTGACCTTTACTTTCAGGCCGTTGCCTACTCCGGCGTCAACTGGGGGATCGCTATCGACTACTGGCGCGATCTGTGTGCCGCCGCGCCCTTTTATCGCGACGCCTGTTCCCGCCTCCAACGCGCCCTGGTTGGCTATGGTGACCAGTTGGCCTATAACCTGGACTGGTGCCCGGCGGCCGATGTTTACCAGG
Source organism: uncultured Ardenticatenaceae bacterium (assembly GCA_964608255.1). Lineage (GTDB taxonomy): Bacteria > Chloroflexota > Anaerolineae > Promineifilales > Promineifilaceae > Promineifilum. Next base: position 8,029 of record CAZSOD010000124.1, read on the forward strand.
AAGCATGGAACCAGCTGCCGGGCGAAACGCTGGAAGGCAAACTCGGCCAGGCGCGTGAGTCGTGTTACGCCGCTACGCCCGTGCCCATCACTGCCACGCTCCCCCTGACGGGCGAGGCGCCCATCACCGGCACCGCCCCGATCACGCCCGCGGAGCCGGGAGGATAGGCTGCTCATGGCGGAACACGGCGAACCCCTGAGCGACCGCGAACTGGACGTGCTTAAGCGGCTGGCGGCCGGGGAGTCCAACAAGGCCATCGCCGATGGCCTGTCAATCAGCCCTTATACGGTCAAGACCCACCTGCGCAACATCTATAGCAAGCTGGGCGTGTCAACGCGAACCGAGGCGATGACCGTCGCGCTGCAACAGGGCGTATTGACCGTGCCCGGCGGCGTGGACGCGCCGCACGAAGAGGCGCCGGACGTAGCTGCCCGCCCGGTAGCGGCGGTCGCTGTCCCAAGTAACGGCGCAACGCCGGCTGTGTTCCCGCCGGCCGCGCCGGACGCTCCTGGGGCCCACGCCCACCGCTGGCGGACGCTCAGCCTGGCTCTGCTGGCGCTCTTGCTCCTGACCGCGGCCGCGTTTGCCTTTGTCCAGTGGCGCGAAGGCGTCTTTACCCCGCCGGCCGCGCCCTACGTGGAGCAGCCGTTGGGCGAGACGCGCTGGCTGAGCAGCCGACCCCTGGCCGAGGGGCGCGCCGGCCGGGCCGCCGCCGCCGTGGGTCTGGACGTATACGCCATTGGCGGCGAAACCGCCAGTGGCGCCAGCGGCGCCGTCAGCGTGTTTGACACGAAGGCCCGCGAGTGGCGCATGGCGGCCGACAAGCCGACCGCCGTGACTGAAGCCACAGCCGCCGAGTTGTTCGGCGAGATCTACGTACCGGGCGGCGCGCTGGCGGACGGGCAGCCGACAGCCATCGTCGAGGCCTATAGTCCGGCGCAGGATGCCTGGCGGCGCGTGGCTTCCCTGCCGGAGCCGGTAGCCGGGGGACTGGCGGTGGCCGACGCCGGCTTCCTCTACCTGATCGGCGGCCGCAACGCGGCCGGCGCGTTGCCGGCCGTTTATCTTTATGACCCTGGCGCAGATAGCTGGCGGCCGTTGGCCCCGCTGCCGGCCGCGCGCGCTGCCGCCGCGGGGGGGGCGCTGACCGGCCGGCTCTACGTCGTCGGTGGCACGGACGGGACGGCGGCGCAACGCTCCTGCTTCATCTATGACCCGCCGGCTGATACCTGGGACACGTGCCCCGACATGATCCGGCCGCGCGTCGATGCCGGGGCGACGGTCTTGCTGAACAAGCTCTACGTCATCGGCGGCACCCTCGGCGACGAGCCGGGCAACGGCGAGGTCTATGATCCAAACAGCCGCGCCTGGACGGTTCTCAACGCGCCGCCCGACATTACCGCCTGGAGCGCGCCGGGCGTGACCCATGTCGAGACACGCATCTACGCCCTGGGCGGCCGTCGCGGCGATGCCTTGAGTGATGCGACGCTGGTCTATGCGCCGCTGGCCTTCCAGACCTTCATTCCGGCAGCCCCGTCGGATGCGGAAGAGTAGGGGGCTAGAGAGTAGGGGTTAAGGATTAGGGAAGAGCGCTCTTCCCTAATCCCTAGCCCCTAGCCCCTAATCCGCCTTTCGTGTAGAATATCGACATAATGCAAGCCCCGTATGGCGATTCAGGGCCGGCCGACAGGCCGGTGCTGCGGTTCCTGGGCCGCAATCTGGCCCTGCTGGCCTTCCTGGCTATGTCGACGGCGGCGATGCTGGCCGTCTACTTCTACTTCAGCCCGGCCAGCGGCGTGGCCGAGGTCGTGGCCGCCGGCGGGTTGAACGGCGCGCTCACCGCGCCTTTCGCCAAGCCCGTTCCGCCGCGACCGGTATTGCAGCGCCTGACGCAAAGCCCCGGCCCCGTGCGCATCGGCATTATCTCTGGTCACCGGGGCAATGACGCCGGCTCCGTGTGCGAGGACGGACTGACCGAAGCCCAGGTTAACGAGGACATTGCCATTCGCGTCATTGCCGGGCTGCAAACGCGCGGCATCGCGACTGACCTGCTTGACGAATTCGACGCTCGCCTGCAGGGCTATGTCGGCACAGCCCTCGTCTCCATCCACGCCGATTCGTGCGACTACATTAACGACGAGGCGACCGGCTTCAAGATCGCCGGTTCCGGCTATACCGACTCCTCGCACCTGTCGATCTGTGTCGAGGGCCGCTACCGTGACGCGACGCAGATGAACTACCACGCCGACACGGTCACGCCGGATATGGCCGACTACCACGCCTTTCGCGAGATCGCGTCTGGAGTGCCCGGTATCATCATCGAAACCGGTTTCCTAAACCTCGACCGCCAACTCTTGACGACAAAGCAGGATGTACTGGCCGACGCGATTACGCAAGGTATCCTCTGCTATATCGACGAGATCCGCACCGGCGTCACCTACACGCCCTCGGCCGTTCCAAGAGGGGCCGCTCCCTAGACCGGCGCGAACAGGCTCCGCCAGGCTTGTAAACGCATGACCCAAACATCCGCCACCAACGACCGTCTCATCAACGAGGCCCGCCGGGCCATTGAGTCCGGCCACACCGGCGCGGCCCGCCCATTGCTGGAGAAGGCGGCGCGCCAGGACACGCGCGACCCGCGACCGTGGCTGTTGCTGGCCGGTATCGCCGCCACGCCGCGCGAGCGTCGCGCCTACCTGGCTCAGGCCCGGCGGCTGGAGGCCCCGGCT
>CAZSOD010000125.1:0-10729 GCA_964608255.1 uncultured Ardenticatenaceae bacterium
CTTCTCGTTGAAGTTGATCAGCAGCCCCACGCGACAATGACTGAACTTCAGGTAGGAAAGCACTTGCGCAGCGTGGACTTCAGTGAGCGCTTCGACTGCCTTGATTTCGACGACCACCGCGTCCTCCACGACGAGATCGAGCTGTACGCCTGGGGCAATTCCATTCCCTTGTACACCACGGTCAGCGCCTTCTGACGTTCCACGACCAGACCCGCCTGGTCAAGTTCATACGCCAGGCAGGTCTCGTACACCGATTCCAGCAGCCCCGGCCCCAAGTGCTTATGCACCTCAATCGCCGCCCCGACAATCTGCTCGGTCAATACATTCAAGTCAGCATGAGTCAGTGACACGAGAAAACATCCACAGATGACACAGATTCCACAGATTGCCCTCAGAGAAATCTGCGTAATCTGTGCAATCTGTGGATGCTTCTTCTGTTAGAACCCCAGCAGCCACTCGATCCGTTCGCGGATCTGGTCGACGCGGGGAATCATGCCATCCATGAGGCTGGTGTTGAACGGCACGGGCACGGACGGCGCGGCGAGTCGCTGCACCGGCGCGTCGAGGTCGAGGAAGACCTCGTCGGCGATAACGGCGGCGATCTCTGCGCCGAAGCCGGCGAGTTGGAAGTCCTCATGGACGATGAGGCAGCGCGCGGTCTTGCGGACGGAGGCCAGCACGGCCGCCTTGTCCCACGGGACAATCGTCCGCAGGTCGATGATCTCTACGCTCGCGCCCGCGTCGGCCGCGGCCTTCTCGCAGCGCTCGACCATCGCCCCCCACGTCACCACCGTCAGCCGCTCCCCCTCGCGGACGAGGCGGGCGCGGCCGAAAGGCAGCACGTAGTCGTCGCCCGGGTAGGCGCGGCGGGCCGACTGGGCGTCGAGCATCGCCCGGTGTTCGAAGAACATCACCGGGTCGCCGCCGCGCAGCGCCGCCCGCAGCAGCCCCACCGCGTCCTCGGCGTTCGACGGGTAGGCCACCTGCCAGCCGACCGCGTGGGCGAAGGCCGCCTCGTCGGTGACGCTGTGCCACGGGTCGCCGATGCGCCGGAAGCCGCCGGGCATGCGCACCACGACCGGCGCGGCGAAGCGGCCGGCAGTGCGCCAGCGCAAGGTCCCCAGGTTGTGGAGTTGCTCGGTGGCCGGGTCGGCGTACTTGCGGAACTGGATCTCGGGCACGGGCACCAGGCCGGCCAGGGCCATGCCCACGGCGCGGCCGATGATGCCCTCCTCCGAAAGGCTCGTGTCGAACACGCGCGCCTCGCCGTGGTGGTGCTGCAAACCCAGCGTCGCCGCATGGACGCCCCCCTTGTGCCCCACGTCCTCGCCAAAGAGCAGCAGGCGCGGGTTGGCGGCCAGCTCAACCTCCAGCGTGCGCCGGATGGCCTCGACCATCGTCAGGCGGCGCGGATCGGGCGGGCGCGGTACGTCTGAACCGGTCGGCAGCGCGAGTCCTTCAGCGGCCAGCCCGCCAACGAGCGGCCGGGGCGATCCGGCCGCCCAGGCGCGGTCGGCAACGCGGGCAACAGCCGGCTGGGGTTGGGCCAGCGCCGCCGCGCTGGCAGCGGCCACCTCGGCGGCCGCATCGGCCTCCATCGCGCGCCACGCCTCTTCAGACATGACGGCGGGGACGAGGGCGCGGCAAAGGGCGGCAATGGGATCGCGCGCCCATTCGGCGGTGCGTTCCTCCTCGGTCTTGTAGGCCTGGTTGTCGACGCTGGAGTGACCCGAGAGGCGCGGCACGGTTAGCCGCAGCAGAGCCGGACCCGCGCCGCCGCGCACGTGGGCCACGGCCGCCTCGACCAACTCCGCCGTGGCCGCGGGTTCTATCCCACTTCCATCCCAGACAGCCAGGTCGTGAAAAGCGGCCAGATTGGCGGCGATGTTGCCGCCCGGCGTCTGGAGCCAGCTTTTGACCGAGATGGCGTAGTTGTTGTCCTCGATGAGGAAAAGTAAGGGCAAACGCAGCGTCGTCGCCATCGTCAGCGCCGACCAGAAGCCGTTGCTGGCGACTGCGCCCTCGCCGCCAAAGACGACGGCGATGCTGTCGGCAATCTCACTTTCGCCCAGTTGCTCGCGCCGGTAGCGGATTGCCTGCGCCCAGCCGGCGGCGGGCGTGAACTGCGAGCCGACGTCGGCGGCCATGGGCAGGACGAGCGCCCGACCGCGGCGCGGCATGTTAAACACCACGCCCACGTCGCGCCCCTCGCTCATGCCGCCGGCGCGGGCCATGTCCGAAGCCAGGGCTTCCTCCAGCGTCAGGCCGCTGCCAAGCATGAACGGCCGCGAGCGATAATAGACCGAGGCGGCGTCGAACGGCCGCGTCAGCAATTGGGCGACAAGCAACTGGCCCAGCTCGTGGCCGCGGGCTGAGAACTGATAGGTAACGTGCCCTTGCGGGGTTAGTTCACGTTCTTCCAGTTCGTCCGTCAGGCGCGAAACCAGCGCAAGATGGGCTACTTCGCGCCAGTCGAAGGCAGCAGATAGCGTTTGCGTCACACAAGGGTCTCCTCGGCCGCCGCGCGGCCGCCAACCGGCAAGTTGCCGGGCCAGATTTGTAGCGCGGGGCGCGGCTTTTGCCAAGCGCCGCCCGCTCCACCGGCGCCCTCGGTGCTCCTGCGGGCGGGCTGACGCCGCACGGCTTAGCTCACACCCCACGCCCCGTGCTTTACGCTGGTTCTTGCCACGCAGCTGCCCATTGCGCTGACGCAGGCAGCAATGCATAATCAGGTGACGAGTGCCTAACAAGTAGCTTCTGTACGTTGTCGGTTGTAGCGTATCGGTAACAACGAAGGACAGCCCCCATGACCATGCATCGCGCTTCCCGCCGCGGGCCGCTGCCGGCCCGCGCGTTCCGCAGCTTTCGCCCCGGGCTACTACTGGCCGCGCTCCTGACCGGGCTGGCGCTATGGGCGTCGCTGGCCGTCCCCGGGGCGCGCACGCAGGACGACCCGGCGCAGCCAAACACGCCGGAGATCGTCGGCGGCCGCGAAGCCGAGCCGGGCGAGTGGCCCTGGCAAGTAGCCCTGATCCACGCCAATGGCGATCTCTACAACGACCAGTTCTGCGGCGGCTCGCTCATCGATCCCCAGTGGGTGCTGACGGCCGCCCACTGCGCTGTCGAACGCGATCCCAGCCAGTTGCAGGTGGTGATCGGCATACACAATTTGCAGGCGCCGGACGACGGCTATCTCGTGCGCGACGTAAGCCAGATCATCATTCACCCCGGCTATGGGTTGGCCGCTCGCTATGATAGCGACATCGCGCTTCTAAAGTTGGCCTCTCCCGCCAACTATCGCCCGGGCGCTGGGGCGGTCTTGCCTATTGCGGGCGTTCGCCTCGTTCCGCCGGATGTAGGCGCTCTGGTCGGCCGCGAGTCCACAGTGACTGGCTGGGGCAACCGCTCGGCATTTGGCAACGACTTCCCGGCCACGCTGCACGAGGTCGAGGTGCCGATAATCAGCAATGCCGAGTGTGCCACCGCCTACGGGAGCAGCCTCACCGCTAGCATGGTCTGTGCCGGGCTTCCGGAAGGGGGCAAGGATTCGTGCCAGGGAGACAGCGGCGGCCCGCTGGTCGTCTACAACGCCGCCCAGGGCCGTTGGGAGCTGGCGGGTATTGTCAGTTGGGGTTACGGCTGTGCCCAGCCCGGCGAACCAGGCGTCTACACGCGTGTCTCCAGCTTCCGACAGTGGACGCTGGATAACACCGGGATCACTTACGAACCCGATTTTGGTCTCTCCATTAGCCCGGAGACGGCCAGCATCTGCGCGGGGGAAACCTTGCGCGTTGGCGTCAACCTTTCGGCGCTGAGCGGGTTCAACCGCTCGGTGGCACTCTCACTGGCCGGGTTGCCTCCCGGCGGCACGGCCCAGTTTCAACCGGCCACGGTCACGCCCCCGGGCGTCAGCCAACTCAGCGTCGGAACGGCGGGTCTTGGGGCGGGAGCCTATGACTTGCTGGTGCGGGGCACGGCCGCGCCGCTGCTCCATGAAGCGCCGCTGCGCCTGACAGTGGTGGCGGCCGCGCCCGGCAAGGCGCAGTTGCTCCAGCCGCCGGCCAATGCCGCCAATGTCTCGCTGACGCCCTCATTTGAGTGGGCGGCTGTGCCAGGGGCCGACAACTACGAGTTGCAGATTGCCACCGATGCGGCCTTCTCGAACGTCGTCTACAGCGCCACGGTAGCCGGTCCGACCCACGTTTTGGCGCAGCGGTTACAGCCGCAGACCCACTACTTCTGGCGCGTTCGAGCCGCGAATGCCTGCGGCAACGGTGCGCTCTCTGCTGTGTCGGGCATGACCACCGGGCGCATCTACTGCCGCACGCCTAACCTGAGTATTCCCGACTTTGACTGGACTGGCGTCAGCGACGAATTAACCCTCACCGTGCCCGGGGCCATCGAGGACCTCGACGTGGCTGTGCGCATCAACCATACGTGGGTGTCGGACCTGACCGCCCGGCTTTCCCTCGTTGGCGGACCGTACGTGACCCTTTTTGAGTCTCCCGGCCTGACTTGCGCGGCCGGGGCCAATATCGACGCGACGCTCAACGACGAGGCCAACACGCCCATCGGTGCGTCTTGCAATCCTAACCCACCGGTCTTCAGCGGTAATCTCTCGCCGTTGGAGCCCCTTGCCGCGTTTGACGACGTGCCGCTGGCCGGCACGTGGCGCCTAACCCTCTCGGACAACGCCCCCCTGGACGGTGGTACGCTCGTGGAATGGTGCCTGATGCCGGCGCTGGCCTCTTCGTTCTGCGACGCGGTGAGCGATGTGCCGCCGGCCGAGTGCGCCGCGCTGGAAGACTTGTTCGACGCGACGAACGGCTGGACGTGGACAGAGAATGGCAGCTGGCTCGACGGCGTCCGCGCCTGCGCCTGGTTTGGCGTGCAGTGCGCGGGTGGCCATGTCACGCACTTGCGGCTGCCCAACAACGGGCTCGACGGCGCGCTCCCGTCCAGTCTCGCCGCGCTGGGCGCGCTGAAGCAGTTAGACGTGTCGGGCAACGGAAGCCTGGGCGGAGAACTACCCGACGCGTTGACCGACCTGTCCCTCGATAGCTTACGCTACAACGGGACGGGACTGTGCGCCCCGCCAGCGCCGGCCTTCACAACCTGGCTGGCGGGCGTTAACGATCTGCAAGGAACGGGCAGAGCTTGCGGCCGGGCGTATCTGCCTCTTGCCCGCCGTTAGCAAGTGCGGTGGCGACAGCCACTCGCCTGCTCCGCTTCGGGCCCAATTATGCCTGACCGACGGACGCCCCGCGGGCGGCTATGGGCGCGCCCGATAGGCGGCAATTGCAGCGCGCCCGGTCTCATAGCCGCGCTGCTCCATTTCGCGGTAGGCGGCGAAGTCGAGAAAGTTAAAGTCGCGCATGTCCGGCTCAATCAGCAGGTCGGCCAGTTGCTCGGCCACCTTGCGGTGGTAGAGACTGTTGACTTCAACAGTGCGCAGCATCGTGCCGGCCAAGGTGGGCACGTGGATCGGCTGCGCAAAGGGATTCACGCGGCTCCACAATACGCGCCAGCCGGAGACGCTATCGCCAAAGTCGTGGGGAAATGGCTCCTCGCGCCGCGCACTGACGTTGATACCAATGATCTGCCCGAACTCGTAGCGCGCGGCTAGGATGTCAACCGGAAAGTTATTCATCACGCCGCCGTCAACCAGCAACTCGTGCTGCTCCGTCAGGATGGGCGAGAAGACGCCGGGCAGGGCGATGCTCGAGCGGACCGCGCGCCAGAGCGGTCCGCGGTCGTGGATCACCGGGGCGGCGGCCGATAGATTGGTCGAAACACAGAAGTAAGACCGCCACAAGTCCTCGATCTGCCGATCGCCAAACAACTCGCGCATGACAGTTGTGATCTTGCGCGACGCCATCACCGACGTATAGGGGAAAGTCCGGTCGAGCAAATAGTCGGGATTGGCCATACGCGCGGCGAGTTCCATGCCATCGACCGGCGTCAGGCCGCGCGCCCAACCCGCGCCGATGAAAGCGCCCATGCTTGTGCCGCCGATGTAGTCCACCGGTTGACCGGCTTCATCCAGCGCGCGGACGACGCCAATATGGGCCAGCCCGCGCGCCGCGCCGCCACTGAAGACCGCGCCGACGGCCCGCCCGGTCAACATCCGGGCCAGCCGCTGCCAGTGCCCGACATCTCCCTCGCGCATGTGGTGGTGGGCAAAGACGTCGCGCGGTTGCAGCCAGGCCAGGGTTCCGCTCGGGCTTTCCGTCTCCGCCGGATGGAGCAGCACCAGTTCCTTGCGCGTGCGCGGGTTGCAGTAATACTCCATCGGGCCGGGGGCGGGATTGGCGCCGGCCAGGCCAACCAACAAAATGCGATCGGCCTGAGCCAGGCAGCGCCGCGTCCAGTCCGTCCAGTCAGGGTCGGCGACATAGAGGATATGACTAAACTGTCCTTCCTGCTGTTGGAGCCAGCTGTTAAGGACAACGCTCAGCGCATCGTCAGCTTCGGTTTGGGCCGCACCGGGTTTGCCATAGGCCGCATCGAAGGCATCGCTGGTGAAGAGCAGCGTGGGGCCAAAGGCTTCTAGGCTTGTGTGGAGCTGGCGGGCAAATGATTCGACCGGCGCGCCTTCGGCTCCGGCCGGCAGCACGGCGATGGTCATCGCCCGCGGACGGCCGAATAGTTCCGGTCGCAACACACGTTTCTGGCGGGCGACGATGATGCGGGCGATCTCGGTCATCGCTCCGGGATGCTCGCGGATGAGCATCTCAAAGACCGGGCGCGTCATCTCGACCACATCAGTATCGCGCATGGCATAGATGGTGGCGGAACGAATGTCGTCGGTCAGAAGGGCGAACTCACCGACCGTCTCGCCCGGCCCGATCTCGCCCAGGACGCGCTCGAGAGCCTCGCTCGACGGCTCCACGACGACCTGAAGGCGGCCGTTGATGACGATGTACATCGACGTGCCCACTTCGCCCTGCCGCATCAGTCGCTCCCCGTCCGACAGCCGCCGCCAGATCAGCCGCTGCTGCATCGACTGGAGCGTGGCTGCGTCGAGTGGCCCAAACAGGCGGGTCAGGATACCGGCCAGTTGCAGGCGCTGCACGCGCGGCGTGATGGCTACAGCAAAGCCGGAAGCGACCGCCGGGTGGTGACTGACAAGCCGGTCGAACCCGTCCTTGGCAATGCGCAGGACGCGGCTATCAACCAGGGCAACCACGTCTCCGGTGCGCGGGCGGCCGGACAGCAGGGCCATCTCGCCCACGCTGGCTCCGGCATCCAGCCGGTCCAGGGCGCGCTCCATGCCCGCCGCATCCCGCACCCGGACTTCCAGCAAGCCCCGGTCGACGATGTACATACTGTCGCCCGCATCGCCCTGGCGGAACAAGGTCTCGCCCTGATGAAGGGTAACGAAGTCGAGAGCGTCGGCCAGTTCGGCGCGGGCGGCACGGTCAAGACGGGCAAAGAGTGGGCTGGCGGCAAGAACGTCAAGCGCGGCGGTTGAATCGCTGTCGTAAGGCTGGTCGCTCATGGACGAATGCTCCATCTCATCTTGATGTGCGAATTATGCCGCCGTCAGACGGGTCGCGCTACACGAGCGCTGTCGCGCAAGGCAGAGAGCAACGAGCTCAAGTCGTTGCCGGTGCTCGGCGGTAGCATTCCCAGTGGGCGCAAGAGCGATATTTGTAATGCTAGTAGTAAGTAGAAACTCCTATCCTTGTGTCATGCAGGCGATATACAGGGGACAAAGCTTATGTTATAGTATCGTTAATATTGGCCCGCTGGCTCGCGTGTTGGAGGAGTATCGGGACTCTCGTCCATAGGACGGAGCCGGACGCGAGCAGGGAGTCTAATGACTGATCCGCTCATCGCGCTTGCCCGTCCCTATGTCGGGTAAAGGCTACTTGCCGTCTGTTGCTCGCGGTTGGTTGCTTATTGGGACATAAGAATAGTTATAGCAGGCTAGAGGGTGGCTTTTTGGCCGCGCGCCTGTAGCGCCTAGCTTAGAGGAAAACATGAATCGTATTCGTATTGCCCCTTCGCCTTCCAGCGCCACGATGCTGCGTTTTGTACTGCTGCTTGCCCTATTGGGTCTGGCGATGCTGGCGCACCCGTCGGGGACGGCGCGCGCGGCGGAGTTCACGGCCGCCAATGTGGCTGAACTCATCGCGGCTATCAACGACGCCAATGACGAAAACCTCCATCCCGGCGCCGATACGATTACGCTGACCGCAACGACTTACAGCGTTACACAGGCCGACAACGCCTCTTCGATTCTCGGGGATAGCAACGCATTCCCAATCATCACCAGCGACATTACGATCACTTACGCCGGTCAGGGCCAGGCGACCATCACGCGCGGCGGCCAGACCGCCATGCGCTTCTTCGAGGTACTTCCGGGCGGTTACCTCAACCTGGAGAACATCGTACTCAGCAACGGGCAGGCCCAACTGGGCGGCGCCATTCTTAATTCCGGTACGCTCGGCCTCTGGAAAACGGTGCTGGAGAATAACCAGGCTCAGGGCCAGGCGGGCGGCGACAGTGCCGCCGGCGCGGGCGGCCCTGGCGGCGGCGGCGCAGGCATGGGCGGCGCGATCTACAATGACGCGAACGCCGCGGCCTACATCGACACCACAACCCTGCGCGCGAACACTGCTACTGGCGGCGCAGGCGGAGACGCACACACCAACGACGGGATCGTCACAGCAATCGGCAGGGACGGCGGTGGTCCGACCGGCGGCTCTGGTGGCGCCGCCGGCCTTAATAATGACGTGGACGGCGGTGGAAGCGGCGGGAACGGGGGCTTCGGCGGTGGCGGTGGCGGCGGCGGCGCCGATGGGTACATCGGTGGCGTTGGCGGCAGCGGCGGCTATGGCGGTGGTGGCGGCGGTGGCGGTGGCACGACGTGGGGCTGCTATTCGCCTGGGGACGGCATCCCCGTATGCGCCGGCTATGGCGGCCCGGGCGGCTTTGGCGGCGGCAACGGCACGACCGGTGAGTCCAGCGCAAGCGGCGCGGGCGGCGGCGGCGCGGGCCTCGGCGGGGCCATCGCCAACTTCGGCCATGTGGAGATTACAGACTCTACGCTCAGCGGTAACTCGGCCGCCGGCGGCAACGGTGGCGCGAGTGTCTTCGATTTGCCCAACGGCGGCGACGGCGCGGGGTACGGCGGCGCCATTTTCAGCGACGGCGGCCAGGGCGGCGGTTATAGCACGTCCATGACCAACGTGACCGTCTCCGGCAACAGCGCCAGCACCAACGGCGGCGGGCTCTACGTCATCGACGACAACACTGACGGTCTGTTCACCACCATCACGGCTAACACGGCCGGCGTGGATGGCGGGGGCATCTTCCTGAGCGGCTACAGCCCGGCTCTCTACCTCAGTAATTCGATTCTGGCAGGCAATAGCGACGGCGGCGACGACAATCCCGACTGCTATCGGGACGCCGCCTCGCCCTATATGAGCCTAGACTACAATCTCATCGGCGACAGCGCGGGCTGCCCGGAGTTCTCCTTTGAAGGGAACACCACGGTTAATAGCGCCACGCCGGGGCTTAGCCCGTTGGCCGACAACGGCGGCCCAACACAGACTCACGCCCTGCTGGCCAGCAGCCCGGCCCTCAACGCCGGCGACCCCGGCTACAGTTGTGGCGAAGGGACGCCTTGTAACGACCAGCGCGGCCCGGGCTATCCCCGCACGGCCAACGGCCGCATCGATATGGGCGCATTCGAATATCTGGACGCCACGCTGCTGGTCGACCGCACGGATGACACCAATGGCACCGAGGCGCAAGGCTGCGTGGACGCCACGCCCAACGATTGCAGCCTGCGCGGCGCGATAAGCGTGGCGAACGACAACCCGGATGCGTTCTACACCATTAGCGTGCCCAGCGGAACCTATACGCTGGCCCTCACCAATCAGCAAGGTGATGAAAATGGCAATGTCGAAGGCGATCTGGATATTACGACGTCATTGACCATCGAAGGCGCCGCCAGGGACACAACCATTATTCAAGCTGGCGCGTCGTGGAACGCGGCCGTCGATCGCGTGTTTGAGGTAAACGACGGTTATGAGTCGATTATCGATGTAACGCTGCGCGACCTGACTGTGCGCTACGGTCATGCCGCAGACGGCCAGGGCAACGCCATCTACAACGCGGGCGAGAACCTGGCGCTGACCAGCTTATTGGTCAGTGATAGCGACTCGGGCATCGAGGGCACGGCCGTCGGCGGCGCGGTGGTGAACACGGATTTTGGCACGCTGACAGTCGCCAACAGTTCTTTCACGCTCAATGATGCCGTTCGCACCTCCGTGCAAGGGTGTGGCGGGGCCATCCACAACGCAGCGGGCAGCACGCTCACCGTTACCCAGAGCGATTTCCTGCAAAATCGGTCCAACGGCTGGAACGGCGGCGCAATCTGTTCCATCGGCCCGGCGACGATTAGCGACAGCACCTTCACGGAAAACGTCGCCTTGGCCGGCGGCGGGGCTATCTCGGCTGAAGACCAGCAGGTGCTGATCGAACGCAATACGTTCGTCCGCAATAGCTCCGATTCCGGCGGCGCGATTCACAGCAACGCGATCAGTGTTAGCATCATCAACAACACGTTCTATGCCAACACCGCGATCAACGCTGGGGCGGTCGACATTCGCCTGGGCAACGGGTACGTGACCAACAGTACCTTTGCCGGCAACGTCGCCAGTAACGTCGCCGACGCCTTCCAGGAACAAACGGTCAATGGCGGCAACCTGTACGT
>CAZSOD010000126.1:0-10533 GCA_964608255.1 uncultured Ardenticatenaceae bacterium
AGGCCTGCATCATGCCGTATTCGATGCCGTTGTGGATCATCTTGACGAAGTGGCCCGCGCCCGAGGGGCCGACGTGGGCCCATCCCCGGTCGGCCGCGGGAGCCAGCGTCTCCAGCGCCGGGCGAATCACGTCAATCGCCTCTGGCCGGCCGCCGACCATGAGGCTGTAGCCCTCCTGCAAGCCCCAGATGCCGCCACTCGTGCCGCTGTCGACGTAGTAAATGCCCTGGTCGGCCAGGAATGCCGCCCGGCGCATCGTGTCCTTATAGTTGCTATTGCCGCCGTCTATGAGCACATCATTCACACTGAGCAGTTCGGCCAGATGGTGCACGGCGTCCTCTGTCACCTGCCCGGCGGGCAGCATCAGCCAGACGACGCGCGGCGGACTTAACCGCAGCACCACGTCCTCCAGCGAGGTCGCTCCCACCGCCCCCTCAGCCTCGGCGGCACGGACGGGCTCCAGCGACCGGTTGTAGGCCACCACCTGGTGCCCGCCGCGCAGCAGCCGGGAAGCCATATTGCCGCCCATCTTGCCCAAACCTACCATTGCCAGTTCCATCGCCTACTCCTTGTAATAGTCTGTCAGAAGAAAGCAACCACAGAGTACCCAGATTTCCTGGATTACGCTCCAAGAATCACTGACGTCGGCGTAGTCTGTGGGTTCCGTTCACTTATCTCGCTCTGTGTTCTCCCTAGGGTAGCCTGCGCCGCCAGTTGCAAGGGCGCAGCCCCCGCCAGCCCGGCGAGTCAGAGGGCTACCGCGCGACAGCGGCCGCGGACGTCTTCGGAAAGTCGATTACCTCCGCTCCGCCCATGTACGGCCGCAGTGCCTCAGGGACGGCGATGCGGCCATCTGGCAACTGGTTATTCTCGATGAGCGCGATCATGATGCGCGGCAGGGCCAGGCCGCTGGCGTTGAGGGTGTGTACGTAGCGCACGCGGCCGCCGTCGGCCGGACGATAGCGCACATTGGCCCGCCGCGCCTGGAACGCCTCGCAGTTGCTAGCCGAGCTGACCTCCAGCCACTCCTGGCAGCCCGCCGCCCAGACCTCGACGTCGAACTTCTTCGCCGCGGCAAAGCCCAGGTCGCCGGTCACCATCTCGATGATCCGCCACGGTAGGCCAAGCGCGCCGGCGATATCGGTGGCGTGGCGCACAAGCAGGTCGAGGTGCTCGTAGCTCGTCTCCGGGGTGGTGAACTTGTACATTTCGACCTTGTCGAACTGGTGGCCGCGCTTGATGCCGCGCACGTCGCGCCCGGCGCTCATCTTCTCGCGCCGGAAGCAGGGGGTGTAGGCGACGTAGTTGAGCGGCAGGTCGGCCTCCTCCAAAATCTCGTCGCGGTGGAGATTGGTCAGGGCGATCTCGGCCGTGCCCAGCCACATGTAGTCCTCTTCGGCGTCGCGGTAGATGTTGTCCGCAAACTTGGGCAACTGCCCCGCGCCAACGAACATGGCCGAGCGCACCATGAACGGCGGGTAGATTTCTTCGTAGCCGTGGACATTGACGTGGTAGTCGAGCATGAACTGGATGACCGCTCGCTGCAAACGGGCCCCTTGCCCCCGTAGCACATAAAAGCGCGAGCCGCTCAGCTTCACGCCGCGGTCGAAGTCGATGATGCCTAGCGCCGGCCCCAGGTCCCAATGAGCCTTGGGGGCGAAGTCGAATTCGGGTAGCGGCGCGCCCTGGGGTGGATAGGCGATGTTGGCGCTGTCGTCGGGGCCGTCGGGCACACTTTCGTGGGGCAAATTGGGGACCCACAGCATCTTCTCATCCACTTCGGCTTCGGCCGCGCGCAATTCCTCTTCCAACGCGGTGATTCTCTCGCCCAGCAGGCGGGTTTCGTCCTTGGCGGTGTCGACCCGCTCTTGCAGGTCGGCCAGGTCGTAACGCAGGCTCTCGGCCGCGCCATCCCCGGCGCGCTTCACGTCCGCCTCCAGCTTCTTCAGCGCGCCCATCTGCGCCCCGATCTGTTTCGAGCTCTCGTTGCGCCGCCGGCGCAGTTCCTCGACCTCCTGGATGATCTCCCGGCGCCGCGTGTCGGCGGCCAGGATGTCATCGATAGGGGCGCGATCGTTGAGGCGGGCGATCTGCGCTTTCACCCACTCCGGCTTTTCGCGGATTAAGTTGATGTCGATCATGTCGCTGCTCCTGTCAATAGCAAAGGCCCCCTCGTCTGCCAGGACGAGGGGGCCCCGTGGTGCCACCTGGTTTTATCGCGGCGGGCCGCGACCTCTTGGCGCGATAACGGGCGCTACCGGCTTACCTTATGCCCAGTGACCGTGCGTACGAGTGGTTATGCGGGCGGGCCTTCGACCCGCCGCCGCCACAAGGTGGCCGTCAGGACTTTCGGAAGCGACTCAGGAGTGGATTTCCGGGAAAGGTCGCGCTGGCTCGCACCGGCCGCCAGCTCTCTGAAAGCGCCAACCACCGTACTCGTCTCCGTCACCGTCGATGTCGATTCAACTGCCGGTCATTATAGTCGCGCGGCGGATCGCTGTCAACGCCACGGCGATCTCGGCCGCGACACGGCCGTTGTTTTGCAGCAGCGCCGTGTTGGCCGTCATGCTCCGCCCATCGGTCAACTCCACAACGCGCCGCAGCAGCCACGGCGTCGAAGCCGGGCCGTGAATGCCCTGCTCATCGGCCTCGCGCGCCGCCTGGGCTGCGGCCGCCTCGGCCTCCTCCGGGTCCATGCACGCTTCTTCGGGCGCGGGTACGGTAACGAGTGTGCCGCTGCTGAGGCCGAGCGCGTCGCGGGCCAGGATGAGCTGCGCCACGTCGCCGGGCGTGTCGAGGCGCACATCGACAGGCAAGCCACAGGAGCGGGCGAAGAAGGCGGGCAGCTCATCTGCGCCGTAACCGATGACGGTCACGCCCTCGGTTTCCAGCACCTCACGGGTGGCCGGCAAGTCGAGGATGGACTTGGCGCCGCTGCTGACAACCGTCACCGGCGTCTGCCCCAGTTCGCGGAGATCGGCGCTAACGTCGAATGGGTGTCCGCGGTGGACGCCGCCAATGCCGCCCGTGGCGAACAGGTCGATACCTGCCATATGGGCTACCAGCATCGTGCCGGCGACCGTTGTCGCGCCGTCCTCGCGGCAGGCGACGGCGATGGGCAAGTCGCGGCGACTGCACTTGCGAGCAGTGGCCTTGCCAGCCTGAAGGCCGAGATACTCGACCTGATCGACCGACAGGCCAACGGTGATCTGGCCGCCGAGGACAGCGATCGTAGCCGGTTCCGCGCCCCCGCGCCGCACGGCGGCCTCCATTGCCAGAGCGGTTTCGACATTCCGCGGATACGGCAGACCATGGGTGATGACCGTGCTCTCCAGAGCAACAACAGGGCCGCCCGCCGCCAGGCTATCTTGGATACTGGGAGACAAGTGGAGCATCGCGTGCATGGATGAGATTATAGCATAGCGCGCTCGCCCGTTCCCATTCGACAGAGTAGACAAGCCGGGCGGCAATCAATTGCTCAATTCGCCTGTTGAATTTGAGCGTTCAAACGTTTAGACTGTTTACCATGCCATCGAGCGCCGAAAGCCGCAGCTTAGCGCAGAGCGAGTTCGAGCGCGCGCGCCGCCATGCCGACCTCGAACGACTGGCCGGCCGGATTACCGGCCGCGAGTTCCAGTTGCTGCCGTTCGACACCATCCGGCGCAACCTGCGGCAGCAAAGCCCGCTTTTCCGCGGCCTCCACGAGGTGCCACTGGAACGCATTGTCGGCAGTGTTGGCCGCTACGGCGAAATGACCCGCGAGTTCCTGCCGCTCAACGACGCGCTGAAGGATCGCTGGGTGAAGATGGCCGAATTAGCTCATTCGGACCAGGGCTGGCCGCCCGTCGATCTGTACCGGGTTGGCAACGCCTACTTCGTCCGCGATGGCAACCACCGCGTCTCGGCCGCGCGCCAGTTGCGCTTTCCGACGATCGAGGCCAACGTCTGGGAGTTCCCCGACGACATTGAGATCGACCCCAAGGACCGCCTCGACGAGGTGCTCAACCGCTTCCGCGAGCGCGATTTCCTGGACCAGACGGGGCTGCGCAACCATCCGGGCTACGACATTCAGTTCACGACCTGCGGCCGCTACCCGGAGCTACAGGCGCAAATCGAGGAGATGCGGCAAAAGCTGGCAGTTATCGACGAGCGCGAGGTGTCGTTTAGCGAAGCGGCCGCTGCCTGGTATGATCTGGTCTATCTGCCGACAGTGCAGGTCATTCGTGATTCAGGTTTGCTCGCGGCCTTTCCGGGTCGAACGGAGGCCGACCTGTTCGCCTGGATGTCGCTCCACCGCGAGAACTTGCGCCACATGTACGGCGACTTCGATAATCTATCCGAACTCGCCCGACTGCTGATGCACCACTACCGCGAGCGCCTCCCTTCGCGCATGACTCGCCGCGTCCGCCGGCTTCTGGGAAGCGACGAATTGCCACCGCTGGCCGGGCTGGAAGCGCCGGGCGAAGAAGAGGAGTAGCGCCTTCTCGCCCACGTCGCAGATGAGCATCCGCCCCGCCGTTTGTCGCGCCGCTCCGTGACTATTACAATCCAGCCTAATTCAAGCACGGCGCGCACCGTTGCGCCTCCCTGGGAACCATGAACGCTCAATGCCGACGACCGCGCGCCGCACGCCCGGCGACGAAGGGCCGCGCCTTTCTCCTGGTTTCGATACTCCTGCTGCTCAGCGCTCTTTTCGCGACCGCCTGCGGCGTCGATCTAGCCAATCCGCCGCGTGTCGCCACGGCGACGGCGCGAGCGGCTGCGCCGGCAACGCCGACAGCAGCGCCACTGGTGGTGGCGGCTCCGACGGGTGAGCAAGGGGCGGTTCCGGCCGTCGCGGGCACGCCCGCCGCGAGCAATACCGAGTTGACGATTTGGGTCAACGAGACCTCCCCCGAGCACCGGGCCGCGCTGGCGAGCATGGCCAATGACTTTGCCGATCGTTATGGCACCAACGTCGCTGTGCAACTGGTTTCGCCCGCGCTGTTGCCCGAACTGGTCAACACCGCCGTCCTCTCCGGCACCCTGCCCGATTTGATCCTGCACCCGATAGAGTACACTGCCGGCTGGGCCGCGAATGGGGTGCTGGATGCCGGGGCGGCTGATGAGGTGATCGACCGCCTCGGTCGCGACACATTCGACGCGGCGGCGCTGGAACTGGCGACTGTTGGCGGGCTGGTTGCCGCCCTGCCCAGCGATGGCTACCATCAGGTGCTCCTCTACCGCGCCGACTGGTTCGAGGCGCGCGGACTCCAACCACCCGACACCTACAGCGCCATGGCCGCCGCCGCCGAGGGTATCTACGACCGCGAGGCGCTCATCTCCGGACTCGTCGTCCCTACCGAGTCGAACCTGGTCACGACCCATCAGGCATTCGAGCAGATCGCCCTGGCCAACGGCTGCCAGCTAATCGACAAAGCCGGTGAGGTGACGATACTCGACGAGGTTTGCCGCGAGGCGCTGAACCACTACTTCACGACCATCAACCGCTTCAGCCCGCCCGGCGTGCAGACCGACACCAGCGCCCGCAACGCCCTTCTCTCCGGCCGAACCGGGATGATCGTCACGTCGCCAGCCATCCTACCCGATTTGGCCGGGCTGAATCCTGACGCGCTGCCAACCTGCGCCGAATGCGATGGAACCGATCCCATCAACTATCTGGCCCGGAATACGGGCATTCTGACCGCGATTACCGGCAGCGCCACGGGCGCGACACCCGCGGCCTTTGGAAATGTTACGAACCTCGGCATTACCACCGCTGCCGACCGCGAGGCAGCCCAGGCATTCGCGCAGTACTGGTTCGAGGTTAGCTACCCTGACTGGCTGGCGGTCAATCCGGAGCGCAAGGTGCCGATGCGGCTGGGTACGGCCGAGTCGCCCCGCGAGTTTATCGAGGCCTGGGGAACGCAGCCGCTGGCCGGCAGCGACCTGAGCCTGAGCGACGTCTACGGGCCGGAGGTGGTCGCCCAACTCCGTGACGGCATCGCCGCCGCGCCGCGCTGGGGTATCCGCGAGGGCTATGGCGCTCTAGTGACGCGCCTCTACGACGAACTGACTTTCTCTATCGTCTTACAGGAGATGTTGAGCGGCTATTTCCCGGTAGACACGACGCTGCGCGAAGCGTACAGGCGTACGATAGAATTGATCCCAAATTATGCCTTTCCCATTGTCGAGGAAGTAACGCCCACTCCGACGCCCGAATCATAGGGCAGTTTGCTGCTTGACGCGGCAAGACACCGGTGCTATGATGCGCCCACTATGAATCGTACGGTTACCAATCTGTTTGGCTTCTACTTTTATTTTGGCGCTGTCCCCCAGCCGCGCTTGTTGCGCATGGGAGCGACCGCCGCCGGCGAAGCCTAAGCCAGACGGAGGAACACCCAGGACGACACAAGACGCGGCTCAACAAGCCGCGTTTTTTGTTGCCAACCCTTGACCGCTCAGGAGAATCGGAATCATGGCAAACTTAGCGATCGACAGCCGGGAGCAAAACACGGGTGAACCGCGGCCAATGATGTGCCGCGGGGTGCGTGGGGCTATCACCATTCGTAACAATGAGGAAGACGAGATTCTGGAGGCGACGCGCGAGTTGCTCCAGGCACTCGTCCGGGCCAATGACATGCGCGTCGAGGACATTGCTAGCGTCTACTTTACGACGACGCCCGATCTAAACGCCACCTATCCCGCCTACGCGGCGCGGCAGCTAGGCTGGTATGAGGTCGCGCTGATGTGCGGCCATGAGATGGCCGTCCCCAACGGCATGGCGCGGGTCGTTCGCGTTCTAATCCACTGGAACACAACCCGCTTGCCCAACGAAATCGCCCACGTCTACCTGCGCGAGGCCAAAGCGCTGCGGCCCGACCGGAATAACATCCCGCCGGTGCGGCCGCGCCAGATGTCCCAAGTCGAAGCGGCCGTCAAGTTTCTCGCCATGACACTTTAGGAGAAGGAGAATCCACCGTTTACACGGATCAACAGGATGAATCCGTGTAATCTGTGGTTGCTTTCTCTGCATCGTCGCTTGAACATCCACCACAGCAGACACACGAGGAAGGAATGATGATCGTCATAATGAACCCCGACGCGACCATGCGCGACAAGTCGGCGGTGATCGCCCGCGCTGAAGACCTCGGCTTCAAGGTCCACCTCTCCGAGGGCAAGGAGCGCACCATCATCGGCATCATCGGCAACGACCGCGTCATTAACCGCGAGCAGATTGAGCGCATGACCGGCGTCGAGCGCGTTGTGCCCATCCTGAAGCCTTTTAAGCTTGCCAGCCGCGAGTTCAAGGCCAGCGACACAACGTTTCCAATCGGCAACCACACCATTGGCGGCGAGGAGATCATCGTCATTGCCGGACCATGCTCGGTTGAGAGCCGCGGCCAGATCATCGAGACGGCTATTGCTTGCAAGGAGGCCGGGGCCCACGCCCTGCGTGGCGGTGCGTTCAAACCGCGCACTTCGCCCTATGCCTTCCAGGGCCTGGGTGAAGAAGGGCTCAAGTATTTGGCTGAGGCGCGGGAGATAACGGGCCTGCCCATCGTCACCGAGGTCATGGAACCCGCGCTCGTGCCGCTGGTGTGCGAGTACGCCGACGTGCTTCAGGTCGGCGCTCGCAATATGCAGAACTACGCGCTCCTTCATGCCGTGGGAGAATCGCAATTCCCGGTGTTGCTCAAGCGTGGTATGAGCAGCCTGATCGAGGAGTGGCTCATGTGCGCTGAGTACGTATTGAGTCACGGGAACACGCGCGTCATGCTCTGCGAGCGGGGCATTCGCACCTTCGAAACCTACACGCGTAACACCTTTGACATCAACGCCATCCCCGTCGCCAAGCAACTGTCCCACTTGCCGGTCGTGGCCGACCCCAGCCACGCCACAGGCAAGTGGGAATATGTGGCCGCCGCGGCCAAGGCCAGTGTGGCCGCTGGGGCGGATGGGGTCATCATGGAAGTTCACCCGCGGCCGGACGAGGCCATGTCCGATGGCGCGCAGTCGCTGAAGCCGGAAAAGTTCGCCAAGCTGGTGCAAGAGATGAAGGCCATCGCCCAGGCCGTTGGCCGGGATATTAAGCCCTGACCATGCCAGTTGTCATTCGCGAGACGTTTGCCGCGCCGGGCGCCGGGCCGGCCGGGCTAGCCTGGGATGGGACGGCGCTCTGGCATGCCGACTACCGCGACGGCCAGCTGTATGCGCTCGACCCCCTCACCGCCACTCCGCGCCGGTCGCTCCGCTGCCCGGGCAATCTGGGCGGGTTGGCCTGGGATGGGCGCTCGCTTTGGGCCGCGCTCTATGACCAGGAGATGATCCGCTGCGTCAACCCCCACACCAACGACTTTGACGAGGTGATAATCCTGGAGGGCCGGGGCTGGCTGTCGGGCGTCGCCTGGGACGGCCGCAATCTGTGGGCCGTGGCCCAACAGCACGGCGAGCTCCTGTCAGTGGACGTGACCACTCATAAGTTCCATACACCTCTGCCGGCGCCGGTCGCCTTGGGTGACATGGACTTCCGCGACGGCTATTTGTGGGCCAGCGCCGCCGTGCCCATGCGCTATGACTCCGCCGCCGGCCAGTTCGAATGGCTGGCGGCGCCCGCCTATGCGATCGTGCAGATCGACCCGGCCGGCGGCCGCGAGGTAGCCCGCTACCCCGCGCAGCACTTATACACCGGCTTGTGCTGGGCTGGCGACGATCTATGGCTGGCCCACGCCCCCGGCCGCGCCCTCTATCGCGCCAGCATTTCGTAGGGTGGGTCTAGGCGTGCCGCTATATTGAATTCAGGCCGTGGTGCGGGCGCCCTGGCCGGAACGGATAGTGAATTAGCCGCGCGCGAAAGGCAAGGCGTATGGTTGGCCCGCGCCCGGTGCTCGGCTATAATCGGCTATTGGCTATCGGGGGCATGCCCCACTTTTGAGAAACACGGAGTCGGAACGATTCATGGCACGTCGAGCGGTATTCCCATTTACGGCCATCGTCGGGCAGGAGCGCATGAAACGCGCCCTGATCCTGAACGCCGTCAGCCCGCGCATTGGCGGGGTGCTCATTCGTGGCGAGCGCGGTACAGCCAAGTCCACCGCCGCACGCGCCCTTGCGGCCCTGCTACCGGACATCACCGTGCTGGCCGGCAGCCGTTACAATTGCGACCCGGAGCGTCCGGATGAGTGGGCCGACGACAGCCGCGAGCGTTACGCCAACCGCCCGCTATTGACGGAGATGCGCCAGACGCCCTTCATCGACCTGCCCGTCAGCGCCACCGAGGATCGCGTCGTCGGCACGCTGGATATCGAGAAAGCGATCAAGAGCGGCGAAAAGCATTTCGAGCCGGGCATCCTGGCTTCAGCTAACCGCGGCGTGCTCTACGTCGATGAGGTTAATCTGCTCGACGACCACGTCGTCGATTTGTTGCTCGACGCCGCGGCCATGGGCGTCAACATCGTCGAACGCGAGGGCATCAGCTTCTCCCATCCGGCCAAGTTCATCCTGGTCGGCACCATGAACCCCGAAGAAGGCGACCTGCGGCCCCAACTGCTAGACCGTTTTGCCTTCTCCGTCCAGATAGAAGGATTGGAAGACCCCGAAGACCGCGTAGCCATCATCGAGCGGCGCGTGGCTTTTGAGGTAGACCCGGACGGCTTTCGCACGCAGTGGGCCGACCGCGAGCGCGAGTTGTCCAAGCGGATTTCTCGCGCCCGCGACGCGGTGAACGCTGTGCGCTACTCCCGCCGCGACCTGCTCTCTATTGCCGGGCTCGTATCGTCGCTCAACGTGGACGGCCACCGCGCCGACCTGGTTATCTTGCGCGGGGCACAGGCCCACGCCGCGCTCCAGGGGCGCGATCAGGTGACAGACGAGGACATCGTTCTGGCAGCCGAGCTCGCTCTTCCCCACCGCATTCGCGGCCGCATGTTCCAGGACACAAGCCTGGCGGCCGGCGACTTGTCCGAGCGGCTAGAGGAGGTTCAGAGCGAGATGGGCGTCAGCGACATGGGCGAGCGGGAGGAAGAAACGCAAGAAACGGCCCCCACAGGAAAAAAAAAGCCTTAGGGGAGGAAGAGGAAGCGGCTGACGGCGCGGACGTAAACCAGCGCGAGGCCGGGCCGCAGTCCGTCCCCAATACGCCGCAGGAGGGCCACTGGTGGGAGGGCGGCCAGAAAATCGCCAGCAACCAGGAGTTTGCCCCGCGCCGGCTCGACACCCAACTGGACCGGCTGACGCGCAACCAAGCCGGCCGACGTTCGCGCACCAAGACTGACCGCAAGCGCGGACGATACATCCAATCGCGCCTGCCAAAGGGGGACAAGGTGCGCGACCTGGCCTTCGATGCCACCTTCCGCGCCGCCGCGCCACACCAAATTCGTCGCGATCGCACCCGGCTGGCGCTGGCCCTGGAAAAGGGCGACCTGCGCGAAAAAGTGCGCGTTCGCCGCTCCGCCAACCTCATCCTGTTCGTCGTCGATGCCAGCTGGAGCATGGCCGTAGCCGAGCGCATGGAGGCCACCAAGGGCGCTATCCTCTCGTTGCTGACCGATGCCT
>CAZSOD010000127.1:0-10288 GCA_964608255.1 uncultured Ardenticatenaceae bacterium
GATCGTTACGAAATCTGGTCATGGTGAGCATTGTAGCAGGCGATCGTCTCCTGATCGTTACGAAAGATACGAGATGCGAGATGCGAGATACGAGTTCAGAGAGTGGTGAGTGACGAGTGACGAATCGCAGAGTCCGCATCCTTAGATGCGGGACGAGCGACGAGCGACATATCCGCTTGCGGCTAGACGCCAACGGGATTATAGTGGTCAATGCTTCGGCCATTCCGCTTCCTTCGCGTGCCTTGACAACTCTCCGCCGGGCAATTGCCAGTTCTCCGAGGAGTCACCATGAATCCGCGCCGCCTCATCCCCTTTGCCGCGCTGCTTGTGCTGTTGGTCTTCGGCGTTGCCGGAGCCGCGCCCGCCCCGCGCGCCGCCGACGGCAACCGCGACAGCACCGCGCCGTCCATCTCCGCCGACGGCCGCTTCGTCGTCTTCGCCTCCGAAGACTTTGATCTCGTACCCGACGATCTCAACCTTCGCGGCGACGTGTTTCTCTATGACCGCGTCAGCGGCGAAACGACCCTCCTCTCTCGCGGCAGCGGTATCGAGCAGCAACGCAGGGAGTCGTCGGAGCCTGTCATCTCCGCCAACGGTCGCTTCGTTGCCTATTCGACCTGGGAAAAGACGCTGCTGCCCGCTGGCATGGACACCTTCGGCATCGTCGTGCTCGACCGGGATACCGGCGCTCTGACGCTGGTTTCACGTAGCACCAGCGGCGTGTTGCCCAGGAGCAGCTCAGAGCAGCCGGCTATTTCGGCTGACGGCCGCTACGTCGCCTTCTTGTCCGATGCCGACGAGTTGATCGATGGCGATCGGGACCACTGTTATGATGCAGATTTGTGGTATTGCCTGGACCTCTATCTACACGACCGGACGACCGGGCAGACGATTGCCATTACACGGTCGCCGAACAACTGGTTCGCCGACGGGTCGTCCAACCGCCCGGCTATCTCCGCCGACGGCGGCACGGTGGTCTTCGACTCGCTGGCAACCAACCTGCTCGGCGGGCAGCCCGCCATCCCGGCTGACACGAGCCAGGTCTATGCCTATGACGTCGCCGGCGAGCAGCTATCGCTCGTCTCGCGCAGTAGCGCCGGCGGCGCGGCCGACGGCGAGAGCTTTGCGCCAAGCGTGTCGCCCGACGGTCGCCTGGTAGCCTTTGTCTCGCGGGCGATGAACCTGGTACCGGGGACGCCGGCGGTAGACAACATCTATTTGCGCGATCGCGACACGGGCCAGACGACCCTTCTCACCCGCGGCATCGGCGGGGCGAACGCCAATGGCGGCTCCGGAGCGCCCGCTTTCTCGCCCGATGGCCGCTTTCTGGCCTTCAGCTCTCTGGCCTCCAACCTCGTGCCGGGCGACGACAACGACCGGCGTGACGTCTTTGTCTACGATCTGGAAGCGGCCGCGCTGACCCTCGTCTCGCGCTCCGGGCAAGATGCCCCCGGCGATGGCGACTCGGATAACCCCGCCATTGCCGGCGGGGGCCTCTTTGTGGCTTTCGAAACGCGCGCCAACAATCTGGACGGCGAAGTGGATGACCAGACGCTCGACATTGCCCTGCGCGACCGGCAGACGAGCGACACGCGCCTGATCACCGCCCGGCCCCTTTCCTGGCAAGGCAATAGCGAGTCGCGCGGCCCGGCTATCTCGGCTGATGGTCGCGTGGTTGCCTTTGAATCCTATGCCGCCAATCTTGTGCCCGGTGACAACAACAACCGCTGGGACATCTTCGTCTACGACGCCGTGACACGCAAAACGACGCTGATCGGTCGCGATGGGCCGGTGGTAACGGAAGCGCGCTACCCGGTCATCTCGGCTGACGGCCAGGTCGTTACCTTCCAATCGTATCACTCCTTTGACCAACCGGACGAGGGGTATCGACAGGTCTATGTCCACGACCGCCGGACGGGTGTGACTGAACTCGTTTCGCGCGCGGCCGACGGTTCGCCGGGCAACTGGCACTCTGACAACCCGACGCTGTCGGCCGATGGGCGCTATGTCGTCTTTAGCAGCGGCGCGGCTAATCTCGTACCCGATGGCGACGGTGAGGGAAGGATCTTTGTCTATGACCGGCAGACGAGCGCATTGCGCCGGCTGCGGTGGGCCGACATGGGATTGGACGAGGTATGGGCTCCTGGCATTCTGACTATCTCGGCTGACGGCCAGGCCATTGCCTTCGAAGCGTCCATTCCGGTCGAAGGGGGTTGGCTCGAATCGCATGTGCTTGTATATGATCAGGCGACGGGCGAGACAGCGCGCGTGACGCCCGTAGCCCCTCGCGACTTCGCCCTGGGGCCGGTGGTCGGGAATTTTTCGGCCGACGGCCGCTATCTGACTTACGCCGCCAGCATGGTGGTTCCCGGCGATAATGACACGAATAACACCTATGACGTCTACGTGTATGACCGCCAGACAGAGGAAACCTGGCTGATTTCGCGCAGTCCCACGGGTCAGGTAGGCAACAGCCTGTCCCATTCTCCAACCCTGTCCGCCGACGGCCGCTACGTGGTTTTCATCAGCTACGCCGACAATCTGGCGCCCATTGGCGATCGCTACCCGGTGCACGTCTATCTGCACGACCGGCAGACAGGCGAGACGAAGCTGGTAATGCCCGGCCTGGGTATTAACTACATCGACTATGGCGAACACCTGGCAGGTCTTTCGTCCGACGGCCGCTGGCTCGCGGCCGCATCCGATGCGCCGGTCGTAAGCGGTGATAGCAATGGGCTGGCCGACGTCTTCCTGTACGATCGAACAACGGAGCAAGTAAAGTTGATTTCCGGGCTGATCCCGGGTCCGTACCGGTTCTACACGCCGGGGGTGATGCGCTAGGCAGTGGAATGGCACGCCGATGACGCGGATCGGGCTGATTCTCGCGGAATATGCTCTGCTGATCAGCGCCAATCTGCGTTCCATCCGCGTCATCAGCGTGCCATTCTTTTACTGAACCATGATCCGAACCGCGGTTCTATTTGACATGGACGGCCTGATGGTCGATACCGAGCCGCTGGCCCGCGCGGCGTGGGAGCGGGTCGTCGCCCCCTACGGCGCGGCGATGACCGACCACCTCTACGGCCGCATGCTGGGCCGGCGCACGGCCGAGAGCGCCCAGCTGGTGCTGGATGAGCTGCACCTGCCGCTGCCCCACGCCGAACTCGTCGCGCGCAAGACGGACGTGTTTCTCGACAGCCTGGCGGGCGGCGTGCCGGTCATGCCCGGCCTGTGGGCGCTGCTGGACGAGGTGGAGGCGCGCGGCCTGCCGTGGGCTGTGGCCACGTCCACGCCGCGGCCGGTGGCGGAGATCATCCTGGGCAAGCTGGGCGTCGCCGGCCGCTACGCCGCGCTGGCCAGCGGCGACGAGGTCGCCCGCGGCAAGCCCGCGCCCGACATCTTCCTGCTGGCGGCCGAACGGCTGGGTGTCTCGCCCGTGGCCTGCCTGGCGCTGGAGGATTCGGCCGCCGGTTGCGCCGCCGCCGCCGCGGCCGGGACGCGCGTCGTCGCCGTCGGGGAAGGGGCGATGCGTGACGCCAGCTCCTTCGCCCGCGCCCACCGCCCTACCCCACCCTCGTCCACGTTGCCGCCGACCTCGATATACTGCTGGCGGAGTAATTCGACAACGGATTGGCGCGGATTGGATGGACAGAATCCCAAACAGAAAATCTCCCTTGCCTGTCCATCCGTGTCTAATTACTCCCCTTTCCCATTTGCTACATTTTGCCCTTCATGCTATACTTCCATCACTACAGTCTGCGGGTGCGAGCGACGGAAAAGTGGGCCTCCCCACTTTTTTTGTTTCTTAGCGATCGGGATTTCGTCAGAGTATCGCGGACAAAAACTGAATAGGTTGGAACGAGTTCCATGAAAAGTGAATTTATCCTGGCTTTCAACGAAATCTGTGAGTCACGGGGCCTGCCGAAAGAGGACGTCTTCGAGGCGCTCAAGACGGCCCTTGTTTCCGCCTACCGGCGCGACGCGAATCTGAGCAGCAACCAGCGCGTCACGGTAGAGATTGACCCGCGCACCGGCGAACCGACCATCTTCACCGAGAAGGAGGTCGTCGAGGACGTTCTGGACAACCGCACCGAGGTGGAGATCGGCGCCGCCCGCAAGGAAGGCCACACCACCGCCGAACTGGGCGACGTCGTGATGATCGACAGCACGACGGAGAGCTTCGGCCGCATTGCCGCGCAGACCGCCAAGCAGGTTCTGCTCCAGCGCGTGCGCGAGGCGGAGCGCGAGCACCTGTTTGAGGACTTTAGCGGCCGTGAGGGCGAACTGGTCAACGGCACGGTGCAGAGCATCAGCGGCCAGCACATCACCATCGGACTCGGCCGCACAGAAGCCATGCTGCCCAAGAGCCAGCAGGTGCAGGGCGAGCGCTATCGCGCCCATGACAAGATTCGCGTCTACGTGCTGGAAGTGCGCCGCACCAACCGGGGGCCGCAGATCGTCGTCAGCCGCAACCATCGCAACCTGTTGCGCCGCCTGCTGGAACTGGAAGTGCCGGAGATCTACAACGGCCAGGTGGAGATCAAGAGCATCGCTCGCGAGGCGGGCCAGCGCTCCAAGGTCGCCGTCCAGGCGCTGCAGCACGGCGTCGATCCCGTCGGCGCGTGCGTCGGCATGCGTGGCGTCCGCATCCAGAGCATCGTCCGCGAGCTGAACGACGAGAAGATCGACGTCATCGAATGGGACGCCGACCAGCGCGTCTTCATCGCCAAGGCGCTCAGCCCGGCGCGCGTCTCCCACGTCTTTTTGGAGGAGCACCCGGAAGAGGGCAAGACGGCCGTGGTCATCGTGCCCGACGACCAGCTTTCGCTGGCCATCGGCCGCGAGGGGCAGAACGCCCGCCTGGCCGCCAAGCTGACCGGCTGGCGCATCGACATCAAGAACCTGACCGAAGCTGCGTCGGAGTCGTTGAACAACCTGGACCACCCGGCGGTGGACCCGAAGATCGGCAAGGACACGGTTTTCCTGAACCAGATCGGCAATATTCTGGACAAGAAGCAGACGGGCCGGCCCATCACCGCCGAGGACTACCAGACGCTCGACCGGCTGGTGGCCAACGTGGAGGGCCGGATCATGGTCCAGCGGGCCCAGCAATTCGAGGTGGTGCGCCGGCAGCGAGCCGAGTTGCGCAAGCGCGTGCCCGAGGCCGCCTGGCAGCAACCGCTCGACGTACTCGACCTGCCCGGCCGCATCCACAACCTGTTGCTGGACACCAACGTCAACACCGTCGGCGACCTCATCTACATCCTGGAGATGGGCGACGACTACTTCCTGAAGCTGCGCGGCCTGGGCGAGAAGGCCCTGGAAACGGTCAAGGAAACGCTGGCCGCCTATCAGTCGGCCCAGATCGAGGCCGTGGCCGCGGCCGACCGGGCGGCGGCTGAGGGCGTCACCTTTGCCCCCGATGAAGAGGAGGCGGAGGCTGTGCCGGTTGAAGAACTGGCCGCCGAGCCGCTGCTCGAAGTGGAGGAAGTGCCCGTCATCGAGCGCAGCATGCAACAAGAGGACATGGTCACCACCGTGCCTGACATCGTGCTGCCGGAGGAAGAGGCCGAGGTCGAGTTTGACGACGAAGCGCTGGACGAAACCGAGATCGCCGGTGTGCTCGACCTGGAAGAGGTCGAGCCGGAAGTCGAGGAAACACTGACGCCGATCGACGACCTGTCGCAGACGATCTTCGTTGAAGAGGCGGCTCCGGCCAAGCCGGCCCCGAAGAAGAAGCCCGCGGTCGTCGTCGTGCGACCGGTGGCCACCGAGGAGTCGGCTGAAGAGGAGGCCAAGCGCAAGAAGCGCAAGGGCCAACCGCTGGTCTATAATGAGGAGTTGGACCAGGTCGTCGTCGACCGCAAGCGCAAGGGCGGCAAGTTGCCCGAGTGGGAAGACGAAGACCTGCAAGGATTCTAGGATGAAGCAGCCCGTGCGCCGCAAGCACATCCCGCAACGGACGTGCATCGTCTGCCGGCGACAGGTGGACAAGCGGCAATTGACGCGCATCGTGCGCACGCCCGACAGCGGCGTCGTTGTTGACCCGACGGGCAAGCGCAACGGGCGCGGCGCTTATGTGTGCGACCAGCCGGCATGCTGGGATAAGATCACCCGGCAGGCGGCGATTCTGAATCAGGCGCTCAACGCGCAGGTGACCGAGGCGGAGTTGGCGGCTATCGCCGCCGACTCGCGCCGGCCGGCGACCGAGACCAGGGGCACGGAAAGGCAGTAAGGTATGGCAGAGACAAAGACATTAATCGAGATTCCGGCATTCATTACGGTGCGCGAGCTGGCCACCTTGATGGGCGTTAGCCCCATTAACGTCATCAAGGAACTGATGCAAAACGGCATCATGGCCAACATCAACCAGCAGATCGACTTCGACACGGCGGCCATCGTGGCCGGCGAAATGGGCTACGACGTCGTCGCCCCGGCCGAGGCTGTTGTCGAGGAGGTCGAAGAGGGCGAGAAGACGGGTTGGCGCAAGGTGCTGGCGGGCGAACGCGCCGCCGATCTGCGGCCGCGGCCGCCTATCGTGACCATGCTCGGCCACGTTGACCACGGCAAGACCTCCCTGCTCGATCTCATTCGCCATACCAACGTCACCGCCGGTGAGGCGGGCGGCATCACCCAGCACATCGGCGCCTATCAGACCGAGAAGGATGGCAAGCTCATCACCTTCCTGGATACGCCCGGCCACGAGGCCTTCACCGCCATGCGCGCCCGCGGCGCCCAGGCGACCGACATCGCCATCCTGGTCGTCGCCGCCGACGACGGCGTGATGCCCCAGACGCGGGAGGCGGTTGACCACGCCCGCGCCGCCCACGTACCCATTGTCGTCGCCCTGAACAAGATCGACCTGGCCGGCGCGCGGCCCGACCGTGTGAAGCAGCAGTTGAGCGAAATCGGCCTTGTGCCCGACGACTGGGACGGCGACACGATGGTCATCCCCGTCTCGGCGCGCGAGAAACTGGGTATCGAAGACCTGCTGGAGGCGGTGCTGCTGGTGGCCGAGGACGTGGATCCCCAGGCCAACCCCGGCGCGCCGGCGTCTGGCACCGTGCTGGAAGCCCGGATCGAGCGCGGCAAGGGCATCATGACCACCGTTCTCGTCCAGAACGGCACGCTGCACACGGGTGACACGCTGCTCGTGGGCGATCACAGCGGTCGTATCAAGGCCATGTTCGACTATACCGGCAAGCGCTTGAAGGAGGCCGGCCCGGCAACGCCTATCTCGATTTCCGGCCTGGACGGCATCCCCCAGGCGGGTGAGCAGTTCCGCGTGGTAGATAGCGAGAAGACGGCGCGCCGGATCATCGATGAGGAGCGTGAGGCGGCGCGCGTCACGCCCACGTCGCGCGGCCGCGGCCCGACACTGGACGAGTTCTACGCCCGGCTGGTTGAGGGCGAGGCCAAGACGCTTAACCTGATCATCAAGGCCGACGTTCAGGGCTCGTTGGAGCCGATCGTCACCTCTCTGGAGCGGCTGAACGGCGAAGATGCCGAGGTTCAACTGGAGATTCTCCGCGCGGCCACCGGCCCCATCACCGAGAGCGACGTCATGCTGGCCTCGGCCTCGGGCGCCATTATCCTCGGCTTCAACGTCGACGCCGACCCCATCGCCCGCAACGCCGCCGCGACCGAGGAAGTGCAGATCCGCACCTACAGCATCATCTACAAACTCATCGAGGACATCGAAAAGGCCATGAAGGGCATGTTGGCCCCGACCTATGAGGACGTGGTCATCGGCCGGGCCGAGGTGCGCCAGGTGTTCAAGATCCGCGGCGTGGGCCATATCGCCGGCAGCTACATGCGCACGGGCGAGGGCCGGCGCAACGCCAAGGCTCGCGTCGTCCGCAACAGCCGACTGCTCTACAGCGGCGCGGTCAGCAGCCTGAAACACTTGCAGGACAACGTGCGCGAGGTCAAGGCCGGCTTTGAGTTCGGCGTCAGCATCGAAGGCTGGAACGACTTCCAGCCGGGCGACATCATCGAGTTCTTCGTGACCCAGCGGGTTGAAGCTTAACCATGAGCAAGGTCAGACAGGAACGGACGGCGGAGCAGATTCACCACATCCTGAGTGAGCTTTTTGTGCGCGAGGTCGCTGACCCGCGCCTGAGCGGCGTGACGATCACTGGCGTAGCGATCGACCGGGAATTGCAGCACGCCAACGTCTACGTCAATGCGCTCGGCGACGAGACGCGCGAAGCGGAGACGATGGCTGGCTTGCAGAGCGCGGCCGGTTTTCTGCGGCGCGAGGTGGCGGAGCGGCTGGAGCTGCGCGCCGCGCCGACCATCCAGTTCCACTGGGACCCGCGCCTGCGCTATGTTGAGGAAGTGGACAAGCTGCTCGACCAGCTGGACATCAAGCCGGCGGACGACGCGACCCCGGCGGCCAATGCGCCGACGCCCTTCGATGACGACACCCATCCGCCCCGCACCCCGGCGGCCGACCACGACATAGCCGACCTGCCGCCTACCGACCCGGACGAGGTTGAGCCGTAAGAAGCGAAGCAACCACAGATTTCACAGATTTCACAGATTCAACCCTCTTGAATCTGTGAAATCTGCGTAATCTGGGGTTTCTTTCTTCAATGGGGGAGCCAGTGATCCATTTTGCCGTCGAGAAAGCCAACCGCGTCCTGGTCATTGCCCACGTTGATCCGGACGGCGATGCCATCGGCTCGCTGACGGCGACTGGTCAGGCCCTGCAACAACTGGGCAAGCGCGTCACGCTGGCCTGCGACGACGCTGTGCCGCAGCGCTTTCACTACCTGCCGCTGGCGACGGATGTGCGCCGCGCCCCCAACACCGAGATTCCCTACGACCTGGTCATCGCCGTCGATTGCGCCGATGAGGCGCGCATGGGCTGGGCCTACGCCTCCTTGCCGGAGCCGAAGCCGACACTGGCCAATATCGACCACCACATCACCAACGACCGCTTCGGTGCGTTCAACATCGTCCGCCCAGAGGCCAGCTCGACGGCCGAAGTCTTGTGCGACTTCCTGTCCGACATTGGCGCGACGATGACCCGCGGCATCGCTGAAAGCTTGCTGACAGGTATCGTCACCGACACGATGGGCTTCCGCACGACCAACGTGACCGCCAACACGCTGCGCGCGGCGGCCGACCTGGTCGATCACGGGGCCAACATCGCCGCCATCAGCCTGCGCGCCCTCCACCAGAAGCCCTTTGCCACAGCGCAGATGTGGGGCATCGGCCTGAGCCGGATGCAGTTCCGCGACGGCCTGCTGTGGACAAGCGTCTCGCGCGACGAGTTGCGCCGGGCGGGCGTCGAGGGCAGCCCCAGCAGTTCCGGCCTGGTCAACTTCCTGGCCGATGTGGACGTGGCGGTGGTTGGCCTGGTACTCAGCGAGATGGCCGACGAGTCCGTCCGTGTCGGGATGCGCGCTGTGCCGCCCTACAATGTGGCCGAGGTGGCCCAGCGCTTCGGCGGCGGTGGTCACGCCCTGGCCGCCGGCTGCACGCTCGACGGGCCGCTGGAGCAAGCCGAAGCGGCGGTCGTCGCGGCCTGCCTAGAAGCCATCCAACGCCAGCGACCGAAGTAGTTCCCGCGTGACTGCCGGCCTCCTCGTCATCGACAAGCCCATTGGCCCCACTTCCCACGACGTGGTCGGCCGCGTGCGCCGCGCCGCCGGGTTGAAGCGCGTCGGCCACGCCGGCACGCTCGACCCGCTGGCTAGCGGCGTCCTGCTGGTCGGCCTTGGCCCCGCGACGCGTTTCCTGGAGTACCTCGTCGGCCTGGACAAGGTCTACGAGACGACCGTCCGGCTGGGCCAGGCGACAACTACCTACGACGCCGAGGGCGCGATCACGACCGAATGGCCCGTAGACGTGACCGAGGCGCAGGTTGAGGCGACGCTGGTCGCCTTTCGCGGCTCCATCCGGCAGCGGCCGCCCGCCTTTTCGGCCGTCAAGCAGGACGGGCAGCCGCTATACAAAGCCGCTCGCCGCGGCGAGGCAGTGGAGACGCCCGAGCGGGACGTCACCATCCATGCCCTCGACGTGCTCGACTACGCGCCACCGCTGCTGATGCTGCGCGTCGCCTGCTCCTCCGGCACCTACATCCGCTCGCTGGCGCACGACCTGGGCGCGGCGCTGGGTTGCGGCGGGCACGTGGCCGCGCTGCGCCGGACGGCCATCGGCCGTTTCACCCTGGCCGACGCCCTCCCCCTCGACGCGCTGACGCCCGACAACGTGCGCGACCACCTGCTGCCGCCGGCCGCGGCCGTGGCCCATCTGCCGCGGCTGGACGTGGACGAGA
>CAZSOD010000128.1:0-4642 GCA_964608255.1 uncultured Ardenticatenaceae bacterium
CGGCGCCCGGTGGCGCGAGGCGCTGGGCGGCGGGCGCGTTATCCAGGGCGTCGCCCGCGACTTCAGCCCCGATGAGGCCGCGCTTTGCCGCCGTTTGGGCATTACCTCGCTGGTGTGGGTGCCTATCTTCAGCGAGGGCCAGTGGTGGGGCGTACTCGGCTTCGATACTCTCCATCGGGAGGAGCTTTGCCTGGACTCCGAAGTCGACGCGCTGCGGGGCGCGGCTGGCATCCTCGGCGCGGCCTTCGCCCAGCAGCGCATCCAGGCGGCCGAGCGCGAGCGCCAGGTTCAGGAGGAACGCCAGCGGCTGGCGCGCGAGCTACACGATGCCATCAGCCAGACGTTGTGGACGGCCAGCCTCATCTCCGACGTGCTGCCCGCGCTCTGGGAGCGGGATCAGGCGCAGGCGCTGGGGGAACTGGAGAAGCTGCGCCGGCTGAACCGCGGCGCGCTGGCCGAGATGCGCATGCTGCTGCTGGAGTTGCGGCCGTCGGCGCTGGTTGAGGCCGATTTGGGCGACCTGCTTCACAAACTGGCGGAGTCGATGATGAGCCGCAAGAAGCTGGTCGTGACGGTGCAGGTGGAAGGCGAGCCGTCGTGCCCGCCCGACGTCAAGATCGGCCTCTACCGCATTGCCCAGGAGTCGCTTAATAACGTCGTGCGCCACTCGCGGGCCACCGCAGTTGCGG
Source organism: uncultured Ardenticatenaceae bacterium (assembly GCA_964608255.1). Classification (GTDB taxonomy): domain Bacteria; phylum Chloroflexota; class Anaerolineae; order Promineifilales; family Promineifilaceae; genus Promineifilum. Next base: position 690 of record CAZSOD010000128.1, read on the forward strand.
TGTCGCTGCGTTGCGCGGGCGAGCGGCTGGCTCTGACCGTGGCCGACAACGGCCGGGGCTTCGACGCGGGCCAGGAGGCGGCCGATAGCCTGGGCCTCACGTTCATGGCCGAGCGCGCCGCGGGCATCGGCGCGACACTTGAGATCATCAGCCGGGCGGGGGAGGGTGCCACCATTCGCGTCCTCTGGCCGGCCGCGACACCCGGCAACGGGAGCGAGCTATGACGGTCGTCCTGGAGCCAATCCGCGTCCTCATCGTGGACGACCACGACATGCTCCGCGAGGGGTTGAGCACCTTCCTGCGTGCCTTCCCCGACATGCGCCTTGTCGGCGAGGCGGCCAACGGAGCCGAGGCGGTGCAGCGCTGCCGCGAACTGGCCCCGGACGTCGTGCTGATGGACCTGATCATGCCGGAGATGGACGGAGTGGCGGCGATACGCGCCATCAATGCCGCGCCGCCGCGCCCGGCGATCATCGCCCTGTCAAGTTTTGGCGAAGAGCAACTCGTGCGGGCGGCGCTGGAAGCCGGAGCGCGCAGCTACTTGCTGAAGAACGTCTCAGCCGAGAGCCTGGCTGAGGCCATCCGGCTGGCGCGGGCGGGCATCAGCAGCCTATCACCGGAGGCCAGCGGCGCGCTGGCTGGCCGGCCGGAGCCAACGCCCGAATTGACGCCGCGCGAGCGCGAAATCCTGCGCCTGCTCATCGACGGCGACACCAACGCCGAGATCGCCGCCCGGCTCGGCCTGAGCCTGTACACGGTCAAGAACCACGTCCGCAACCTGCTGGGCAAGCTGGGCGTCAGCAGCCGGACGGAAGCGGTGAGTCTGGCGTTGCAGCGCGGCTTACGTTAGCCGTTCACGGCCGCGGCTTTGGCGCCATTCTACAGAACAAGGCTCACCGGCCGTGCTGTCCCCCCAATGCGGCAAAGGGAAACCTCGCTCTAGCTCTAAAGAACTACTCCCAACTGGTTCTCACTGGTCAAGATAATCCGCTCATCTCCGGCTAAACTGTGCTCACCGGGCGCGGGCTAACCTCCGGCCCGGAGCCACAACGACAGGGGGCATGCGGGTGACGACGGATTACCAGCTTTTCATCAACGGTGAGTGGCGGCCCAGCCACGGTAGCGAGCGCATTGAAGCCATTGACCCGGCGACCGAAGAGGTCATTGCCACGTTCCCGCGAGGCGTGGCGGCCGACGTTGACGACGCCGTGGGCGCGGCGCGGGCGGCCTTTGAGGGACCGTGGCAGCGCCTGAAGCCCAAGGAGCGTGCCCGCCTCCTCTATGACCTGTCGCGGGCCATTGAGCGCGAGGCCGACGTCTTCGCCGAACTGGAGACGCGCGATTCCGGCAAACCGCTCCAGCTCTCGCGCAAGGAAACGCTGGGCACAGCTCGCTACTTCGAGTACTACGCCGGTATCGCCGACAAGCTCCACGGCGAGCAAATCCCCCTGGGCCAGGACTACATCGACTTCACCATCCGCGAGCCGCTGGGCGTCAGCGCCCAGATCGTGCCCTGGAACATGCCGCTGAACATGATCGGCCGCGGCGTGGCTCCGGCGCTGGCGGCGGGCAACACCGTGGTCGTCAAGCCCGCCGAACAGACTTCCCTGACCGCGCTCAAGCTGGGCGAGCTGTTCCAGGTCGTCGGCTTCCCCGGCGGCGTCTACAACGTCGTCACCGGCTACGGCCGCGAGGTGGGCGAGGCGCTGACCAACCACCCCGGCATCGACGGCATCACCTTCACCGGCTCGGTCGAGACGGGGCGGCGCATCATGCAGGCCGCCGCGGCCCATATCAAGCCGGTCGTCCTTGAGTTGGGGGGCAAGTCGCCGCATATTGTCTTCGCCGATGCTGATATGGACCTGGCCGTGGCCGAGGTCGCCAAGGGCATCTACACCAACTGCGGCCAGATCTGCTCCGCCGGCTCGCGCTTGCTCATCGACGAGCGCATCCGCGAGCCTTTCTTGCGCCGGTTGGTTGCCCGGTCGCAAGGTATCCGCGTCGGGCCGGGTCTGGACCAGCCGGACATGGGACCGCTCGTGTCGGCCGAGCACTACGACCGGGTCATGGGCTACATCGACGTCGGCCGCCAGGAGGGCGCGCGCCTAATCGCGGGGGGCGGTCGCCCTCCGGGCCTCGGCCGCGGCTTCTTCGTCGCGCCGACCGTCTTCGACGAGGTGGAGCGCGAGATGGTCATCGCCCAGGAAGAGATCTTCGGGCCGGTGCTGTCGGTGCTCAGCTTCCGCGACGAGGAGGAGGCGCTGGCCATCGCCAACGGCACGCGCTACGGCCTGGTGGCCGGCATCTTCACCAACGACATCAACCGCGCCCTGCGGCTGGCGGTGGGCGTCAAGGCCGGCCAAGTGTACGTCAATGAGTATTACGCCGGAGGCGAGGAAACGCCCTTTGGCGGCTACAAGCAAAGCGGCTTCGGCCGCGAGAAGGGGCTGGTGACGCTCCAGAGCTACACCCAGGTCAAAAACGTCGCCATTCGCCTGCGATGAAGAAATGAACCAACTACCTGAATCGGCCAACCTGCTCTCGCCCGTCTGGACGCACCTGTCGCCCATCATCGTCGATCGCGCCGAGGGTTGCTACCTCTACGACGCCGATGGCCGCCGCTACCTCGACTTTACCAGCGGCATCGGCGTCACCAACACCGGCCACTGCCACCCGCGCGTCGTCGCCGCCATCCAGGAGCAGGCGGCGCGGCTGCTCCACGGGCAAATCAACATCGTCTACAGCCCCAGCGTCATCGCCCTGGCGGACGAACTGAACGCCGTCACGCCCGACACCATCGACAGCTTCTTCATCAGCAACAGCGGGGCGGAAGCGGTCGAGGGGGCGGTGAAGCTGGCGCGGCAGACGAGCAAGAAGCAGAACGTCATCGTCTTCCAGGGCAGCTTCCACGGCCGCACCCACCTGGCGATGGCCATGACCACCAGCAAAACCGTCTACCGCGTCGGCTACCAGCCGCTGCCGGGCGGCATCTTCGTCGCCCCGTTCCCCTACCCGTTCTACTACGGCTGGGACGAGGACACGGCCGTCGACTTCTGCCTGAACGAGCTCAAGCAACTGCTGAAGACCCAGACCGCGCCGGAAGAGACAGCGGCCATGATCATCGAGCCGGTGCTAGGCGAGGGGGGCTACGTGCCCGCGCCGCCACGCTTCCTGCAAGGCCTGCGCGAAATCTGCGACCACTACGGCATCCTGCTTATTATGGACGAGGTGCAGACCGGCTTCGGCCGCACCGGCGCGTTCTTCTGCTTCGAGCAGTCGGGCGTCATCCCCGACATCCTGGTGATGGCCAAGGGCCTCGGCTCCGGCATGCCCATCAGCGCCATTGGCGCGCCCGGCGAGTTGATGCGGCAGTGGGTTCCCGGAAGCCACGGCGGCACCTACGGCGGCAATGCCGTGGCCGCGGCGGCGGCCGTGGCGACCATTCGCGTCATCCGCGAGGAAGGGCTGGCCGAAAACGCCGCCGCCCGTGGGGCGCAATTGATGAGCGGCCTGCGCGACTTGCAGGCCGAGTTCCCGCAACTGGGCGACGTGCGCGGCCTGGGACTGATGGTCGGTGTCGAGGTCGGCGCCAACGGCCGCGCCCCGGACGCGGCGCTGGCCAAGGCCATCCAGCAGGGGGCGATGGCGCGCAATATGCTGCTCCTCACCTGTGGCGCGCACGCCAACACCATCCGCTGGATTCCGCCGCTGGTGGCGACCGAGGCGCAGATTGCCGACGGCCTGCACCTCTTCAGCGAGTCGGTGGCCGCGGCCGTCGGCCAGGCCAACGGCCGCTGAGTGACTAAGGTGTCTACAGGAGCGGACGCTTGTTCCTCCTGCAAACAATTGTTGTTGGTCTAAGGAGAAAGGAAGATGAAGAAGCGTTCTGGTTTGAGTGGCAAGCTGCTGGCGGTCCTGCTGGTGGCGCTGGCGATGGCTTTGGCGGCCTGCGG
>CAZSOD010000128.1:4742-10196 GCA_964608255.1 uncultured Ardenticatenaceae bacterium
GAGATAGGGCCGGGCGAGGGCGAGGTGAGTATCGTCGCCTGGGCCGGCTACATCGAGCGCGGCGAAACGGACCCGGCCTACGACTGGGTGACCAAGTTCGAGGAAGAGACGGGTTGCATGGTGAGCGTCAAGACGGCCGCCACCTCCGACGAAATGGTGGCCCTGATGAACGAGGGCGGTTTCGACCTGGTGACCGCCTCGGGCGATGCCAGCCTGCGCCTTGTTTCGGGCGGCACGGTGCAACCGATCAACACCGACCTCATTGCCAACTGGAGCACGGTCGATCCGCGCTTGCAGGACGCGCCGTGGTACACGGTGGATGGCGTCCACTACGGCGTGCCCTACCAGTGGGGCGCGAACGTGCTGGCCTACAACACCGAGGTCTTCGGCGACCAGCCGCCGACGAGCTGGAACGTCGTTTTCGAGGAAATGACGCTGCCGGATGGCCAGAGCAACACCGGCCGCGTTCAGGCCTTTGACGGCCCCATTTACGTCGCCGACGCGGCGCTCTATCTGATGAAGAAGAACCCCGAACTGGGTATCACCGACCCCTACAAGCTGACGCGCGACCAGTTCAACGCCGCCATCGAACTGCTGCGCGGCCAGCGCAAGCTCGTCGGCCGCTACTGGCACGACGCCTTCATCCAGATCGACGACTTCACGAATGAGGGCGTGGCCGCCTCCAGCACGTGGCCGTTCCAGGTGAACTTGCTGAAGGCCGCCGGCCAGCCGATCGAAAGTATTGTCCCGGAAGAGGGCGCGACGGGCTGGGCCGATACGACGATGCTCCACAGCGACTCGCAGCACCCCAACTGCGCCTACATGTGGCTGAACCACTCGCTCGATCCGAAGGTGCAGGGCGACCTGGCGGCGTGGTTTGGCTCGGTGCCGGCCGTCCCCGCGGCGTGCGAAGGCAATGAGCTGCTCGGCGCGGAAGGCTGCACGACCAACGGCTACGAGAACTTTGACAAGATCGCCTTTTGGCAGACGCCGGTGGCCGACTGCGGGTTGGCCGAGGAGTGCGTGCCCTATCACGAGTGGGTGACGCAGTACGTCGCCGTCATCGGCGGGCGGTAAGACAGCATTTCAACACGGATGAACACGGATCAGACGGATGAACGCGGATAGTATCTGTGTCCCTCTGTGAAATCCGTGTCCATCCGTGTTGGAGTCATTCGGGGACATCATGGACTACAAACTGTGGCTTAACGGCCAATGGGTCGATGGGGCAGAGGGACGGCGCACGCCGGTGGAAAACCCGGCCACGGGCGAGGTCTACGCCACGGCCGTCGACGCCGGGCGCGAGGACGTTGACCGGGCGGTCCGCGCGGCGCATGAGGCGTTTTATGACGGCCGCTGGTCGAAACTGACCCCGGGTGCGCGCTCGCTGGCGATCTGGAAGCTGGCCGACCTGCTGGAGGCCAACGCCGAGCGCTTCGCCCGGGCCGAGTCGGACAACACCGGCAAGCCTTACGGCTTCGTCAGCCTGGGCGCGGACGTACCAATGGCCGTTGACCACTTGCGCTTTTTCGCCGCCGCCGCCCGCGACATCCACGGCGCCCACGCCGGGGAGTTCATGACCGGCTACACGTCCATGCTGCGCCGCGAGCCGGTGGGGGTGGTGGGCCAGATTGCTCCGTGGAACTACCCGCTCATGATGGCTATCTGGAAGCTCGGCCCGGCGCTGGCCGCGGGCTGCACGGTCGTGCTGAAACCCGCGCCCACGACGCCGGTGACGGCGCTGATGCTGGGCGAACTCGCGGCCGAGGCGGGCATCCCCGCCGGCGTTATCAATGTCCTCAGCGGCGGCAACGACACCGGCCAGGCACTCGTGGAGCACCCCGACGTGCGTATGATCAGCCTGACCGGCTCGACCGCCACGGGCAAAAAGATCATGAAGACGGCCGCCGACACGCTGAAGCGCATCCACCTGGAACTCGGCGGCAAAGCCCCCATTCTCGTCTTCAACGACGCCGACCCCGAGCTGGTGGCGGCCAAGGCGACTATCGCCGCCACGTTCAACACCGGCCAGGACTGCACCGCCGCCACGCGCATCTACGTTCAGAAGGGCCGCTACAGCGACGTGCTGGACGCGGTGGTAGCGCAGATGCAAGCGGTCAAGATCGGCGCGCAGGACGACCCGGACGTAACGATGGGGCCGCTCATCTCGCGCACCCAGAAGGAGCGCGTGCAGGGCTTTATCGACCGGGCCCGGGCGGCCGGGGCCTCGGTGCTGGCCGGCGGCAGCACGCCGGACGGCATGGAGCGCGGCCATTTCTTCGCGCCAACGGTCATCTGCGACTGCGACCAGAAATCGGAGATCATCCAGTCAGAGGTCTTCGGGCCGGTGCTGACCGTGTCCGCATTCGAGGACGAGGCCGAGGCGCTGCGGCTGGGCAATGACGTGCTCTACGGGCTGGCGGCGTCGGTGTTTACCCGCGACATCGGCCGGGCCATGCGCCTGTCGGCCGACCTGGAGTTCGGCACGGTGTGGATCAACGACCACATCCCGCTGACGGCCGAGACGCCCCACGGCGGCTTCAAGCAGTCGGGCTTCGGCAAGGACCTGTCGGCCGAGGCGGTCGGCGACTACCAGATCACCAAGCACGTCATGGTGGCCCACTAGGACGGAAACCACAGATTACACGGATTTCACAGATTACGTTTCTGAATCTGTGGAATCGGTGTAATCTGTGGTTTCTTCTTCTGTCGGCTCGGCCAGTATATGATGAACGATACGACCATCCCGGCAATCGAGTTCGCGGGCGTTTGTCGCTATTTTGGCGAGGTGCGCGCCGTGGACAACGTCGACCTGAGCATCGGCGACGGCGAGTTCTTCACGCTGCTCGGCCCGTCCGGCTCGGGCAAGACGACGTGCCTGCGCATGATCGCCGGCTTCGAACACCCCACGGCCGGACGAATTACCTTGTATGGCCAGGATGTGACCCGGCAGCCGCCCTACGAGCGGCCGGTCAATACCGTCTTCCAGGATTACGCCCTCTTCCCGCACATGACCGTGGGCGAAAATGTCGGCTATGGTCTGATGATCAGGAAAACGCCCCGAGCCGAGCGCGAGAAACGCGTGGCCGACATCCTGGAGCTGGTGCGGCTGGGCGGCTACCAGGCGCGCAAGCCCTCGCAGCTCTCCGGCGGGCAGCGGCAGCGGGTGGCGCTGGCGCGGGCGCTGGTCAACCAGCCGCGCGTGCTGTTGCTGGACGAGCCGCTGGGCGCGCTCGACCTGAAACTGCGCCAGCAGATGCAAGTGGAACTGAAGACCATCCAGCACGAGGTGGGCATCACCTTCATTTTCGTCACTCACGACCAGGAAGAAGCGCTCTCCATGAGCGACCGGATCGCCGTCTTCAACGCCGGCAAGGTGGAGCAGGTTGGCTCGCCGTCGGAGCTTTACGAGCGGCCGCAGACCCCCTTCGTCGCCTCGTTCGTCGGCACGTCCAATATTCTCGGTGGCGACGTGGCCCGGGCTATTACCGGCTCATCGCACCTGTTCGCCGTGCGGCCGGAGAAGATCCGCCTGGTCGAGCCGGCAACGCCCGCCGCCGGCGACGCTCTTTGCGCCGACGGAATCATTAGCGAGGTCACGTACCTGGGACTGAACACGCGCTACACCGTGGCGCTCGACTCCGGCGGCGAGATGGTCGTCATCGAGCAGAACCTGGCGACGACGGCGCGCGACGCGGGCGCGGCGCGCGGTCGCCGCGTGCGGCTGCTCTGGCCACGCGCGGCCAACGTTGAATTGCACGATCTCGGGTCGCGGCCGGCGCACGAGGCGGCCCCATGAGCGCCGCGCCGACCCTCGACCCGCTGGCGCCGGCCACAGCGCGCCCCTCGATCTTGCGGCGCGTCGCCACCGCCCTTTACAACCGCCCGGCGCTGCTCCTGCTCCTCCTGCTGGCGCTGCCGTTGGGTTGGATGCTGATCGTCTACATCGGCTCGCTGGCCGCGCTGCTCGTCCAGTCCTTCTTTCACCTGGACGATTTCAGCGGCCGGGTCGTGCGCGAGCTAACCCTCGACACCTACCGCGACCTGTTCACGCGGGCGCACATGGAGATCGTCCTGCGGACGGCGCTCATGGCCGCCTCGGTCACGGTCGCCGCGGCGCTGATCGCCTTCCCGCTGGCCTACTACGCCACCCACTTCGCCCCGCGGCGGCTGAAGCCCGTCCTGTACTTGCTGGTGCTGCTGCCGCTGTGGTCCTCCTACATCATCCGGGTCTACTCGTGGAAAACTATCCTCGCGAAGGAGGGGGTCATCAGCTGGCTCATCGCCCAGTTGGGCCTGACCGGCGTGCTGGACGCGGTATTGCGCCTGCCCGGCATCGGCGGCCCGTCGCTGTCGGTGTCGAACCTGGGCCTCTTCCTCGTCTTTACCTACATCTGGCTGCCGTACATGATCCTGCCCATCCAGGCGGCGCTGGAGCGCGTGCCGGAGTCGCTCATCGACGCGTCCGGCGATCTGGGCGCGCGGCCGGGGCAGACTTTCCGCAAGGTCATTCTGCCGCTGGCGATCCCCGGCGTGGTCGCCGGCTCCATCTTCACCTTCTCGCTGACGCTGGGCGACTACATCATCCCCGGCGTCATCGGCAACTCCAGCCCGTTCATCGGTATGGCCGTCTACAGTTACCAGGGCACGTCGGGCAACATCCCGCTTGCCGCGGCGTTCACCATGCTGCCCATCGTCATCATGATCGCCTATCTGCTCATCGCCCGCCGCACAGGAGCCTTCGATGCCCTCTGAGAGCGCCCCGCGCCGGGCTACCCCGTGGCTGACCGCGGCCGCCTGGGGGGCGCTGGCCTTTCTCCACATCCCGTTCCTGATCGTCATCCTCTACGCTTTCACGACGGAGGAGGCGGCCTTTACCTTCCCGCCGCCGGGACTCACGCTGCACTGGTTTTCCGTCGCGTGGGGGCGTGGCGATATGTGGGCGGCGCTGTGGCTGTCGGTGCAAGTGGCGCTGATCGCCACCTTCGCGGCGCTCATCCTGGGCACGCTGGCCTCGGCCGCCGTCTATCGCACGAAGTTCTTCGGCCGGGAGGCCATCTCCTTCCTGCTCATCCTGCCCATCGCCCTGCCGGGCATCGTCACCGGCATCGCCCTGCGCTCAGCCATGGGCCTGGTTGACCTCGGCTTCAGTTTCTGGACGATCGTCATCGGCCATGCCACGTTCTGCGTGGTGGTGGTCTACAACAACGTGCTGGCCCGCTTCCGTCGCACGGGGCACACGATGATCGAGGCGTCGATGGACCTGGGGGCTGACGGCTGGCAGACTTTCCGCCACGTGGTGCTGCCCAACATCGCTACGGCGCTGCTGGCCGGGGGGATGCTGGCCTTTGCGTTGTCGCTCGACGAAGTCATCGTGACGACGCTGACCGCCGGGCAGCAGACGACGCTGCCGATCTGGATTCTGAGCCAGTTGACGCGCCCCCGCGACCGGCC
>CAZSOD010000129.1:0-10165 GCA_964608255.1 uncultured Ardenticatenaceae bacterium
TAGACCTCCCACACGTAGTCGAAGCCGAACAGCAGCTTGGCCCGGCCGCGGGCGCTGACGGGGTCGAGCGGGGCGAGGAAGACGGCCTCTTCGAGCGTCGCCGGCCCGAGCGGCGTCCAGGCCGGCGGCACGCGCCCGGCGTTCAGGTCGTTCAGCGCCGCCACGTCGGCTGCCAGAGCGTAATGGTGCTGCTTCCAGCCCTCCACCCGTACCTCGACGATCTCGCCGCCGGCCAGCAGCGCGTCGATGATCGACCGGATCTGGCTGAAGGGCACGCCGCGGTGGTAGGAGTCGCTGACGCGGGTCAGGCGCGACAGACCGGCGAAGGCCAGGTCCTTTTTGATCAGGAAGCGGTCGGTTTCAGCGTCGCCGGCCTCCGTCAGCAGGTGGGCCGGGGCGACGGCCTCGGCCAGGGCGTAGACGCGCTCGAAGTTCTCGCGGTGGTGGGTCATGACTTCGCCGACGCGCCACAGGTAGTAGAGGGCCAGCGAGCTATCCTTGCGGCCGCGGTAGCTCTGCGTGCGCGTCCGTGTGGCCATCGTGAAGTCACGGTTGCTGACCGTGCCGCGCTGGCGCAGGATGGCCCGCATCTCGGCTACGGCCTCGGCGTGGTCGACGCCCATCTGATGGATGCGCGTGCCGGCGTCCGGCCCGCCGTCGCGCTCGCGGCGCATGACCACGCGCCAATAGGGTAACTCGTCCATCGGCCGCGTCGCCAGCCAGCCGCCCCAGTCGAAGAACTGGCGCTGGCCGTAGGTCACGTCCTCCCACTGGCCAGGCTTGTAGTCAAGGACGCGGCTGTGCAACTGGATGTCGTGGCTACGGGCGATGATTTGCAGCGGATCGAGTTGCAGGTACTCCATCTCACGCATGGCCCCCGCCACGCCCGCCAGCCCGCGCCACCGCTGGCCGGGCCACAAGCCCTGCTTGCCGAGGATAAACCGCCGCGCCGTTTCCAGGTCAATGGTCAGCATAATAACCCGTTGCCCATCTGAATTTGCCGGAACCGCTCGCGGTGAGCGGCGCGATAGTGTACCGGACGCGCCAAATCTGCCAAATCGGCAGATAATTCCTCAGCATCCGTATGAGTCGACGTGTGATCCTTCAAAGGAGGCGATTCATGAATACCGATCTGAAGGCAAGCGTCTGGCGGCAGTTCGGTGCGGCCATCGACATGCTCGACGACGCCATCGGCCTTTGCCCCGATCCCCTCTGGACGGCCGCCGTCTGGCCGGACGACGAGGACGTCCGCTACGGCCAGTTCTGGTACGTCGCCACCCATACCGTCGTCTGGCTCGACCTGTTCCTGACCGGGTCCGGCCAGGGCTTTCAGCCGCCGCCGCCATTCGTCCGCGGCGCGCTCCCCGACGAGCCTTACACCCAAGAGCAAGTTCGCGGCTATCTGGCGCAGTGCCGGGACAAGGCGCGGGCCATGACCGAGGGCCTGACCGACGAGCAGGCGGGCCGCCGCTGCACCTTCAGTTGGTTCGAACCGACCTACCTGGAACTACAACTCTACAACATGCGGCACGTGATGGAACACGCGGCCCACCTGGGCTACTTTCTCGGCCGGCAGGGCGTCGCCGGCGTCGATTGGGTTTCTCAGGCCAGAGGCGGCGCGGAACGCCGTTAGGAGGACCGACCGTGGAGCGACCGCAACGACACGATCACTGGTCGGCCGGCGACGCCTACGAGCCGTACGTCGGCCGCTGGAGCCGGCTTGTGGCCGCCGATTTCCTGCGCTGGCTCGAGTCGCCCGCCGGTCTGGACTGGCTCGACGTTGGTAGCGGCACGGGCGCGCTGACGCGGGCCATCCTCGACCAGGCCCAACCGCGCTCGGTACGCAGCGTCGATCTCTCCTCCGACTTCATTGCCTACGCCCGGGCCCACGTAGTCGATAAGCGCGTGGCCTTTGAAGTGGCCGACGCGCGGGCGCTGCGCTACGACGACGCTTCCTTTGACGCGGCCGTGTCCGGCCTGGCGCTCAATTTCGTCCCGCAACCGGAGCGGGCCGCGGCCGAGATGGCCCGCGTGGCCCGTCCGGGTGGCGTCGTGGCGACTTACCTGTGGGACTATGCCGGGCGGATGGAATTTATGCGCGCCTTCTGGGACGCGGCTGCGGCGCTCGATCCGGCCGCGGCGGCGCTGGACGAGGGTCGCCGCTTTCCCCTGTGCCGCCCCGAACCGCTGGCCGCGCTGTGGCAAGCGGCCGGGCTCGATGGCGTGGAGGTGCGGCCGATTGACATCCCCACCCACTTCCGCGACTTCGACGACTTCTGGATGCCGTTCCTCGGCGGGCAGGGGCCGGCCCCCGGCTACGTCGCGTCGCTGGCCGAAGCCCAACGCGAGGCGCTGCGCGAGCGGCTCCGCGCGTCGTTACCCGTCGACGCCGGCGGGGCGCTACGCCTGACGGCGCGGGCCTGGGCCGTGCGCGGGTACGCTCAGACCTGACAGGTCAGCGGTGACCGGCCGGTCTGGGCGCGACTCACGGCTGCGGCGGCGGTCCGGCGTCGGCGGGGATTGGCTCCCCGTCGGGGATGCTGCGCAGGTCGGCGCAGGTGATGACGCGCACGTCGTTCCAGGTGTAGCCGCGGGCCTCGAACGTCTCGATGGTGTCGATCCAGCGCTTCTCGCCGCCGTCGAGCAGGTAGATGGGCTCGCTGCCGCGGCACTTGAGCAGGATGGGGTCTGGGTACTGGTAGATGATCCGCTGCACCGCGGCGGGCAGCGTCTCGACCTTGCCCTGGTCGAGGCCAAACAGCCAGGGCACGGCCAGAATGACCGCCACCGTCCACACCGTGTAGGCGACCGTGCCGAGACTGAAGGCACGGTGCAACCCGGCGAGCCAGTCGCTCCCCTTGGCCCGTGCCTGATAGACCAGCACGAGGATCAGCAGCCCGATGTTGACCACGTTCCAGCCAATGAAGGTCAGCCGGTTGGGCGTCAGCCGGTCCATCGCCGTGCGATAGACGATGGCCGCCAGGGCGTAGACGCTGACGACGAGGGCCAGCGCGGCCACGGCGATAATGCCGCGCCGCAGCCAGCGGGTCAATCCCGGCGGCGTGTCCTTCAGGCTAATGGGCGTCGCGCCGACCAGAAGGGCGATGACGGCGAAGAGCATCCCATTGTAAATGATCAGCACGTCGCGGTTCTCGAACGGCTCGCGGAAGTTGAACGGGATGAAAGCCAGGTAAACCAGCAGAACGAGCAGCGTCAGCGGCAGCAGGACGCGCATGAGCAGCGCGACCAGCTTGCTCAACCCTTCCTCGAACGCCTGCCGCGCGGGCGGCTCGACCGCGTTGTAGATGACGGCCACGGCCACCACCGGGATCAGCCCGCCGCCCCCGGCGATGAACAGCCGCATCACCAGTTGCGGCGGTTCGATGCCCAGCGCCGCGAACAGGCCGAAGGTAATCCCGGTGAACAGACCCCCGGCGATGGCGAACAGCCCGCCCATGATAAAGACCTCAAGCGACTTGATCAGGAAGGCGAACCGGTTCTCCGCGTCGCGGTGGTTGAGGCTGAGGAAGAGGCCCACACCGGCCCAGGCCAGCAACGGCAGGTGCATGACCATCAGCGTCAGGTATTGCTCCTGGTACGGCCGCGTGCCCAGCCGCGGGTAGACCAGCAGCACGTACGCCGCCGCGGCGACAAGCGCGGCCCCGATGATGGCCGCCACGCCCCAACGCCGCCGCCCGGCCGCGGCCAGGTAGGCCAGCACGAACAGCGCGGCCAGCGGCCCGACCAGCAGGACGAGCGTCGGGATGAAGGTTTCGAACGTCGCGCCGCGAATATCTTCCAGCCGTATGGCGTAGCGTGCGTCGTCGGACAGCCACCAGAACAGCAGGCCGTTCATCAGGGCCAGCGGCAGCACCCAGGCCCATTTGACGAACGTGCCTTTGGCCTGCGCGGCGGCGTATTGTAGCCGGTAATACCAGGCGGCGTAGAGCTGATTGTCGGGCGCGGCGGCGCGGCGCGCGGCGATGGTCTGCCGAAAGACGTCCGTTTGACCAGCCTTCACTGCCGCATGGTAGGCTTGTTCCAGCTGTTCGGGGTCTTCGGCGAGGGGTGAGACGAGCGTGTGACCAGACATAGTGACCACCTCGGACAAGTTTCCTGCTCGGAGTATAAGCCTAGTCTACTGGAGGCCCCATTTTCTCTCAACACGTGCTGGACGCAGTGTCAAAAGCTATCGCGAAACTGCGCGCTACTTTCGCCTGTACACGAAGTCACAACGTTGGCAGGCCAAGTGTCGCGCTCATTCCGTTCGAGTCATGTGAGGGTGGCGGGCCAGGAAAGCGCGCAAGCTGCGGCCGGTGTGTGAGTCGGTAGCCTGCGCGACCGCCTCCGGCGTCCCCTCGGCGATGACCCGTCCGCCGGCCGCGCCGCCCTCCGGCCCCAGGTCGATCACCCAGTCGGCTGCCTTCACCAGTTCCAGGTTGTGCTCAACGACGATGACCGTGTTGCCCGCGCCTACGAGGCGCTGCAAGACCGCCAGCAGCCGGGCGGTGTCTGCCACGTGCAGCCCCGTCGTCGGTTCATCGAGCAGGTAGAGCGTGCGGCGGGCGGCGCGGCGGCCGAGTTCCTTGGCCAGCTTGACCCGCTGCGCCTCGCCGCCGGAGAGGGTCGTGGCCGGCTGGCCGAGCTGGAGGTAGCCCAGGCCGACGTCGTTCAACACTTGGAGCCGCGAGCGGGCGGCGGGCACGTCGGCGAAAAGGGCCAGCGCTTCCCCCACCGTCAGATCGAGCACCTCGGCGATGTCATGGTCGCGATAGCGGACGGCCAGCGTCTGCCCGGTGAAGCGGCGGCCGTGGCAGACCGGGCAGCGCACCTCGACGCCGGGCAGGAAGTGCATATTGACGGTCAGCACACCAGCGCCCTGGCAGCGCTCGCAGCGGCCGCCGGGGACGTTGAAGGAGAAGTGGCGCGCGGTCAGTCCGAGTTGCCGGGCGTCGGGCGTGGCGGCGAACGTTTCGCGGATGGGGGTGAAGACATCGGCGTAGGTGGCGGCGTTGGAGCGGGGAATGCGGCCGGCGTGGCTCTGGTCGATGGTGATGACCTTGTCGAGGTGGTCGATCCCGTCTACCCCGTCGTGGTCGCCGGGCGGCTCGCTGGCCCTGGTCAGCCGCCGGCGAAGGGCGCGATCCAGCACGTCGAACACCAGCGATGACTTTCCGGAGCCGGAGACGCCGGTCACGGCGATCAGAAGCCCCAGCGGGAAGCGAACGGTGACGTTCTTCAGGTTGTGGTGGCGCGCGCCGCGCACGGTCAGCGCTGCTTCGCCCGGCGTCCGTCGGTCCGGCGGTATCGGGATGGCCGCCCGCCCGGCCAGGTAGTCGCCGGTGACCGAGGCCGCGCTGGCCGCAATCTCGCCTGGCGCGCCCGCGGCGACGACCCGCCCGCCATGCTTGCCCGCGCCGGGGCCGAAGTCGACCACGTAGTCGGCCGCGGCAATTACCTCCAGGTCGTGCTCAATGACCAGGACGGTGTTGCCCAGGTCGCGCAGCCGGCGCAAGATGGCGATAAGGCGGTGGGTGTCGCGGTCGTGCAGGCCGATGGTCGGCTCGTCGAAGACGAAGAGCAGCCCGGTCAGCGAAGCGCCGAGCAGCGACGCCAGGCGCAGCCGCTGGGCCTCCCCTGCTGAGAGTGACGGCGAGTCGCGCTCCAGCGTCAGGTAGCCCGCCCCCGCCTCCACCAGCCGGGCGACGCGCACGTCGAGGTCGTTGAGGACAGGCTCGGCGACGCTTGCCTCGTCGCCGCGCAGCGCCGCCCGCAGCCCGACCAGCCAGCCGCCCAGATCGGCCAGCGACAGGCGGGTCAGGGCCACGATGTCCTGCCCGGCGACGGTGACAGCGCGGCTCTCCGGCCGCAGCCGCGTTCCGCCACAGTCGGGGCAGATGTCGGTGACGAGGTACGCGGCCATCTTATCCCGGTACTCCGCGTCCTGAATTCGCTCGGCGTAGCGGCGCAGCAGAGCGGTCGCCACGCCCTCGAAGCGGCCGCCGCGGACGGTGGCCGGCGGCTCAATATCGGGGAAGTGGCGGCGGAAGCGCGGGCTTTCCGCGCCGTAGTAGAGCAGGTCGCGCGCCCCCGGGCTGAAGTCGCTCACGGGCCGTGACAGGTCGAGGAGGAAGCCGTAGTGGGCGGCCGCTGCCTCGAGGACGCCGCTATTGTAGGCGACGAAAGGGGCATTCCAGTCGCGCACTGCGCCGTTGGGGATGCTCTTCGACTCGTCCACCAGCCGCGTCAGATCGGCCTGGTGGACCGTCCCCAGCCCGGTGCAGGTGGGGCAGGCCCCTTCCGGCTTGTTGAAAGAGAAGTGGGCCATCGTCAGTTCGGCCACGGGCTGGCCGCAGTGGGGGCAGGGGAAGGTGGCCTCCGGCGCGGCCGGGCTGTCGTCTGCCCCTTCCCAGTCATCGCCGGCGAAGGTCGGCGGGATGGGCTGGCCGCAGTGTGGGCAGGGGCGGCGGCCGAGGCGAGCGAACAGGACGCGCAAGTAGGTGTAGACCTCGGTCTGTGTGCCGACGGTCGAGCGCGGGCTATTGTTGGTCAGCCGCTGGTCGATGGCGATGGCCGGCGACAGGCCGCTGATCTCGTCCACCGGCGGGCGGGAGACGCCGAACGTGACCATGCCCAGCGCCTCCATGTACTGGCGAATGCCTTCCATCAGGAGGATGTCGAAGCCCAGTGTTGACTTGCCCGAGCCGGAGAGTCCGGTCAGGACGACGAGCTGGTTCTTAGGGATGGCGAGCGTGACGTTCTTGAGGTTGTGGAGGCGCGCGTTGTGGATGGTAATATCACTCATCAGTTAAGCTCCACGAGGCGAGGACTTCGAGCGCCGTGGCCAGGCCCGGCCGATCAACCGGGATATTGTACCACCGCTTGCGGAACATCGTGCGCTTCTGATGAGCGCCGCGTTCACGCCACTGGCCTTGCCCTGATTCCCCGCTACAATTTCATCTGTGGCTTCCTCTGAACATCGCCGCCTAGGTAACAAGTTGTTGAGGCAACGTTCCGTCGAACTCCTGCTGGCCCTGTTGCTGCTGACCGTCGCCGGCTGCTCGCTGCTTGACCGCGACGGGGCGGCCGAGGCCACCCCCACCCGCGCCTTCGCCACCGTTACTCTGACCCCGGAGCCGACGCCGACGCGCACTCCTACCCCGGAGCCAACGCCTATCGCCCCCGCTGTGACGATCCGCGACCAGTCGCTGGACGAAGATGGCGAATTGACCGCGGCCGAGGTCACTCTGCCCGGCCCCGGCTGGCTGGTCATCTACAATGAGATCGACGGCGCGCCGGGTGAGCCCATCGGCCAGACGCCGCTGGCCGGCGGCGTCCACGAGGGCGTGCGCGTGACCGTCGACCCGCTGGCGGCGACCGACACGCTTTACGCCGGGTTGCACCTGGACACCGGGGCCGAGGGGGTGTTCGAGTTTCCTAGCGAGGACGAGCCCTACCCGGGCGAGCCGGAGACGGCCTTCGCCGTTGAGCTAGCCCTGCCACGGCCAATCGTCGAGGCTGCCGAGCAGAACGTGGGTGAGGATGGTGTCGTCACCCTGGCGCGGGTCGAGTTCCTCGAGGCCGGTTGGGCGGCCATTCACGCCGATGATGGCGGCAGGGCCGGTGAGGTCATCGGGCGCGTCCGCCTGGACGCGGGTTTGCACGAAAACGTTCCCATCGCCGTTGACCTGCGCCATGCCACGCCAATGCTCTACGCTGTCCTCCACCAGGACAACGGCGAGATCGGCGTGCCGGAGTTCGCCGCGGGCGATCAGCCGCTGCTCTTCAACGGCCAGCCAGTGGTGGCGTCTTTCCGCGCCCACTATCCGCCGCTCATTGTTGTCTACGACCAGCCGGTCATCGACGGCGCGGTGGTGATCGACCGGGCGCTGAGCGACGGGCCCGGTTGGGCAGCGATCTACTTCGACCAGGACGGCCAGCCGGGGCTGATCATCGGCAGCGCCCCGCTGGTTGATGGGCTAAACGAAAACGTGCGCGTTGAAGTGACCGACTCGGCCGTCACCGCGCAGCTCTACGCCCGCCTCCACGCTGACACGAATCCCGGCGACGAGTTCGACCCGGCGGCCGATCCCATCGTCCGTTACAACAACCGCATGCCCCAACCGGCAGCCTTCCGCACCGACCAGGGCGCCCATGCCATCGTTCGCGACCAGCCTCTCGGCCCCGACGATGGCGTGACCGTGCAACTGGTCGTCAGTCCGGTCGATACCTGGGTGGCGGTTCACGCCGATAGCGGGGGCGAGCCGGGCCTCCAGCTCGGCCGGACGTTTGTGCCCGCCGGCGTCAACCATGACGTGGTGGTCGGGCTCGCCCCCGCGCCCGACACCGGCCCGCTCTACCTGTTGCTTTACGCCGACCGCGGCGAGCCGCGCGCGTTTGACGCTCAGGGCGTCGACCCGGTGCTGACCGGCGTTGACGGGCGCGTTATCCGCGTCCCCTTCTCGCTGACAGAGTAAGCCCCCCGGGCAACGCCAAACCGCGGACCGATCTCCCGCCCACCGCGACGCAAAGAGCGCCAGGCTGATGAAGGGGCTGCGTGCCCTCTGTAGTCTGGCGCGCTGGCGCCCGCCACTTCTCTTTCCCGCCCCCCCGAGAGATTTCACGGGCCATTTATGACCGGGCGCGACTACATTTCACGTACATTTCATGTGCCGCAAGGGAGGGCTGTGGCACTATTTCATTGACTTGAAAGCCGTCTCTCTCCGATTCTTGGCGACGGCTGCTTTGATTTGTTGTAAGGCGCCGCGCCGGTTGAGGCTGGCGCGACAGCGGCCTACGTTGGCCCTGGTTCGACATTACAGATGCCCAAGGAGTTCCTCCGATGACTCTTAGCTCAAATACAGCACAGACACGCGAACTAGGCGAGCTGCGCAATCATCTGAAGTGGCTGGACGAAGAGCGTCGCAAGTCGGCCCGCAAAATGGCCGAGTTGGAGCAGCGTCTGGCCCAGCAGGGGCGCGACCTGACCGAGCGCGACCAGAAGATACAGGAACTCGAGTGGCACGTTGCCAACTTCGCCGAGCGCTTCGAGCGGATTCCGGAAAACGACCCCAACGCTGCCGCGCAGGAGCAGCGCCTGCAAGACCTTGAATGGCATCTGTCGAACCTGAACACCCAACTGACGCGCATCCCCAACATGGACGAGGAACGGGCGCGGCTGCGCGACGAAATCAACGCCGCCGTCGTCGCCATCCAGCAGCGGGTGCAGGCCGACCAGGCTCAGGTTGAAGGCCGGCTCCTGTCGGAAGTGACCGCGCTGCGCGACGGCAACGGTCGTCTTGCCCTGCAGGTCCAGACGCTGGAGGAGACGCTGCCGGCTTCACTGGGCATCGATGACCACCTGGCTCCTCTGACTAAGCGTCAGGACACCCAGGCGCAAGACCTGGGGCGGCTCGAGAGCCAGTATGCCGCGCTGCAGGAGACGGTCGGCATTCTCGCGGCGCAACTGCGCGAGCGGACGGTAACGCTGGCGGCCGAATCGCAAACAAACCTGACGACCATGGCGACGCGCTTCCAGGAGCATTTGGAGGCGCTGGCGGCGGATCACCAGGCTAAACTGGACGCTCTGGCCGACCAATACGAGACGCGGACGATCCTGATGGCCGCCGACTGGCAGGAGGGCTTGAACGCCGTCGCCAATCGCAGCACGGAAATCTCACCCGAGTTTCTGCGGTTCGATGAGCGGTTGGATGAGATCGAGCAGAAGTTGAGTGGCCGGCTGAATGAGATCGACGCGCGGTATGGCGCGCGTCTGGGTACGGTCGAAGAGGCATGGCGCGATCCCCTGGCGCAGCTGGAGCGGCGCACAGCCGAGCTGGACGCGCGGTTGACGCCCTTGGGTCAGAGCCAGGCCGAACTGGCGGCTGGCGTCGCCATGCTGCCCGAGCTCAATGCCGTCGTAGGCGGATTGGAGCAACAGTTGGCGGAACTGGGGCAGTACGTAGCGCCCTTGGAAGCCCGGCAAGCTGAGCTGGCCGCGGCGGTGGAGCCAGTACCGCACTTGAGCGTGCATTTGGCACAACTGGAGCAGCGACTCGACGAGATTAATGCGACGATCGCGCCGTTGCCTGCACGGCAAGCATCGCTGGTGGCGGTAATGGACGAACTGCCGGCGCTGCGGGCGGTGGCCGAGCAAGTACCGGCC
>CAZSOD010000130.1:0-2575 GCA_964608255.1 uncultured Ardenticatenaceae bacterium
AGCCACAGCAATTGCTCGACCTCTTTCTGCATGGCGGCGTAGCCGGCGACCGTGTTGTGGTCGGTCACGGCGAGGATGTCGAGCCCGCGCGCCGCCGCCTGGCGAAGGATGTCGAGGTAGGTGACGTGCGGCTCCTGATAATCGTTCGAGCCGGGGGTGTGGATGTGAAGGTCCATCCGCCGCCACTGGGGCGACGGACGTTTGGGCTTCGCGGCAGCCTGTCGGGCCGCGCCGGAAGCCCCGCGGGACCGGCCACGGCGGGCCGATCCGGGATCGTTACTCATGCAATATGCTCCTTGCGATTTAGTGTCTATCTCCCAGGGCCGCAATGGAGCGCACCAGACCGATGGCGGTGATGCCGACTTTGATGGCGTCGCTGGTCGTGATGGCCGGAGGGCCGCTGCGGGTCTCGCGCGAGGTGCGGATGAGCAGCCAGGACGTCAGCAAGCCGATGATCGCGCCGAGCGCGCCGCCAGCAACAAGGACGCGGGCTTCCCAACCCTCGCGCCTGTCCATGGCAGCCAGTTCCTGGTTCAGCGTTTTGTCGATTGTGCTCATAGGACTCTACCTCCGAGTAAAGTTGCGCCGGGCCGCGCGGACGAATTCGCGCCAGTAGCCGGCCAGGGCGTGCAGGCGGGTCAGCGGCCGGGCGACGGCCGCGCCGCCGCGCTCGGCCGCGCGCGCCGCCTGGTCGAGCAGTCTGTCCAATTGCCAGAGCAGCGTCTGGAGGCGGCCGCGGTAAGCCATGGGGCCGGTTTCCGGGAAGGCGCGGCGGTTCTGGCGGCGGTTCCACCGCCAGCCGGCGTAGGCCAGCGGCGCTACGCTCAGCAGGGCGATGAGCGGAATGGACAGCAAAATGACGACCAGGCCCGACAACCCGGCAATGAACGAACGGGCGACAGGCGTGCGCACGAAGAGGCCCAGGACGACGACGGCTACGAAAGCGGCGACGACGAGCAGGATGGCGACGGCCAGCGGCGCGTAGACGTTACGGCGCAGGTGGCGGCGGCGGGCCTCATCGCGGGCCAGTTGCTCGGGCGTGGGCTGGTAGGACGAGCGGGCGTAGCCCCGGGCCGCGCCCGGCTGGTCATAGACGGAGCCGTGGGCCGGTTCAATAGTCGTCCACGAACCGGCGGCCGGAGCAGGCGCGCTGCTCGGCGCGGCGCTCGTCGGCATTCGGTTGGCGCTGCTTTCGCGGTTGGGCGTCTGTGCTGCGGTCATGGTGAGATAGCTAACTGGAGGATTATAGCACAGGTGGGCAAGATACGCCCTTTCTCCGTGGCATACAGGGTTGAAATGTCGGAACCCGATGGCGCGCCGCCCCGGATACACGCCCTGGCGCGGGAAGCCTTATTCTACTCGCAGCGGCGGCCCCACCAGTTCCATCCCGTAGCGCCGCCAGAGGGCTGGGTCCTGCATCGGCATGGCGTCGGCCTGAGTTACCTCGCGGAAGAAGGCCTCCATTTGCCCGGCGGGCAGAAAGGTGATGAGCATGCGGCCGCGGCCGCCGCCGGCGAAGGCCCAGGCGTGGGGCACGCGTCGCGGGGCCACCAGCGAATCGCCGGGCGTCAGGGAAAACCGCTCCGCGCCCACCTCGACCACGAACTCCCCTTCGACGGCGTAGAACCACTCGTCCTGTTCATAGTGCAAATGGCGGGCCGGGCCGCCACGGGCGTGGAAAGTGTTCTCCAGCACCAACACATCCGCCCCGTCGCGCGGCGTGATTTTGAACTGGATCGAACTGATCCCCAGGCCGCGGAACTCGCCAAAACGGTCCTGACCCGCCGGGGTAAAGGTAATGCTCATCACCTACACTCCTTCCAGCTCCCCATACAGAATGACGTCCCGCCCCACAGCGAGATAGCGCGGCCGGACAAGGGCGGGAAAGGCCCGGCCGTTGGCGGACGGGAGCGCACTGCCCCCGACCGCGTGCAGCCCGCCGAGCAATAGCGGCGCGATGGTCAATACCAGCCGATCGGCCAGCCGCGCCGCCAGGAAATTGCCGATGACCGTCGCCCCCCCCTCAACCATGACGGCGCGCAGCCGGGCGTGGCCCAGGTAGTCGAGCGCCGCGTTCAAACTGACCATGCCATCGGGCCCGGCGGCCAGCCGGACGACGCGCACCCCGGCTGCCTCCAGCTCCGCCTGGCGCGACGGGTTGGCGGCGTCGGTCGTCAGCACCCACGGTCGCCGCCCCTCGCGCAGCAGTCGCGCCCAGAGGGGGAAGCGCAGCCGGCTGTCAAGCACCACCGGCTGCGGATCGCGCCCGCGGACGAGGCGCACCGTCAGTTGCGGGTCATCGGCCAGCACCGTGCCGATGCCCACGAGAATGGCATCATGAACCGCGCGCAACTGATGGGTCAGCCGCAGCGCCTCGGGGCCGCTAATGGCCGTCGGCTCGCCCCGCCGCGCGGCTATCGAGCCGTCAAGGCTCTGGGCATAGCTGAGGGTGACGAAGGGGCGGCCCTCGCGCCCCGTGGGAATGGTCAGCAAATCATCCACAGTGACGAGTGACGAGTGACGCGTGACGAGTTCATTCGGAGTGACGGGTGACGAGTGACGGGTGACGGGTTCA
>CAZSOD010000130.1:2675-8168 GCA_964608255.1 uncultured Ardenticatenaceae bacterium
CCATTCAGCAGGTGTCTCATGCGCCGCGCCTTCGTATCGAGGTAATGGGCGTTTTCGGCATGGACGGCCGTCTCCAGCGGCACGCGTTCGGCTACGCGAAGCCCGCAGCGCTCCAGGCCGGCGATCTTGTCCGGGTTGTTGGTCAGTAGGCGCAGCGAGGTCACGTCAAGGTCGCGCAGCATCTCGGCCGCCACCCGGTAGTCGCGCAAATCGGGCTGGTGGCCGAGCAGCAGGTTGGCGTCGACGGTATCGTAACCGAGGTCTTGCAGGTTATAGGCGCGCAGCTTCTCCAGCAACCCGATGCCCCGCCCTTCCTGGCGCAAGTAGAGAATGACGCCGCGCCCTTCAGCGGCAATGAGGCGCATGGCGGCGGCCAGTTGCGGGCCGCAATCACAGCGCCGCGAGCCGAGCACGTCCCCGGTAAAGCACTCCGAATGCACGCGCACCAGCGGCGGCGGCCCGGCGCTCAAGTCACCGACGGTCAGCGCCAGGTGCTCCTTGTCGTCGTGGTTGTTGTGGTAGAGGCACAGGGTGAACTCGCCCACGTCCGTCGGGATGCGGGCACAGTCCATCTTATTGACGATGATCTCGTCACTCATGGTCTAGAAGGAAACCCCGGATTACAGATTGCCCGGATTTTACTTGCGTTATGCTGAAATCCGCGAGGTCCGGGGCTGCTAATTCTTATCTATTGAACCCGCGCGCCTGCCAGGCAGCGTAGAGCAGGATAGAGCCGGCCACGGCGGCGTTGAGCGACTCGACCCGGCCGCGCATCGGCAAGCGCACGATGAAGTCGCAGCGGTCATGCACCAGCCGCCGCAACCCTTCACCCTCGTGCCCGACAACGATGCCCAGCGGCATATTCAGATCGACTTGCCCCAGTTCGCGCGCCGCCTCGTCCAGGTCCAGCCCTGCCAGCCAGACCCCGGCATCCTTCAGCCGGCGCATCGTCTCGGTCAGGTTCGTCACCTTGGCAATTAGCAAATGCTCCGTTGCCCCGACGGCGAACTGGACGACCGACGGCGTGATTTCAGGCGCGCGGCGGTCTTGCAGGATGACCCCGTGCGCGCCACACGCCTCGGCCGTGCGCAGCAGCGTGCCGATGTTCTGCGGCCCGTGAAGCAGGTCAAGTAGCAGCAGGAAGGGCCGCTCGCCCCGCTGCTCAGCGAGTCCCAGCATTTCGTCCGGCTCGGCGTAGGGATAGGGACCGGTTTCCAGCAGCACGCCCTGGTGCTTGGGGTCGGCCCCGTAGCGCTGCGCCAGCCGGTCAAGGGCCTGCTTGTCGGCCGTAGTCACGGCTACGCCGGCCGCTCGCGCCGCGTCAAGGATGGGCTGGAGCTCGCGCTGCTCGGCCTTGCCGCGCGCAGGCTCCACGTGCAGCCGGATGAGCTGGCGCCGGCGCGCCCGCAGCGCCTCCAACACCGGGTGGCGGCGGACGAGGGCTTCGGCGTTACTGGTCATGGCTTAACCTCGACCGCTGACGGCCGACCGCCGACCGCCGCCAGAAGAGAAGCGAGTTCTGCGCTGCTCTGGCCGCGGTTGGCGGTCGTTCTACCCCAGCTTCCAGATCGTCCCATCGGCTCGATCTTCCAGCGCGACACCCAGTTCCTTCAGCCGGTTGCGAATGGTGTCGGCCGTGGCCCAGTCCTTCTTAACTCGCGCCTCGGCGCGCAGGTCGATGAGCAGCCGCACCAGGCCGTCTTCGCGCACGGCGTCGGCTCCGCCGGCTTCTTCGCGCTCCGGCACGATGCCCAGCACGTCGCCGCCCAACTCGCGGTACAGCGCGTCGATGGCCGCCAGCGTGCCCTGCGTTTGCGGACCGCCCTCATTTATGAGCGTGTTCACTTGCCGCGTCAGGTCCTGCAACACAGCCAGCGCGCCAGGGGCGTTGAAGTCGTCGTTCATGCGCTCAATGAAGGCCGCGCGGGCCGCGTCCAGCATGGCCGTTGCTTCGGCGCTGGCCTCGCCCTGTTCCGCCCGCCGCAGCGTCTCGCGCACCAGGCTAACCGCGCCCCAGACGCGCTGCCAGCCCTTGTGCGCCGCCTCGATTGCCTCGTCGGAGAAATCGATCGGGTTACTGTACTGGCTGGACAGGATGAAATAGCGGATGGCCTCGGCCCGCCAGCGCCGCAGCGCCTCTTTGACGGTCATCGTGTTGCCCAGGCTCTTGCTCATCTTGATGCCGTCGAGCGTCAGCGAGCCGGTTAGCATCCAGTAGCGGGCAAAGGGCGCATCGTGGACGGCTTCGCTCTGAGCCACTTCGCACTCGTTGTGGGGGAAGATGTTGTCGATGCCGCCGCCGTGGATGTCGAACGTCTGCCCCAGATACTTGGCCGACATGGCCGAGCATTCGATGTGCCAGCCGGGAAAACCCTCGCCCCACGGGCTGGGCCAGCGCAGGATGTGTTCCGGCTCGGCCTTCTTCCACAGGGCGAAGTCGGCCGGGTGCTTCTTTTCCTCTCGCACGGCAACACGCGTGCCCTCCTCCAGGTCTTCAACGATGCGGCCGCTCAGCTTGCCGTACTCCGGAAACGAGGCCACGTCGAAATAGACCGAGCCATCCACCACATAGGCGTGGCCTTTGTCGATGAGTTGCTCGATCATGGCAATCTCCTCCGGGATGTGGCCGCTGGCTCGCGGGCTGATGTCGGGCCGGCGCACGCCGAGCGCGTCCATATCGGCGAAGTACTCGCGGGCATACGTCTCCACCACCTGCATCGGCCCGGCCGAAAGCTGGCGCGCCTTCTTCAGGATGCGATCCTCGCCGGTGTCAAGCATGTGCCCGACGTCAGTGATGTTTTGGACGTAGAGCACGTCGTAACCCAGGAAGCGCAGATAGCGCACAACCACGTCAAAGCTGACGTAGGTCTTGCCGTGGCCGATGTGGGAGTAGTCGTAGACCGTGGGGCCGCAGACGTAAATATTGACTTTTCCCGGCGTCAGCGGCACGAACTCTTCTTTCTGCCGCGATAGAACGTTGTAAATCCTCAGTGCCATTCGTGTAGACTCCTCAAACTAGGTTCCAGGTACCAGGTTCCAGGGCAGAGGGTCTGCCCTGGAACCTGGTACCTGGCCCCTTTCTTACGGCTTGGCAAAGATCATGCGCCCCGCCGTGGTTTGCAAGACCTTCGTCACGACGACATGCTCGGTGCGGTTCATCAGCCGGTAGCCGTCCTCGACCACCACCATGGTCCCGTCGTCCAGGTAGCCGACCCCCTGCCCGTACTCCTTGCCTTCCTGGATGATGGTCACGCTCAACTCCTCGCCGGGCAGGAAAGAAGCCTTGACCGCGTTGGCCAGATCATTGATATTGAGCACAGTAATGCCCTGCAACTCGGCCACCTTGTTCAGGTTGTAGTCATTGGTCATGATCGGACAGGTCAGGCGTCGGGCAAGCAGGACGAGCTTGCTGTCGGCGTCGCGCGTCTGCGGCGGATCCATGTCGGTGATGCGCACCGGCACGGGCGATTCATTCTGGAGCATGCTCAGGATGTCGAGGCCGCGCCGGCCGCGGTTGCGTCGCAGGCTATCCGGGCTGTCGGCGATGTGCTGCAACTCCTTCAACACGAAGTTGGGCACCAGCAGCACCTGCCGCACAAAGCCGGTGCGGGCAATGTCGAGGATGCGGCCGTCGATGATGACGCTGGTATCCAGCAAAATGACCGGCTCGTCCTCTTTCTTCTTTTCCGCCTCGGCCGACTTGTCGTGGCGCAACGGCCACAGCCCGACCAGGAAGTCACGCAGGTCGCGGTAGCGGTTGATCATCAGCACCGCGCCCAGGTAGCAGAAGCCCAGGGCCGAGGCCAGCGGCAAGATTTCCTTAAACGGCGAGGGTAGTTGCGAGAGGGGGATGGCGAACAGCGCCGCGCCGATGAGGCCGATGAAGATACCGAAGATCAGCGCCACCAGGCGTTCCAGCGGCATGGCTGAGAGGGCGGCACGGGCGGCGCTGATCGGCCGGACGGTTAAGTAAGGGGTGAAGAGAAAGCCAAGCACCGCCCCCAGCACGCCGCCCGCCACGCCGAAAGCAATGCCGTAGCGCAGCGGGTCAAGATTGAGCAGAGTGGCCAGCCGCACGCCAACGATGGACAGCGCCGTGGCCAGCACCAGCGCGCCAATGAAACGCGAGATTGTCTCGATACGCGAGCCCATGATGGTCTGATAACTCCCAGGATGATAATGATGAATGATAGGTTGTTAGAACTGACAGGTCCCGAAAGTCCCCTCAGATCTGGCGACGGACAAAAATAAAAAAGGTGAATGCCCTCGACGCATCCACCATTCACAATCATATGGCTGCCGGGCCAGGCGGGCCTCCGGCGCTTACAGGACTGGCGTATCCGCGATTACCCGTCGGGCTAGCGCATAGGACATCCGGGCCGGCGAGCCGCGCCGACGACCGGAGAAAACAGAGAGACCCGCTCAACGAGAGTAACCACCCAAACCCGGAACAATCAGACCTGCAAAGATGATCGATGAATGAAAGATAATATTTTGATAGTAGCACAGGGGCAGACCCGACGCAAAGACGCAAAGAGGATAAGGACCTCGCGCCAAGATCGCCCATTATGCCCGGTACGCCGCGGCAAGCCCGTAAGCCCTTGGCCCCCCGGACTCCTTTGCGTTGTTTACGTGAGGTTCCGCCGTGCTTCGGTTACAATACGAGGAGCGAAGGGGCAAGCCTATGTCAGTCGATGAAACGGCCGTCGCGGCGGTGGTCGCCGCCATCAAGCAATCGAAGAAGTACCGCGACACGAGCGAGGAGACGATCCGCCAACTGGCCGTCGAGGCCGTGGCGACGCACAAAAAGGCCCGCCCGGCCGAGAAGGCCGTCCGCAAGCGGCTGCACAGCATCATGGCCCCCTACCTGGGCGACCCTGACTACGCCGCAGCGGCCGAGCGCCTCAATGAGGTCTTTGCCCGCGGCGACGACGAGGCCATCCGCGCCGCCTGCCGCGACCTGCAGCACGCCCACCTCTCTACTCGCGAGCGCCTGCCCATCCTCGACACCTTCTATCGCGACATCTTCGCCGTCACCGGGCCACCTGGCCGCCTGCTCGACATCGCCTGCGGCCTTAACCCGCTGGCCTTCCCGTGGATGGGCCTGCCCGCCAGCGGCACGGACTTCATCGCCTACGACATCCACGAGCCGCGGGTGGCGTTCCTCAACCACTACTTCATCCTGCAAGGGCTGCCGCCGCTGGCCTTCGTGCGCGACGTGGCCCTGCAAGCGCCGACGGAAAGCGGCGACGTGGCGCTGTTCCTGAAGGAGATGCCGCGCTTCGAGCGTAACTACCCCGGCCGCGGCCGCGCCCTGCTCGACGCGCTCGACGTCCGCTGGCTGGTCGTCTCCTTCCCGACCATTAGCACCCACGGCGGCCGGAATCTGACCAACCGCTACCGCGACTTCTTCCACCAGATCATCGACGGCACGAACTGGCCGGTCACTGAACTGCTGTTCGATACTGAGCTCGTTTTTTGCGCCGAAAAGAC